>JAFOYZ010000017.1 GCA_017424485.1 Bacteroidaceae bacterium
CAGCCAGCATCGCCCAATGCACCGAGGTTCTTTCCTGGATAGAAGCTGTGTCCGGCGGCATGGCCGAGCGAACCGGTATGCTTAAATTGAGAATTGAAAATTTCTTTTCCTTTCGGCCAGCGAACTTCGTTTGAGAATTGAAAATTCTCTTCCAGATGAACCTGATGGCGGAAGTTGCCGTCCGAATGGTCGTAGCCTTCCATTTTCAATTTTTCATTTTCCATTTTCAATTTACTCATGCATCCATGCGCTTGTGCATTGTCCTCTATGAGTAAAAGGTTGTGTCTGTTGCATATATCGCCTATCTGTTCGGTGTAGGCGCAGCGGCCATAGAGGTGCACGATCATGATGGCGCGTGTACGTGGTGTGATGTGCTGTTCTATTAAGGTGCCGTCTATTTGTAGCGTGTCGATGTCGGGCTCCACAAAGATGGGCTTCAGATGGTTGTCGGTGACGGCTAATATGCTTGCTATGTAGGTGTTAGCAGGTACGATGATTTCATCGCCTTCGTGTAATAATCCCATCTCTATGTAGGCGCGGAAGATGAGGCGCAGGGCATCCAGACCATTGCCGCAACAGATGGCATGGCGGCAGCCGATGTACTTAGCGTAGGCCTCTTCGAAACGTCGGGTCTCCTCTCCACGAAGATACCAGCCGGAACGTGTGGCACGTAGTATGGCTTCCTCTATCTCTGCTCCGTGAGCGGCATTGATGGCTTGAAGGTCGAGAAATTTGATCATATGTATGGCGGTTACGTGTAAATAGCTTGCGGTGGGTAATTGTCAATTATAATGCTCTGCATTAAGATTCCTTGCTTGCTCGGCATAGCTCAAATGAATTTGACTCTGCTCTCGCTGCGCTGCGGAATTGTTAATTATCAATTGTCAATTGAATTAGGTATGTGTCATACACGATGGTGCGTGCTCCGAATTCGCCTTTTTGCGTGAAGAGGCCTTCGCTGATATGGTTGCTTCCGGGTTCCATTGAGGTACCGAAGTCAAAATAACGTTTGTGAGCGAAGACGTCCTCAATCAGATGTTTGAGGAGTCCGTCAAGTGCTCTTACGGTGCGCCCCTGCTCGGTAGATGCTATGTATTGTGTGTGGGCTGTCTGTTCGGTCTCGTATATTAGTGTTCCTGCTACCACCTCGTTGTCAATGGTGGCGACAAATAGGCGTATCTGCTCGGGAAATGATTCTTGCAGTCTGATCATTTCGTCTACGGTGTGTACCGGTTTGTTGTTGTGTCTTGTGCGTAACCTCTCGTCGAGTATCTTCCAGAAAGCCTGTAGGTCATTGCTCTCATGGTAGGTGACATGGTTGTTCTGGGCTTTGTTGGCACCATGTCGGCGCGACTTGTGTAGGGGCAGGCGGTTGGCATTCTCGATGACTGAGGAGACAGCGCGTGCCGTTAGGGTAGCCTCGTGCCTGAACAGTGCATATAGATCTTCCTCTGCAGGCATGCGATGATATATATGTGGCGTAGGCTTATAGTACCAGTATTGTGCGTTGAGGGTTTTCCTCATCCATTCTTTAGCACAAGCCATGGCTTGCATGGCCTCTATGGCTGTGATGCTTTCTGATAATAGCAGTCCACCATAGGTGAGTCCGCCATGAGAATACACTGCTTGTCGTTCTTTCGCATAGTTGGCGGGTAACAGAGCTATCAGTTCGCCACGCTTGTAAAACATGAGCGAGCAGTCGGTGAAGCGGTCGGCATGATAGTCCATATAGCTGCGTTTGTGGAGGAAGGTGCTGTTCTTGGCTTTATCGACGAAGGCGTCCCACTCGGTCTTGAGGGTGGGTGAGTAGGTGCGCAGTTCTACAAGTTCGTTTCGGTATTCCTCGTAGTCGCTGATATAGTCTTCGGCGTCGAAATGGTGTGAGGCCATTACCATGACCACAGTACCTTCGGCAAAATTCTTGAGTTCGTCCCATACCGTAGGAGCAATAAGCACGCCGCGATGCGGCGAGTCAAGATGTATGGTGGTGCTAGTAGTGCCATCATCGAGGAGTAGGTCGAATGCTCCATGCACGGCAACTACTACTTGTGCGCAATGTCCATGTGAGTGTCCTCCTCGCGAATGACATCCAGAGAGGTTATATAGCCAGAACACGCGTTCTACGGCGAACGGGATGTGGCCTTCGCTCTCGGCAAAGGATAGTCCTCCACGAGCATCCATGAATTCGGGAAAATCGATGATGCGGCAGCCGCGTGGTAGATTGTCGTGGTTGTTCGTGCTCATGTCTTATTTAAATAAGGTATAATATCGATATAACGTAAAATAACTAAATTTCGTGCCTATGGGATAATTTTTACAAAGATACGTAAAACGAGTGAATAAAACTCGCTTTATGGGGGTGAGTGTTTATATCTTCGCGATTTTGTTATAAAGATAGAAAAAAAATAGTGGAATAGTTGGTGGAATGAAAAAAAGTTTCTACCTTTGCACTCGCAAAAAGGGAACGGCTCGTAACCTATTGGAAGTTTGGGTGAGTGGCTGAAACCACCAGTTTGCTAAACTGACGTACGGGTTACCGTACCGGGGGTTCGAATCCCCCAGCTTCCGCGAAGCATCTC
>JAFOYZ010000018.1 GCA_017424485.1 Bacteroidaceae bacterium
CTCAGGATTGTAACGGAACTCACTCATAGGAATGATACCGTCTGATTTGTAACCGATGTTAACGATTACTTCGCGCTTGTTCATACCGATTACGGTACCTTCAACAACCTCGTTGTTGCCCACCTTGTTAAGGGTGTTGTCATAAGCTTTCTCAAGCTCTTCGTGTGAGATACCTACTACGGCATCACCTTTTTCATACGCTTCCCAGTCGAAACCTTCTACGGGAGCAATGTTCTTTAAGTTTTCCATTAAAAGTTAATAAATTAATAAATAGTTAATTACGTTAGACATTATGTTGATATATCTAAATCGGCTGCAAAGATAGTGCAAACCGAACGAAATACCAAATTTATTTGAGCATTTCTGAGGTGCAGCCTATCTTCTGGGCTTGCAGAGCAAGCACTAAAATTAGTGCAAAAAATCGAATTAACGAAGGCAATGCGAATTTATTTGCATTGCTGAGTGTGAGATTTTTAGTTAAACCGAACGAAATACCATATTTCAACAAGCTAAAGATAGTGCAACTACCCTCACCCCACATGATACTTCACCAATCCCTCGAGCGGACTCTGCTCCACATCTCCCACTTCCATGCCGAGGCCTTCGGCAGCCTCTTTGAGTTCGCTTTCAAAGGCTCTGGCTATCGACCCCACAAAGTGCAGGGGCAGCCATGGTCTACGATACTGCTTTACATTGCGTACGAAGAAGTCGGTGAAGCTCTCCACCAGCAGTCGGTGCACTTCGGGCACCTCACGATGTTTCGAGAGGAAGGGCGTCAAGCTAGCCAGGAAGCGGTTTGCCAAGGGCTGGCGGTATACCCTCTCCAATATGATTTCCTGCGTGAGTCCATACTCGGCAAAGAATTCATCTCTGACATTCTCGGGCAGCTGGTTCTTGAGGCAGTCTCCCACGAGGCGGCGTCCCAGCACAGCACTGCTACCCTCATCGCCGAGGATATACCCTAGGGGCGGAGTGTTGGCAATGATCTCCTTGCCATCATACAGACACGAGTTCGACCCCGTACCCAGCACACACACGATACCCTCCTCATGTCCACAAAGAGCGCGTGCAGCACCCAGGAGGTCGCTATGGATGGTGATATCGTCTACACTCAGCACTTTCTCAAGGGCAGTTCTCACCCTGTTGCATGCCGTTTCGTTGGCACAGCCGGCTCCGTAGAATATAATCTTGAGTTCTCCGCGTAGCATGAGATTCACATACTGTTCCAGCTGGGGCAGCAGTTCGCTGCTTATCACCTGCTCTATCACCTCTTCTTTCTGGTGATAGGGGTTCAATCCCTGTGTCTGCACTGTCGCCAATATGGTATCCTCCTTGCAAAGGCACCAGTCTGTCTTGGTTGATCCGCTATCTGCAATTAAATACATGGGTAAAGAATTCTGAATTATGAATTATGAATTGTGAGTTTTTAAGTTTGTGAGTTTCAATTTTCAATTTTCAATTTCTTTTGCTGTTCGCGATGCGTGAGTACGACCTTCACGCCAAATTTCTCGCGCAGGTGTGTCGCCAGGTGTTCGGCCGAGTATACCGAGCGGTGCTGACCGCCGGTGCATCCGAAGCTGACCATCAGATGCTTGAATCCGCGTGAGCGATATTTCTCCACGGAGTAGTCCACGATACCATACACATGCTCCAGGAAGTCTTGCATGGCCTCCTCCTTATCGAGGAAGCTGATGACCGGTTCGTCCATTCCCGTGAGCTGCTTATACTCGTCGTAGCGTCCAGGGTTATGTATGGCTCGGCAGTCAAACACGAAGCCTCCTCCATTGCCGCTGGCATCTTCGGGGATACCCTTCTTGTAAGAGAAACTGGTGATGCGCACCGTCAGTTCGCTCGCCTCCTCGTTGGGGGCAAACATAGGCAATGCGACCATCCTACGCAGCAGGTCGGCGAGATAGGACATATCAGCAAAGTCATTCTCGGCCAGCAGAGCACGCAGGTTATCTATCGCCATCGGTATGCTCTGCACGAAGTGCGCCTTATGCTCAAAGTATCCGCGGTAGCCATAGGCACCCAGCACCTGCAATGTACGGAAGAGCACAAAGTATTGCAGACGTTGGGCAAACACCTCCTCATCAAACGAGCGATAGCGCCGTGCCGACTTCAGATACTCCTCTATCAGTTCGCGCCTCATCTCGGGCGTAAACCGTGCCCTTGCCTGCCACAAGAACGACACCAGGTCATACTCCGCAGGGCCTCGCCGCCCACCCTGAAAGTCGATAAGCCAAGGCTTGCCATCGCGTATCATGATGTTGCGCGACTGGAAGTCACGATACATAAACGTATCGGCACACTCCTGCAGCAACACCTCGGACATACGGTCAAAGTCATCTTCTAGGTGCTCCTCCTCAAACTCCAGTCCTGTAGCCTTGAGGAAGCAGTATTTGAAATAGTGCAGGTCCCACTGTATGCCCCTTCGGTTCAGTTCGGCCGAGGGGTAGCAATGCGTAAAGTCAAACTGCTCAGCCGTGCGCCACTGCACATCGGGCAGCAGCCTCATCACCTGCCTCAGCAGTTCCATGTCGGCCTCGTCATACCCGCCCCTCTTGTGCGCCTCGGCTATCAGATCAAACAGCGACGTATCGCCCAGGTCCTCCTGCAGGTAACACATGCCATCGGCCGATACGGCATACACCTCGGGTACGGGTAACCCCTTCAGTCGCATCTGCTGCGCTATAGCCACGAAGGCCTCATTCTCGCCCAGCGCAGTACCCACTACACCCACAGCCGTGTGCTGCCCGGCGCTCAGTCTGTAGTATCGGCGGGGCGAACCTGCGGGAGTGAGCGAGCTACACGCTTCGGCCTCATGCCCTGTATACTCTTTATATAGTTGCTTCAGTCTCTCCATGATTCTTGCTATTTCGCTGTAAAGGTACAAAAAATGTACGGATAAGTAGCACGTCGGACTGAAAACTTCGCTCTACGTTTTTCGATTGTTTGTAGCTCCGCCATGCTGTACAATCCATTTTTTTCTTTAATTTTGCATTTTTAAGCACACACATATCACTATGGATAAGCACATCACCCCCGCCACGCCCTCCTCGGCTCGCCGCAAGTCCTGGCCTTGGGCTTGGGTACCCTCACTCTACTTTGCCGAGGGACTCCCCTACGTCATCGTCATCACCCTCTCTGTGGTGATGTACAAGCAACTCGGCCTAGGCAATGCCGAGGTAGCCTACTACACCGGATGGTTTTACCTGCCGTGGCTCATCAAGCCCCTTTGGAGCCCCTTCGTAGACCTTCTCAAGACCAAGCGTTGGTGGATTGTCGCCATGCAGCTGCTCATGGGAGCCGGCATGGCAGGCATCGCCTTCACCCTCCCCATGGCCCACTACCTGCAGTACACCCTGGCCATCTTCTGGCTCCTGGCCTTCAGTTCGGCCACCCACGACGTGGCTGCCGACGGCTTTTACATGATGGCGCTCGACGAGGGCGACCAATCCTTCTTCGTAGGCATCCGTAGCACCTTCTACCGTCTGGCCACTTTGGCAGGTCAGGGCGGCATGCTGATTATCGTCGACTGGCTCATCGGCCGCACTGGCAACGATGCCCAGCAGGCCTGGGTATACGCCTTCTTCATGGTAGCCGCGCTCTTCGTAGCCGTAGGCATATACCATGGTTTCCAGCTTCCCCGCCCCCACAGCGATGCGCCTCGCCAGTTTGCCACACGCCACCTCCTCAAGGAGTTTGCCCACACCTTCGTCACCTTCTTCCAGAAAGAGGGCGCTCTGCCGGCACTGCTCTTCATGCTGCTCTTCCGTTTCCCCGAGGCTCAGTTGGGCAAGATGAGCATCCCCTTCCTGATGGATCCCCTTGCCGAGGGCGGACTAGGTCTCACCCTAAAGCAGATAGGCGTCATACAGGGCACACTGGGCCCCATCGGCCTCACTCTGGGCGGCATCCTGGGCGGCATCTGCATCTCGCGTGGCGGACTCAAGCGCTGGCTGTGGCCCATGGTATGGGCTATCTCGCTACCCGATATCGTATACGTATACCTCAGCTACGCCCTCCCCTCCAACGCCCTCATCATCTCCTCGTGCCTCTTCATCGAGCAGTTTGGCTATGGCTTCGGCTTCACCGCCTACATGCTCTTCCTTATATATTACGCGCGCGGCACCCACGAGACCGCCCACTACGCCATCGCCACCGCCTTCATGGCAGCGGGCATGATGCTACCCGGCATGATGGCTGGTGCCCTGCAAGAGTGGATGGGCTACCGCGGCTTCTTTATCTGGATTATGGGATGCTGTGCCGTCACCTTTGCAGTATCGGCCTTCCTGAAAATCGAAGAGGGATTCGGTAAGAAATGACATTATGAGAAACGCTATGATATTTGCCGCAGGCCTCGGCACCCGACTAAGGCCCTATACCGACGACCGCCCCAAGGCGATGGTCGAGGTCGACGGACTCCCCATGATTGCCCACCAGCTGCTGCGCCTGCGCGCTGCCGGCTTCACCCGCGTGGTCATCAACGTGCACCACTATGCCGAACAGATCATCCACTATGTCAATACACACCAAGGGTTCGGACTCGATATAGCCTTCTCTGACGAAAGCGGGCAGCTGCTCGACACTGGCGGCGGCATACGCAAGGCCCTGCCCCTCTTCAACACCCACAGCCCCATACTGATACACAATGTAGACATCTTCTCCAATGCCGACCTGGCAGCACTCTATGCCCATCACCTCGATGGGGGTGCCGATGCCTCGCTCCTCGTGAGCCAGCGCCACACCTCGCGCTACCTCATCTTCGATGGTGCAGACCGCCTCGTGGCTTGGAAGAACATACAGTCGGGCGAGGTACGCACCGCCCACGAAGGTCTGCAGGCCACCCTCGAGGGGCTCACCGAGGACAACAGCTCGTACCGCCTACGCGCCTTTGCCGGCATACACATCATCTCCCCCACCCTCTTCCCGCTGCTCCATCAGCAGACCGACGTCTTCTCCATCACCAACTTCTATTGGCAACACGCGCCCCAGCACCATATCTGCGGCATAGAGGCGCCCCACGACTTCCGTTGGGTCGATGCAGGCAAGCCCGAGGCATTGGCCAAGGCGGCCGAAATAGCAAACGTGGAACGTTGAGCAAATTGAAAATTAACTTTAGGAGTTTCAGGAGTGCAGAAATTGTTTTTAGGAGTTTCAGGAGTGCAGAAGTTCAGGAGTTGCAGACAATACTTTCGACTATGAATAACAACTCCCTGTAACTCCTTCACTCCAAGAACTCTAAACACTAAACTCTACACACTAAACTCTACACACTAAACGTTGAACGAGGAACGATGAACGTGGAACGATAACGATGACGAAGACGAAAACTGCCATCCGGAGGGCACTGTCCCCTCTTCAAGGGGGACGAGCGAAGCGGAGGGGGTCTCTCTAAACACTAAACACTAAACCCTACACACTAAACGAGGAACGATTAACGTGGAACGTGGAACGGAGCAGCAGAGCTGCGATTAACCAGCGACAAAGGAGCGATTAACCGTGCTGAGCACTTTAACCGAAGCGCAGCTTCTTTAACCGGCACCGAAGGTGCATACTCTAAACTCTAAACACTAAACACTACACACTAAACGTGGAACCATAAAAAAAAAGAGCAGCGAAGTCATCGCTGCTCTTTCTTTATGCTTTCGTCTCTTACTTAATACCGAGCTTCTTGCGGATATCCTTGGGGATAGCGTTCTTGTGCACCACGATGTTCATGGTCTTGTAGCGAGCAAATGCCTTTGAAGCATACCAGATACCCTTGTAGGTACCGCTCTCGCCCCATGAGTTCTTCACCATGTAGTACTCTGTGCCGTTCTGGTCCTTGGCGATACCGTAGATCTGCATACCGTGGTCGTCGGTGGTCTCCCAGTTGTCGTAAGCGAGCTGACGCTGCTCCTGTGTGCACCACAACTCGGTTGAGGGCTTGGGAGTGCTCTTCTTCTCTTCTTCGCTCAGCTTGAGCCATCTTGCCATGTCGGAACCTTCGAGGTCGGCGCTCTTGTTCTTGTCGGGCATGTTGGCTACGCCGTTGCGTGAGAAGCCGTTCTCGCTTACGTCAGAACCCCATGCGATGGTGTAACCCTCCATGATGGCATTGTCAAATACCTCCATGAGTTCGTCGATGGGGAGGTTGTATGACTGTGCCCAACGCCAGTTGTCCTGGATCTCAAGCACGAATGATGAGTAGAAGGGGTGGTGGGTGTATGAGGTCAGTGAAACGTAGTCAGCAGCGTTGAGGCCGGTAGACTCGTAGAATGACTTCGGGGTGTATTCCTTGCCGTTGTAGTTGAACTTCTCGGGACGTACGCCGAGGTAGATGTCGTGGATGGCCTCGATAGCCTTCTTCCAGAGCATGTTGCCGTTGGCGTCGCTCTGCAGGTTGCGGTGCTTGCCCTTGGCGATGGCTGCCACTACAGCATCGCTCACTGCGGTGAGCTCGTTGTGGTTGCTGAGGGTGTCGCCATACATTACACCGGGACGCATCTCTGCCTCGGGAACGAGACCGAACTTCTCCATGCCGTAGAGCACGTCGTAGAACGAACCGCCCTGTGAGAATGAGATGTCGCCGTGGGTGCGAACGGCCTTGTCGGCGCGGTCGAGGTAGGTGTTGTGTACGATGTACATCTCTGAGAAATCGAACTCACCCTTACCCATGCGGAGCAACTCTGACTCGATGAATGCGAGGCTTGAATAGCACCAGCAGGTACCGGCACGGTTCTGGTTCTTGATAGAGGTGATGGGGTTCTCCTTCACGGTGGTGAATACGAATCCCTCATCTTTCTTCGCATCCTGTGCGAATGCACCGAAGGTCATCAAGCCTGCGAGTGCGAGTGAAAAGAAACGTTTTGTCATGTGATTAAAAAATTGTATAAGTTATTGATTATTTTCCCTATTAGTCTGCAAAATTAGTGCAAGCTGAGCGAATACGCAAATTTATTTGTAGTTTTCCGAGGCGCAGCCTAATTTCTGACCTACGCAGTAGGACTAAAAACAAAAAGCTAAGCCGAGCGAAACACCCAATGTCAGCGAGCGGATGCAGAGAAAAAGTTTACATTTTCTTTTCTGAGCGAGGCAGAAATTCCATTCAACCATTTTTTTCGTTAACTTTGCACCACACACCTATATATTAATATACATCAGCCATTATGAGACACCAGCAACACACCGCCCTGCTATGCGCCCTACTCCTTTGGGTGCTGAGCGTCGCCACCGCCACTGCCACCGACACCCTGCGCGTAGCCTGCATAGGCAACAGCGTCACCTACGGCTACGGCCACCGCAACCCCTCGCGCACCTCATACCCCACACGCTTGGCACAGATGCTGGGCCCGGGCTACCATGTGCGCAACTTCGGCCACTCGGGCGCCACGCTCCTGAGCCGTGGCCACCGCCCCTACATACAGCAGCAGGCCTGGCGCGATGCCCTCGCCTTTGCGCCCCACAAGGCCATCATCCACCTGGGCCTCAACGATACCGACCCGCGCAACTGGCCCAACTACCGCGATGAGTTTATCCCCGACTACCTCGCCCTCATCGACAGTCTGCGCCACGCCAATCCCCAGGTAGAGATCTATGTCTGCCGCATGACCCCC
>JAFOYZ010000146.1 GCA_017424485.1 Bacteroidaceae bacterium
CGTCGCTCTACAACAGCATGAGCACCTGGGGCGACAACTACCTCGTGGCCAACGTATGGTACACCAGCCACCTGTGGACCCATTGGCGCTACACGCAGGACAAAGAGTTCCTCAGGCAGGCCTTCCCCGCCATGTGGAGCGCAGCCGAGTTCTGGTTTCACCGCCTCATCGAGGATCGCGGCTTCGACAACACTAAGGATGAGCAGCCCAACGTAAGAAACTACCACACCCCCTATACCTTCGCTCCCGACGGCACCTTCGTGGCGCCCAATGAGTTCAGCGCTGAGCAGCACGACAATCAGACCGAGGATGGCACTGCCCATGCCCAGCAGATGATATACTACCTCTTCATGAACATCAAGGAGGCCATCAGCATCCTCGATGCCAGCGAGCTAGGCCTCACGGCAGCCGACATCGAGAAGCTCGACCTCTACATTGCCAAGACCGACCAGGGTCTGCACACCGAGCCCTATACCGGCGTGTGGGGCGAGACCTACAATGGAGTGAAGCAGGGCGACCTGCTCCTGCGCGAATGGAAGTACACCCCGTTCGACATCTCCCACGATCGTGGCCACCGCCACATGTCGCACCTGATGGCCCTCTTCCCCATGGACCAGATCACTCCCGAGAGCGAGTATTTCGTCCCTGCAGTAAACTCTCTGAAGCTGCGTGGCGATGTGGCCACAGGCTGGAGCATGGGTTGGAAGGTCAACCTCTGGGCACGTGCTCAGGATGGCAACCATGCCCACGTCATCATCAAGAACGCCCTCAAGCACTCCACCTCATACGGTATCAATGCGGGTGCCGGTGGCATCTACTACAACCTCTTCGACTCCCACGCCCCCTTCCAGATCGACGGTAACTTCGGTGTATGTTCTGGAATGGCCGAGATGCTCATGCAGAGCGCACATGGCTATATCAACATCCTCCCCGCACTGCCTGAGGTATGGGAGCGCACTGGCCGTGTCACTGGCATGAAGGCTATGGGCAACTTCACCGTAGACTTCCACTGGAGCGAGGGCAAGTGCCAGCAGGTGACCATCGTGAGCCATGCCGGCGCACCGCTCCGCGTACGCTGCAGCCGTGGAGCCAGCGACATCCGCACCGCCAAGGTCACTGTCAACGGCCGCAAGGTAAAGTTCCATACAGACGAGCATGGCATAGCCACCATCCCTTGCGCCAAGGGCAAGACCGTAACGATCGACTACACCAAGACAAAGAAATCGCATAAGAATAAGTAAAACAATAGCAATAGCCACTACAGACTGACTATGATAAAAAGCAAACTATACGTTGACACCAATGAGCCGGTAGAGACCGAGCACTCTATCTCCCTCATTGCCGACTTTGACGGCAATGAGGAGACACTTTTCGACAATCCCCTCGATGCCATACTTCCCGTATTGCCCCTACGCAATATGGTACTGTTTCCCGGCATCGTGCTGCCCGTATCGGTAGGGCGCAAGAGTTCACTGCGCCTCATCAAGGACGCCTTCAAGCAGGAACGCGCCATCGGCGTCTTCTGCCAGCGCTCCCCCGAGACCGAAGATCCCGTGTTGAAAGACCTCTATGAGACCGGTACCGCCGCCCGTGTGGTACGTATCTTCGAGATGCCCGACCAGACCACTACGGTCATCCTGCAGGGCATGCAACGTCTGAAGCTGACAAGCATCACTGCCACCCGCCCCTACCTGATGGGCGAGGCCGAAGCCCTCACCGAGGTCCTTCCCCGCCGCAATAGCCGCGAGTTCCGCGCCACCGTAGACAACTGCAAAGACCTTGCCGTACGCTTTGTCAAGAGCAACGAAGACATGCAGCAAGATGCAGCCTTCGCTATCAAGAACATCACCAACGGCATGTTCCTCGTCAACTTCGTATGCTCTAACCTCCCGTTCGACATCAAGGAGAAGATTCAGCTCCTACAGGAGGAGTCGCTGCAAGAGCGTGCCATACGCCTGCTCTCGATCCTCAACCGCGAGGTACAGCTGGCCGATCTCAAGGCCACCATACAGATGCGCACCCGTGAGGACATCGACCAGCAGCAGCGCGAATACTTCTTGCAGCAGCAACTCAAGAATATCCAGGACGAACTTGGCGGCAGCGTGCAAGACCAGGATATAGCCGAGCTACGCAAGAAGGCAGCGAAGAAGAAATGGAGCATCGAGGTCTCTGACGTGTTTGAGAAGGAGGTGCTCAAGCTTGAGCGCATCAATCCGCAGTCACCCGACTATAATGTGCAGCTCAACTACCTGCAGGTGATGCTCAGCCTCCCTTGGGGCGAGTATACCACCGACAACCTCGACATGAAGAATGCCCGCCGTGTGCTCGACCGCGACCACTACGGACTGGAGAAGGTCAAGGAGCGCATCCTCGAGCACCTGGCCGTACTCAAGATGCGTGGCGACCTCAAATCGCCCATCCTCTGCCTCTACGGACCTCCGGGTGTGGGCAAGACCTCACTAGGCCGCTCCATCGCCAAGGCCCTGAAGCGCCAGTACGTACGCATCTCACTCGGTGGCGTACATGATGAGGCTGAGATCCGCGGTCACCGCAAGACCTATATCGGGGCTATGCCCGGCCGCATCATCAAGAGCCTCTCCAAGGCAGGCTCCTCGAACCCCGTGTTCATCCTCGACGAGATAGACAAGATCAGTCAGGCCAACCACAATGGCGACCCCTCATCGGCCCTGCTCGAAGTCCTCGACCCCGAGCAGAACAACGCCTTCCACGACAACTTCCTCGACGTCGACTACGACCTCTCCAATGTGATGTTTATCGCCACAGCCAACAACATCGGCAACATCCCCGCGCCTCTGCTCGACCGTATGGAGCTCATCGAGGTGAGCGGATACATCACCGAAGAGAAGATTGAGATAGCCCGCAAGCACCTCGTGCCCAAGCAGGAGGAGGCCAACGGTATCAAGAAGGGATATATCAAGATAGGCAAGAAGACCCTCGAGGCCATCATCGAGAACTATACCCGCGAGTCGGGTGTGCGCGAGCTCGACAAGAAGATAGGCAAGATCTTCCGCCGTCTGGCCTGCAGCTATGCCACTCATGGCTACTTCGAGTATACCGATATCAAGCCCACCGAGCTGCGCGACCTTCTCGGTGTGCAGGAGTATTCGCGCGACCGCTATCAGGGCAACGAGTATGCCGGTGTGGTGACGGGACTCGCGTGGACAGCCGTAGGTGGCGAGATCCTCTTCGTAGAGACCAGCCTGAGCCGCGGCAAGGGAGGCAAGCTCACCCTCACCGGCAACCTGGGCGATGTGATGAAGGAGTCGGCCATGCTCGCCCTCGAGTACATCAAGGCCCATGCCTCGCTACTCGATATCGACTACGAGATATTTGACAGCCACAACATCCACATCCACGTGCCCGAAGGCGCCGTGCCCAAGGATGGTCCGTCGGCAGGTATCACCATGGCCACCTCACTGGCCTCGGCACTCACACGCCGCAAGGTGAAGGCCAACCTCGCCATGACGGGTGAGATCAGTCTGCGCGGCAAGGTGCTCCCCGTAGGCGGCATCAAGGAGAAGATCCTGGCAGCCAAGCGTGCCGGCATCAAGGAGATCATCCTCTGTGAGGAGAATCGCCGCAACATCGACGAGATACCCGACGAGTACCTCAAGGGACTCACCTTCCACTATGTCACCGACATCAAGGAGGTGTGGCAGATAGCCCTGCTCGATGAGAAGGTAGACTAGCCTTACCCCATACCTATATAAAAAGAAATATCACCACCGGCTCGGTGGTGATATTCTTTTATAGTGCTTTGCGTACGTAACGCCTACAGGTATTATACTCCTTCCTGCTCCCTTTATCTACCCAAACTACTCGTCGCGTCTACGTCTGTACACGACACCTTTGTCAAGCAATCGGCGCACCACCTCCTTATCCTTGGGTGTGCGGGGATTCTTTCCATGCGCCAGTTTATACACTCTCGCGGGCGTCATCCAGTAACGGAGAGCCAGAAACAGATACAAGAACTTATGCGAAGAAGTCCAGAAACTATTACTCATGATAATTTATTTTTTGCAAATTTAATCAATTTTCGATGTATGCTACAACTTTTTCATGAAATATTTATTGAGCAGCTTGATGGGCAACCACACCGATACGGCATTGACCACGATGACCGAGAAGAATACGAGCAGTACATCGAGCAGTTTCACCCTCACGGGATAGGCATCGACCACAAACTGTCCGCTGCCGCCCAAGCCTATGAATCCGAACTTCTGTTGTAGCAGACACAGCACGATACCCAGCACAAGTCCCACGATGGCTCCCAAGAAGGCTATCAGGTTACCCTCGTAGATAAACACCCGCTCGGTGAGCCGCTGTGTGGCCCCCATGCTACGCAGTGTCTCCACATTGTCGCGCTTGTCGAGTATGAGCATCGATACCGAGCTGATGATATTGAAGCAGGCCACCATGAGTATGAAGCAGAGGAAGAGATACGACACCAGCTTCTCTATCTTCACCACCTTGAATGTCGCCTCCTGCTGCTCGTAGCGGTCGTGCACGGTAAAGTCGGCCCCTACCAGCTGCTGTATCGTGCGCTTCACCCGAGCCGTGTTGGCCTCCGGTGCCAAGCGCAGCTCTATGGCGCTTATCTGTCCTTCACAGTCGAAGAGGCGCTGCGCATAGTCCAGCGAAGCTACGATATACGACGAGGCGTAGCGTGCATCATTGATGTTGAGCACCGTGCCGGGCGAGTATAGCGGCATGCGTCTGAAGTTGGCCAATGGGTTGGTCATGTTGACCTTCGTCCCAGTGCGTGGCGCATACACCTCTATGGGGTCGAAAGGCTGCATGCCCATGCCCAAGATATACATCAGCTGTATGCCCGGTATGCCATAGTCGGCCACAGCATCATACAGCTTAAATTCGGGGTTACCATACAATATCTCTCCCACGCCTGTGAGTGCCTCGAAGTCATCGTCCACCCCCTTGATGGTCACCATCGCCTGCTGCTCCTGGTACTTGGCCATGGCATGGTCTTCGAGCGTCATGCTCACCACCTCCACGCCCTCTACCTGGCGTATGCTGGCCAGCATGGCCGAGTCTTGCGCAAAGGTTTTACCCCTCACCGCCTCCACCTTGAGCTGTGGGTCGAAGTGTGTAAAGAAGCTCGATATGAGGTCGTGAAACCCGTTAAACACCGATAGCGTACACACCAAGGCCAATGTAGCCAGGGCCACACCGCAAACCGCGATGCCCGAGATCACATTGATCGCATTATGTGACTTCTTGGAGAAGAGATAACGCCTTGCTATGTACAGCGCGAGGTTCATTCCTTGAGCAGTTCGTCGATACGGTCCAGGTAGTCGAGCGAGTCGTCAACGAAGAACTTCAGTTCGGGTATGATGCGCAGCTGATGGCGCAGGCGCCCGCCCAGTTCAAATCGTATCGAGCGCATGTTGCCGGTGAGGTTCTTCACAATCTCAGCACCGCGCTCCGAGGGAAACACACTGATGTATGCACGTGCAATGCTCAGGTCGGGGCTCACGCGTACCGAGGTCACCGATACGAGCACACCATTCATCGCCTTGGCCTGCAACAAGAATATTTCGCTCAGCTCCTTCTGTATCAAGCGAGCAATCTTACTTTGTCTGGTCGATTCCATATATTATTTTAAGTTTTTTAGTTTAGAGTTTAGGGTTTAGAGTACCATCCGGAGGAAAGTTTTCGTCATCGTTAATCGTTAACCGTTCATCGTTTTCTCATCATCGTCAGTCCGTCGCGCAGCGGCAATATGAGTTTTTCTACCCTCGGGTCTTGCGCCACGAAAGCGTTGAATTCGTTGATGGCCGCCGTTTGTCGGTCACAAAGATACGCATTTTCTACCACATGGCCATCCCAAAGCGTGTTATCTGCCAATATAAATGCATTTGGCGAGGTATACTGCAGTGCCATCTCGTAGTAATCCTTGTACTGACGCTTGTCACCATCCATAAATACCATGTCGAACGTCTCTCCTAGCGCGGGCACCTCGTCCAGCGCATTGCCTATATGCAGGCACACCTTATCGCCATAGGGCGAGCCCTCTATCCATGGTCGGGTAAAGTCCTCTAGCTCATCGTCTATCTCGTAGGTATGCAGCATGGCCCCTTCGGGCAACCCCTCGGCCATGCATAGTGCCGAGTATCCAGTGAAGGTACCAATCTCGAGCACGCGGTGTGGCCTTATCATCTGCACCAGCATCTTGAGCAGACGTCCCTGCAGGTGTCCCGATGTCATGCGCGGATTGATGATCTTCAGGTGCGTCTGTCGGTAGAGCGCCTTCAGGTAGTCGCTCTCCTCATCCATATGTGCCAATATGTAGGCATCTATAGCCTCTGAGTGAGTCATCATAGCGCCAGCAGCGCCTCCACGGCCAGGCGATAAGAGTCCATACCGAATCCGCCTATCACTCCCACACAAGCCCCCGTGATGAGCGATGTGTGGCGATAGGTCTCCCGCTGATACACATTGGATATATGCACCTCCACCACTGGCGTGTCTATGGCCTTGATGGCATCGTGCAGCGCCACCGATGTGTGCGTGTATGCCCCAGCATTGAGCACTACGCCGTCGTAGGCAAATCCCACCTCATGCAGTTTGTTGATGAGCTCCCCCTCCACGTTCGACTGGTAATAGGTGAGCGCCACCTCGGGAAACCGCTCCTTGAGGGCCGTCATACAGGCCTCCATGGAGTTGTCACCATAGATCTCCGGCTCGCGTCTACCCAGCAGATTCAGGTTAGGGCCATTGAGTACAAGTATCTGTTTCATCATACTTCCTTATTTTTAGGACAAAATTAGTGCAAGGCGAGAGAAATGCCAAATTTATTTAGGCATTTCCGAGCCGCAGCCTAATTTCTGCTTTGCAGAGCAAAGCTAAAGATACGAATAAACGAGCGAGAAATATCAAGCTTGCTTGAATATTTATCACAGCGAGTGCAAGTATCTTCTTGGCATAGCCATAAAATTAGTGCAAGCGAGAAAAAAAGTTTTATTTTTGGCCTGGCAAGGAGCAGCGTAGCGAGAGCATAGCCAAGCTCGCTTAGCCATGCCGAGCAAGCAAGCCATCTTAAAGCAAAGCTTTATAAGGAGCAGCGGGCTGCGGTTGAGAGTTAACAACTCGTTGTTGACGTCAACGAAAGCTATCAAGCGTTGCCACCTAATGCACAAAAAAATAGCGAGGAACGTGCCGAAAGTTTGTCCGATAAGGTAGATAATCCCGCCCGCCATACCAAATTC
>JAFOYZ010000147.1 GCA_017424485.1 Bacteroidaceae bacterium
AGGTCATAAGCCACCTTCACGCGCTCCCAACGCTTGTCGCGGTCCATAGCATAGTAGCGACCAATGATAGAGGCAATCTTAGCATTGTGCTCTACGAGCTGACCGATGAAGCCTGCACCGCTCTTGGGATCGGTGTCGCGACCATCCATAAAGCAGTGTACGTAGGTGTTCTCAATACCATACTCACCAGCGATGTCGATGAGTTTGAAGAGGTGGTCGAGTGAGCTGTGCACACCACCATCAGAGGTGAGGCCCATGAGGTGGAGATTCTTGCCATTCTCCTTGGCATAGCTATAAGCTGCTACGATTTCCTTATTCTGCATGATGCTGTTGTCAGCACAAGCGCGGTTAATCTTCACGAGGTCCTGGTATACCACACGACCGGCACCGATATTAAGGTGCCCAACTTCAGAGTTACCCATCTGCCCGTCGGGCAAACCCACATTCTCACCGCTGGCCTGCAGCTGCGAGTGAGGATAGGTGCTCATCAGATAGTCCCAGTAGGGAGTAGGAGTGTTGAAGATAACGTCACCCTTACCTTGGTTGCCGAAACCCCAACCATCGAGAATCATCAATAATGCTTTCTTTGACATACGATTACTGTTTGTTTATATGGTTTATATTACTTCCTTTCATTCGAGTATCACAGCGGCGAGACTAGAGTATCGCAGTAGTGAGATTACAATTTCACAGTACTGAGACCCGAGTATCACTATGGTGATACTGATATAATTGAATTAACAACATGCAAAGTTAATGCAAAGTAGCGAATAAATCTAACTTTATCCCCCACAAGTGCAACTAATCTTCGCTAATCAATGCAAAAATAGACAAATTCAACGATATTACCAATGACAAAAACGCAATTTCATATTGCAAACGAAGCATTCCTATAAATATGCCAAAGCCTGGTGATAGAAGCCTCAAGGTCTTTTGGCAAAACAATCTTCAGAAATTACAGGTACTCCCTCCGAGTTGGTAAGGCAATTAGTTTAGATACCACCATTTTGTTTTCGTACACAGAACACACAAAAGACGACCATTTGCCATGATGATAGCACTTTATTCGCTAATTTAAGTCTACTTGTAAGCAGAAATTAGGCGACGCCTCGGAAAAATGCAAGCAAGCTTGCTTTTTCACTCTGCTTGCACTAATTTTGCAACATTATTATAGGTATTAGTTTAACAATCATTATAATCAGTAATAAAAAGATGAAGAAATCGCTTTACACACTGCTGATGCTCCTCATGGGAATCAGCACAATGAGCTTCGCACAACAGGAGGCATCGACCATCACCCAATGGGATGGTAGCAACAAGAGACTAAGGATGCGAGCCGACTCGCTCATCACACTAAGCTACACGGCTACACAGAACGGTACGCTGTACGTCTATGCCAACGACCAGGACGTGGCCGACAATGTACACGTGAGCATCTGGGGCGGATGGTATCACGATGGGGCATACGATGCCGACGCTCCGCTGCAAGAGGCGGGTTCGTATGAGAACGGCGTAGGCGTATACGGATGGATAAAGGTGTTTGCCGGCGACGAGATACGCTTCACCCTCGCCACACCCAAGGAGGCCGAGGGAGTGATGGCGATATTCACACTCAAGAGCGTGTTCTTCGGCGAAGACATCAAGGGTGACTCATGGGAGCAGACCATAGCGCTGGCGCAGAATAACAAGACCACACTACCCGTATACAAGAACTACGACACCGACTACTTAGGCGACCTAAGCTATGCTACCTTCTGCCGATTCGTGGCACCTAGCGACGGCGTGGCCAGCATATTCACTGACCAATACCTCATATACTACATAGAAGAGGATTTCTATGGCA
Source organism: Bacteroidaceae bacterium (assembly GCA_017424485.1). Classification (GTDB taxonomy): domain Bacteria; phylum Bacteroidota; class Bacteroidia; order Bacteroidales; family Bacteroidaceae; genus UBA1189. The sequence continues at coordinate 1,844 of JAFOYZ010000147.1, forward strand.
GTGTTGACCAACCGCTGAAATATGCATCACAAAACATGGCAACCGACGATCATGAGTTTGTGGTAGAGAAGGACAAGGCTTACATCGTGATTGTGCCCAATAGCCGTCCGGCAGATGTCACCTTCAAGATGACAAGCACCCGACTGGGAGAGAACTGCAAGGCACCCATCGCTCTGAAGACGTTCCCCGCTACACTGGACCTGACGAAGGGCAACAATTTCTATAGCCTCGACCTGAGCAACATTGGCGAGAAATACATCATGGAGGCAAGCATAGTGGCCGGATGGAATGGTAGCATCACCTATATGAACAACTGCGACTATGAATCGACCGAACTGCTGCCCGTAGACATAAAGGGCGTAGCCATGAAGCAGATACTCAACCTCGACCCGCTATTCGTAGGTAGCGAGCTTATCATCAACTACGACCTCACCTCACCCAACACCATGAGCGCCGCAGCCACACTGACCCTACGCGAGGCCGTCGAGGGCGAATGCATGGACAAGGCCAAGGCCATAGGTGCAGGCGAGACAACATTCGGTGGCGAGTTGCGCGACTACTGGTTTGTATACACATCGGTCAAGGATGTAGAGCTTGCAGTAGCCACCACAGGTACACTGAAACACATGCTCTACTCACGCAACGGAGGTAACATCATGAATGGCGACAACAAATATCGCTTGGGCGAAGGACAAAGCATATATATGTGTGTGACCGCCACTGAGAGCACCCACACCATCACACTCACCGAAAAGACTATCGAGGCGGGCGACTACTGCGACATGCCCATCGTTTTCTCACTGGGCGAGAATGTAGTCATCAAAGACCGCGGCGACGACGTGATGAACTATCGCCAATTCACTGCCGAAAAGTCGGGATTTGCCATCTTCGAGACAACCTCGAAGAATGTCATCGACTACTACTGGAGCATCTACTTCCGCACCGAGTGTAGCGGCAAGACCATCAGCTACGTGCGTGAGGACATCACCGACAATAAGGGCAACGTCACAGCTCGCTCATACAAGATTCCCGTAACTGAGGGCACAAGCTATCTATTCGAGATCATGTCGTTTGCCAATGATGGTGCCGACGTCATCTTCACCACACGATTGGAAGAGGCTAACGAGGGCGACATCTGCGCCACAGCCATCACCATCGCTCAGTTGGGCGACACCATCGCTATTGCCAACACACCCGAGAGCACCATATGGCACAAATATGTGGCCGACCGCACTGGATTCTACACTACATATGCCAAGCTTGGACGCGGATCGAACCTCAAGGTGAAGGTGGGTGACTGCGATGCCGACGAGATAAACGGTGCCGACGATAGCCGCTATAGCAATGCTTACATGGCAGGATACAAGTACTGCAAGGTGTACGTAGAGAAGGGACAGACGTTATACATCAGCACCACCATCAATGCCGATCCGGGCGACACCGACGGCAACAACTACTACATCGTACCCACTTTTGCCGAGGCACGCCCCGGCGAGCGATTCGAAGATGCCATCAGCGCACAGGCAGGCGTAGAGTATACCCTCACGACAGGACACGACGGATACGATACATGGTACATATATACCCTACCTGCCGGCAAGGAGGTGACCATCACTATCAGCAGCACCATCAAAAACTACAGCAGCCTGGTATTCTACAAGGATAAGAAGACCTCGCTCTCGGCCTACAAGAACGACTTCACACAAACCAGCCTCACCAACGAGGATGGCACTATGATAGGCAAGAGCTACCTCTTCGCAGCTGAGGACACCGAGCGCACCATCTATATCAAGGCTCCTATCGCTACCATCACCGAACCCGTGGTGTGGCAAATCGTAGGTGACGGCACAGATATAGAGCACATCGCCGCACCTGAAACAGGTGAGAGAGTAATCTACGACCTCTTGGGACGCCGCGTGACAGCGCCCGCCAAAGGTATATATATCATCAATGGCAAAAAAGTAGTGATAAAGTAACGCTAAAGGAATAGAGACAAGATAGGGTGTGGTTTTCTGAAGTACCACACCCTATTTTTCTGCTCAATCAAACGAGAGATAGGGTTGCAGACGTTCGATATCGGCCTCTGTAAACTCATCGAGGAAGAGAAGTTGGCGTGCCGAACGGATACTCCCCTCGCGTTTGCGCAAGTCTACAATCGCCTTAGCCTGATAAAAGGTAAGATATGGATGTGAGCGGAGCTTAGTCACCGAGAGAGCGTTGATATGTAACTTATCTGCTGGAGGTGTACTTACATGCACCCAGTCACCTAAGGACTCGGGAAGAGGAGCATCAAGCTCGCGCAGTTGGGCCACACTATGAAAGCCGCCCAGCAGGCTACGATACTCCACAATCATACGCGCATAGACGGGGCCTACACCCGGCACCTTCATCAGTTCGGTGGTATCAGCCCTATTTAGGTCGACAAACTCACCCGGCTTGAGTTTGGCACGCATATACTCGGCATAGGGATGCTCGCGCTTCACCGTATCAAGAGGTTGCAACAAGGTTTTCGGTTCCTCTTCTACAATCGGTGTATGCCTGGTTTCGCGCTTTATGGGAGGTATAGCAACATAAGGTTTCACACGCATGAAGACCGAGTCGGACAAGCCATAGATTCGACCGAGGTCGTCGGGACGGCGAAAGACACCCCCTGCCTTGCGGTAGCGGAGGATATTTCGAGCCACATGGGGAGGAAGCCCCACAGAGAGCAGTTCGAGAGAATCGGCCGTATTGGGATCGAAACGATGAGGAGCATACTTCACTATGGGCAATGAGGCCTCAGGCAGCAGCATCTGTAGCGCCACAGAATCGGTCGATGAGAGACAATCCGTATGAGTCCGATACCATAGCGGCTTGGTACACATCAAAGCCATGACAATCATGATCAATACCGCCAACAAAAGGATAGCCCTGCGGTCTTGCCTAGAGAAGGTGAACCAATCGCGCCACATAAAAGTTATTACATTAAATTAGCTAAACCTATATGATTATTTCCTACCTTTGCAATGAATTTTCTCCTATACAGAATGAGTTATCTAAAGAAATACCCACTATCAATCATACTCATCGGCATCATCTTATTTCTGTCGTTCTTCAATCCGCCCGAAACGCCACTCAATGAAGTGACCCATATCGATAAAGTGCTACACTTTCTCATGTACTTCGGGTTCTGTTGCGTACTGTGGTTTGAGTACTTCATGAGCCATGATCGTGCCGAAGCCAAACGCCTCATCCCCTGGGCCATCATCGCACCTATCCTCTTCAGCGGACTCATCGAGATAGGTCAGCAGACGCTCACCCCTACCCGTGCAGCCGACTGGTGGGACTTCCTATTCAACACGTTGGGGTGCGTCGCCGCGGCTGTGTTCAGCCAACTCGTCACACGTCATGCTGTTAAGCGGTGGCGCCACACACATAGATAATACGTCTTATCGAATAATCTTACCTACCTGTTCGGCAATCTGGCGCATACCCTCTACATTGGGATGTCCTGAGGTCTTACTGATACCATGGAGTTGTATCAATGGCACGCCGTAGTGCTTACATATCTCAACCATCGATTCGGTAATCTCAGGCTTGAGGCCATCGTTAGAGATGAAGTATACATCGGCCGTAGGGTAACGCTCTTGAATGCGTGCAAGCATACAAGCCATCGCTGGACGGAAGGTGTAGAGGTCGGCACGACGCCAATCAGCATACTTATACTCACCGATGGGCGAACCAGCCCACGAGTCGTTGGTACCGCCAAAGATTAGGATAATGTCGGGACTTCCCAACGCAGCGGTGCGCAGCACGAAGGAGCGGTTACTATAGTCCTCGTCACGATAGCCGGTATAGCAGATGGTAGAGCCCGACCACGAGTTGTTGACCTCGAGTTTCCAATTCTTTTTCTTGATAAGCTGCATCCACCAAGTCTCACTCACCTTGCTCACATCGGTACGGCGAGCGTCCTGAGTTCCTGCAAAATACCATATATCCATGGTGTCGGGGGTGAGATAGCCCTCAAAGGTCGAGTACGAGTCGCCTAAGATACTTACTGAGGGACGTTGTGCCATGCCCATCAGAGAGCAGGCAATGAGAAGTGATAGGGTTAAGAATGTCTTTTTCATAATATATCATTTTTTGGGGGTGTCTTAGAAATCGAGCGACAGCTGTCCGTCTCCCAAGAGGTTGTAGCTCATGCGGTGATAAGGCGTCAGTCCATGCTCCTTGATGCCGGCACGGTGCTTGGCCGTAGGATATCCTTTGTTATGGTTCCAGTCGTAATGAGGAAACTCCTCGTGCAGGCGGTTCATATAGTCGTCGCGGTAGGTCTTGGCAAGGATTGAGGCCGCAGCGATATTCATCAGCTTACCATCGCCTTTGACCACGGTCTCGTGGGGCGTATCACCATAGGGTTTGAACTTATTGCCGTCGACCACCACATACTCTGGACGTATCTTCAGCCCATCCAACGCACGGTGCATAGCAAGGATAGAGGCATTGAGGATGTTTATCTCATCAATTTCTTTAGCGGTCACGATGCCAAGCGCCCATGCCAGCGCATCGCGCTCGATATCCTCGCGCAGAGCATAGCGCTGCTTCTCGGTCAGCTGTTTCGAGTCGTTGAGCAGGGGGTGCGAATAGTCGGGCGGCAGTATC
>JAFOYZ010000148.1 GCA_017424485.1 Bacteroidaceae bacterium
CAATCAATCGTAACGGCTGACGTAAACAAAAATCGTGAAGCTGCGAGCGGACATTTGTCTGCACTCCTGAGCGAAGCGAAAACTCCTGAACTCCTGAACTCCATGAGGGCTTCCTATCCTCTCGCTTTCTCCACCATCAACACCTATTACCAGAACCTCACTGGTCTGCCCACCGACGGCCAGTGCAAGAACATAGGCCGCATCAGCACCATCGCCTACGATGAGAACCTTTATTACAACCCCGATGCCATACCCTTTATTGTCAAGATTGAGGAGAAGAAGCCCGTGGGCCGCCCGAAGAAAGAGAAGAGGAAACAGCCGGATGGTAATACTCTAAACCAAAAACTCATCAACCGAGTGCTGGCCAAGGTCGGGTCGCAGGGTATCCGTTACGAGGAGGGCACCTACAACAAGTATGTGTGTAGCGCCTGCTACGAGATGAACCGCTACGGTGTGCCCGAAGAGGAGTGTCGCCAGTGGGCCGTCCGCCATTTCAATGATTACGACACCTCCGATGTGGAGGCCATCGTGCGCTCCTGTTACCTGCAGACCGCCGAGCACGGCATCTACCCACCGCCTAAGTCCGGGCGCCAGAAGTCCGATTCGTCGGTAGGCGACGTGCGCGACATACGCGACTACCTTACTATCCACGGCGTGCAGTCGCGTTACAATGTCATCACCCGCAAGTACGAAATATACAATGAGGCTACCGCCACCTGGTGCGAGAAGACCGACCGCATGGAAAACACCCTCTACTGCCGCATCACCGAGGAGATAGGAAAGCGCATACTCAAGAGCGACCTACACCAGCTGCTCGGCAGCGAGTTCTCGCCCGAGTTCAACCCCTTTGCCGACTACCTCACCACACTGCCACCCATCCCTGACGATGACGATACCGACTATATCGACCTCGTGGCCTCGATGGTACATGTTGCCACGGACGACGATGCCAAGCACCGCCGATGGTTCAAGAAATGGTTTGTTGCCATGATAGCCTGCTGGCTCGACCCCGAGGTGACCAACCATGTCATCCTCGCCTACATCGGTCGACAAGGTATCTACAAGAGCACCTTCATGCGTCGCCTGCTACCGCCAGTGCTCAGCAGCTACTTCGCCGTGCGCAACTATGCCAGCCGCATGGATAAGGACGACCGCCTCATGCTCACCGAGAAGGGACTCGTGGCATTGGAGGAGATCGACAGCCTCACACCCCGCGAGCTCAACCAACTCAAGGCCATCGTCACCGCTGAGACCATCGACGAGCGCGACGCTTACTCGGCCAACCGCGAGAGCCGCGTACACATCGCCTCGTTCTGCGCCACGGGCAACAACCGCCGTTTTCTCACCGACCTCACGGGTAACCGCCGCTGGCTACCTTTCTTTGTGACCGACATCGACTCGCCCTACACCCATGCCATCCCTCATGACCGCCTCTATGCCCAGGCCTATGCCCTCTACCGCGAGGGCTTCCGCTACTGGTTCGAGGCTGACGAGGTAGCCGAGCTCGATGCCCACAATGCCAACTTCGAGGAGCCTTGTATGGAGGAGGAGCTTATCCTCACTTACCTGCGTCGGCCCATAGGGGAGGAGACGGGCGAGTTTCTTACCGCCACACGCATTATCGAACTCATAGGCATGTATGTACACTCTCGCCTCTCGGCTAAGAAGATAGCCCTCAGCATGAACCGTCTTGGCTACGAGCAACGGCGCACCCACGCGGCTCGCGGATGGCTCGTCATCACCCTCACAGGTGACGACATCAAGGCTGCCCAACGGATAAACGCCCACCAGAGTTATAAGGAGTAGGTAAAAAAAGTTGTGACGCACCTAACATGCTTTGCTACTGTTAGATAGATCTGTCTGCGTCACATGTGACACTTGTTTGCATAGATCTTTTAAATACCAAAAATAAATAATTATGTAACTACACGCATGTTACATAATTATTTGTTTTCCTTTTATATAAGTTCGTGTATTTTGCTGTCACATGTGACGCAAAGCAATGCAGTACGCAGAAAATCAGCTTGTAAAGTGCGTCACAACTTTTTGCTTTTTCGCCCGCAGCGCAGGGCTGGATTTGGCGGATGTCATTCAAATTATACCCCAAGGGGGGTAATGAAGATGTAAAAAGCAATTTTTATACCCGACAAGGTGTAAAATCAAATAAAATTATTATCTTTGCCCCCGAAAGGGTATAAAATTGCAACAATATGGAGCAGACAACATTGTCAAGATATGTGAAGATGATGCGCAAGCGGTATAATCTGACACAGATGGAACTGTCCGAGAAGTCGGGCGTAGGTTTGCGATTCGTTCGCGAACTTGAGCAAGGGAAGCAAACGCTTCGCCTCGATAAGGTGAACCAGATACTGAACCTATTTGGCGATGAGGTAGGTGCCGTGCCAATGAATAAGTTAGATGAACAATGAAACAGGCGGTGGTATGGTGTCGGGGAAGAAGAGCCGGCACACTAATAGAAGATGAGAATGGCTACACCTTTGTGTATGATGCCGATTATCTATCTTTGGCCGATGCGGAGGCCGTGAGTCTCACTTTGCCATTAAGTCAAGAATCTTATCACGACAAGGTGTTGTTTCCCTTCTTTGACGGATTGATACCCGAGGGATGGCTATTGGATATTGCTGGGAAGAACTGGAAGATTGATGTTCGTGACCGAATGTCCTTGTTGCTGGCTTGCTGCAAGGATTGTATCGGTGCGGTAGGTATAGAACCTCTAATAAAGGAAGGAGAGTAGGCTTATGGCAAAGTGTCTCTATTGTTATAAAGAGTTGGGCGAAGGAGAAAAGGATTTCCACAAGGCTTGCTCGAAGAAGATGTTTGGTACACACGATGTGCCCGAACTGCCATACACGCGCGAGAATCTTTCTGACCTTGCCCAGCAGGTGATACGCAGCCAAACGACGCTGACTGGCGTACAGGCAAAGTTGTCGTTGGACATCAATAAGGCGGATGCCGGTGGCGCAAACCGCTTTACCATAGTAGGCCTATGGGGGCGGTACATACTAAAACCTCAAACAGACTTGTTCCCCTGCTTGCCCGAAGTGGAGGACCTGACCATGCATCTTGCCGAACTGGCAAAGATGAAAGTGGTGCCTCACAGCCTCGTGCGCTTTGCTGATGGTGAGTTGTGCTACATCACCCGACGCATCGACCGAACGGGAAAGGGTGAAAAGTTGCCGATGGAGGATATGTGCCAGCTGACTGAGCGGCTGACCGAGCACAAATACAAAGGATCATACGAGCAGGTTGCCAAGGCGATACAGCGCTTTTCGTCTGTGCCCAAGCTGGACTTGGTAAACTACTGGGAGCAGGTGGTATTCTCTTGGGTGACAGGCAATGCAGACATGCACCTAAAGAACTTCTCACTATATAGCCAAGTTAGAGGAGACTATGTATTGACACCAGCCTACGATATGCTGTCTACTGCATTGGTCATGCCCGAAGATACCGAAGAGTTGGCGCTCACCCTTAATGGGAAGAAGAGGAAACTCAAGAAGACCGATTTCATCACCTCTATGCAAGCGTCAGGATTAGATGACAAGGTGATAGAGAATGTTTTCAATCGCTTTCAGCGAGTCAAGGATAAGTGGTTCTCATTCATCGATACCGCTTTCTTGCCCGATACAATGAAAGAAAAGTACAAGGGTATCATTGAGGAGAAGCTGAGATTGCTGATGTAACCGCATACTCGGCACGCGGCTATACATACCTACATGGTACTACAACCTGATGGATCACCCCGAAGCACATCGTGAAGGACTCGACCTGGCGGATGTGGTGCTTTGATTGATGATTTTTTATGGCACGCGGATGACACGGATTTGGCGGATTGCCACAGATTTTATATCATTGTCAATTCTAATGGCACGCGGATGACACTGATTTGGCGGATGACCACAGATTTAATCTTTCATTGTCAATTGTCAATTGTCAATTGTCAATTGTCACTTATAATGCTTCGCATTAAGATTCCTTGCAACAGAGCAACAAGTTGCAACTCCTCGGGGAAGCTGAAGCTTCCTTCGTCGTCAATAGCGAAGCCCTTGGCTTGTCCAAGAACCGACGCTCATTCCGCGTCGGCGGTAATGATTAAGCGAGCTTATCATTGCTCTCGCTGC
>JAFOYZ010000019.1 GCA_017424485.1 Bacteroidaceae bacterium
ACCGCTCTCCTTGTTCAATACAGCACCCTGGATAGATGCACCGAGAGCAACTACTTCGTCGGGGTTAACGCCCATTGAGGGAGCCTTACCGAAGTACTCCTGTACGATCTGCTGTACGGCGGGGATACGGGTTGAACCACCTACGAGGATTACCTCATCAATGTCAGCGGTGCTCAACTTAGCATCAGCTACGGCCTTGCGGCAAGGCTCGATACATGCCTGGATGAGGTTGTGAGCCAATGACTCGAACTTAGCACGTGTGAGGGTCTTCACCAAGTGACGGGGAACACCAGCTACGGGCATGATGTAGGGGAGGTTGATCTCTGTAGAGGTAGATGAAGAGAGCTCAATCTTAGCCTTCTCAGCAGCCTCCTTCAAACGCTGGAGCGCCATAGGATCCTGTGTGAGGTCAGCACCCTCGTCGTTCTTGAACTCCTGTACGAGCCAGTCGATGATTACCTGGTCGAAGTCGTCACCACCGAGGTGAGTGTCACCGTTGGTAGAGAGCACCTCAAATACGCCACCACCGAACTCGAGGATAGAGATATCGAATGTACCACCACCAAGGTCGAACACGGCAATCTTCATATCCTTATTAGCCTTGTCGATACCGTAAGCGAGAGCAGCAGCTGTGGGCTCGTTCACGATACGCTTCACCTCGAGACCTGCGATCTGACCAGCCTCCTTGGTAGCCTGACGCTGTGAGTCAGAGAAGTAGGCGGGTACGGTGATAACAGCCTCTGTAACCTCCTGACCGAGGTAGTCCTCAGCGGTCTTCTTCATCTTCTGGAGGATCATAGCTGAGATCTCCTGGGGAGTATACTTGTGACCATCGATGTCAACGAGGGGGAGGTTGTTGTCGCCACGTACTACGGGGTAAGGTACGCGTGATACCTCTTTCTGTACCTGATCCCAAGTCTCACCCATGAAACGCTTGATAGAGTAGATGGTGCGCTTGGGGTTGGTGATAGCCTGACGCTTAGCGGGGTCGCCCACCTTGCGCTCGCCACCGTCAACGAAAGCTACTACTGAAGGAGTAGTGCGCTTACCTTCGCTATTAGCGATTACTACAGGTTCGTTGCCCTCGAATACGGCAACACATGAGTTGGTTGTTCCTAAGTCAATACCAATAATCTTTCCCATTTTCTTATACTTTTTAATTGTTAATACTCAAAACTTGTTTCTGCAAGGCTTTGTTCGCCCGGGGCAGAGAATTTAATTTTTCGCTTTTGCTTTTTACTTTTTTAATCGGTTTACGCCGATATATACTACAAACCGCGTGCCACAAAAAAACGGGTGACAAGGTGACGAGGTGACAAGGAAAATGCACGTCATGTTTTCTGCCAGTATGGCATGAAAAACTTTTTTCTTCTGCCAATAGTGTGCATTTCGGAAAATAGTTGTAACTTTGAAGACGGATAATATATACTATAAGATATGGCAAAGAAAGCAGAAATACAGACAGGCGGCGCAAGCGACAAGCTGAAAGCCTTGCAAGCCGCAATGGACAAGATCGAAAAGAATTTCGGCAAGGGCTCCATCATGAAGCTCGGCGACGACAGCATACAGGAAATAGAGGTCATCCCCACTGGCTCGATAGGCCTCAACGTAGCCCTTGGCGTAGGCGGATATCCGCGCGGCCGAGTGATTGAGATCTATGGTCCCGAATCATCAGGTAAGACCACCCTCGCCATCCACGCCATTGCCGAAGCACAGAAAGCTGGCGGCATAGCAGCCATCATCGATGCCGAGCACGCCTTCGACCGATTCTATGCACAGAAGCTGGGTGTTGACGTCAACAACCTCCTCATAGCACAGCCCGACAACGGAGAGCAGGCACTCGAAATCGCCGAGCAGCTCATTGCCTCAGCAGCCGTCGACATCGTAGTCATCGACTCAGTGGCAGCGCTGACCCCCAAAGCCGAGATTGAAGGCGACATGGGCGAAAACAAGGTAGGTCTGCAAGCCCGACTCATGAGCCAGGCACTCAGAAAACTCACCGCCACCATATCGAAGACCAAGACCTGCTGCATCTTCATCAACCAGCTGCGCGAGAAGATAGGCATCATGTTCGGTAACCCCGAAACCACCACCGGCGGTAACGCCCTCAAGTTCTACGCATCGGTACGTATGGACATCCGCAAATCGACTCCCGTCAAGGATGGCGATGAAGTGCTGGGCCACTTGACAAAGGTGAAGATTGTGAAGAACAAGGTAGCACCCCCCTTCCGCAGAGCAGAGTTCGACATCATGTTCGGCGAAGGAATCTCGAAGATTGGCGAAATCATTGACCTGGGCGTAGACTATGGCATCATCAAGAAGTCCGGCTCATGGTTCTCATACGAAGGCACCAAGCTGGCACAAGGCCGCGACGCCACCAAGCAACTCATTGCCGACAATCCCGAACTGGCCGAAGAGCTGGAAGCAAAGATTATGGAAGCACTGAAAAACAAAGCGCAAGAGTCGCCTGTTAAAAAAGAAAAAGCAAGCGAAGAAGAAGCAGACGACAACCAATAACAGAAATACAGACAATTTTAATATACCGACCGAGATACCGGCAGGATGCAAGAGTCCTGCCAGGTCTCCCTCAAAAAACATCAATCATTATGCGTCTAATCATCCAGAAAGATCCGCAACAGATGGCAGTTTGGGCTGCCGCTCACATCGTGAAGAGAATCAACGAGTTCGGTCCCACCCCCGAGACACCCTTCGTATTGGCTCTCCCCACCGGCGGCACACCGCTCGGCACCTATAAGGAACTCATCCGCCTGCACAAGGAAGGCAAGGTAAGCTTCCAGAATGTAGTGACCTTCAATATGGATGAATACGTAGGCCTGCCCGAAGAGCATCCCGAGAGCTA
>JAFOYZ010000149.1 GCA_017424485.1 Bacteroidaceae bacterium
CGTCTGCAGCGTGCCCTTATCAACTTCTTCCTCGACGAGGCCCGCAATGCCGGCTACGAGGAGATAATGCCGCCTACAGTGGTGAACCAGGCATCGGGATACGGCACAGGACAGTTGCCTGACAAGGAGGGTCAGATGTATCACTGCACAGCCGATGACCTATACCTCATCCCTACGGCTGAGGTACCCGTGACAAACATCTACCGTGATGTAATCCTCGACGAGAAGGAGCTTCCTATCAAAAATACTGCCTACACACAGTGTTTCCGTCGTGAAGCAGGATCGTATGGTAAGGACGTGCGCGGACTGAACCGCCTACATGAGTTCTCTAAAATTGAGATTGTACGCATTGACACCCCAGAGCATTCCAAAGAATCGCACAAAGAAATGCTCGACCACGTAGAGAGCCTCGTAAAGAAGCTCGAGCTTCCCTATCGTATACTGCGCCTTTGTGGTGGCGACATGAGCTTTACCGCCGCTCTCTGCTTCGACTTCGAGGTATACTCGGCTGCTCAAGAGCGTTGGTTGGAAGTTTCATCCGTATCAAACTTCGATGCATATCAAGCAAATCGTCTGAAGTGCCGCTATCGCCGCACCGAGGACAAGAAGATAGAACTTTGCCATACGCTGAACGGCTCGGCACTGGCTCTCCCGAGAATCCTTGCAGCAATTCTCGAGAACAATCAGACCCCCGAAGGCATCCGCATCCCCAAGGTGCTGGTACCCTACTGCGGGTTTGACATCATCGATTAAGCAATTAAAGATTAAGAATTAAAAGTTAAGACAAGCCTGTATTGAAGGTAGAGCATAAGGGTTTAACGACTATTATTCCCTGTTTTAACTTTTAATTTTTAATCTTTAATCGAAAAAAATAGGTATTAGGAAACAAAACATGGCAAAAAAAGAGGTCACGCAAGCAGAAATAATTGCGGCGATTGCCGACATGTGGGAGTTACTGACAGACGATCAACGCATTCTGGCAGCCGAGCACATGGAGGTAAAGCGATACAAAAAGAACCAGGTGATATACTCCGAGGGACAAACCCCCAATCACCTATTCTGCTTGCTTGAAGGCAAGGTAAAAATCTATCGCGACGGAGTAGGAGGACGAAGCCAAATAATGCGCGTCATCAAACCCGTCGAATACTTTGGCTATCGAGCACATTTCGCAGGAGAGAGCTTCGTAACAGCAGCTGCAGCTTTCGAGGCATCAATCGTATGTGCCATACCCATGGATATCATTACCCATCTAGTAGAGACTAACAATAAGCTTGCTATGTTTTTCATCAAGCTACTTTCAATAGATCTCGGCATATCAGATGAGCGCACTGTAAACCTCACACAAAAGCATATACGCGGCAGACTGGCCGAGTCACTACTGTTTTTAAAAGAGACATATGGTCTAGAAGAAGATGGAGCTACTATCAGTATCTTCTTGTCGCGCGAGGACCTGGCTAACCTATCAAACATGACTACATCGAATGCTATACGCACACTCTCCATCTTTGCTGCAGAAAAATTAATTGCTATTGACGGTAGAAAAATAAAACTCATCAATGAGGACGAACTGAGAAAGATCAGCCGCATTGGATAAAATGCAAACCCCACATTATTAATAATTATCTTATGAAAAACAAATCTTTTATTCTGTGCCTTTTGGCGACCATGACCACAGCATGCCTAATGAGCAGCTGCAAGGGAAAAGACAGTAACGAACCTTACGTAGGCTACCTTTTCGCCTACTTTAACGGTAATGCTCCCTGGCAAGAGCAGATCTGCTTTGCACTAAGTGCCGACGGTTACAACTACACCCCGCTTAATGACGGCAAGCCCATCATCAGTTCTGACACTATCGCCAACAAAAAGGCCGTGCGCGACCCGCATATTCTCCGCGGCGAAGACGGATATTTCTACATGGTAGTTACCGACATGCGTTCTTCGCAGGGCTGGGCTTCAAACGACGGCCTCGTGTTATTGCGTTCTAAGGACCTAATCAACTGGACACACTCAGCCATTGACTTCCCCACCACATGGCCTGAGCGTTTCGATCGTGACAGTCTCACTCAAGTATGGGCACCACAAACCATCTACGATCCAGAGGAAGGCAAATACATGCTTTATTATGCTATCGGCGAAATAGGAGCACACTACATCACTTACTGTTCATATGCTAATGAAGACTTCACCGAGATCAGTATGCCAGAAGTACTCTACGACCATCACGCAAACACAATCGACGCAGATATCGTATACCACGACAGTCTGTATCACATGTTCTTCAAGACAGAAGGACAAGGGAATGGCATCCAAAAAGCTACGGCTAAAACGCTTCGCGGCGAATGGACTCCCGAACACAAATACCTACAACAGAGCCGTAAAGCAGTAGAAGGCTCAGGTGTATTCAAACTCATTGACTCAGACGAGTGGATATTGATGTACGACTGTTATATGAATGGTCACTACGAGTATTGCAAGAGCACCGACTTGAGCAACTTCACTTTCGTTTGCAACTCAGACAATACCGACATTTTCACTCCACGTCATGGCACCACCATCGCCATCACCATGAGCGAGGCAGAGCGTCTCATCAAGCAATGGCCAAGCGTAGGCAAGACTCTTGAAACTATCGGCATTGTAAAGAAGTAACCTACATCAGAATAAACAGCACAACAAGCACATACGAATAAGGCCCCGACATCTCGGGGCCTTATTGCATATACCGCTTTATAAAAGTTCAATCTGGCACAATAAAATTGAGACACTCAGGCATCAAGGATATTTCAAGAGGGCACTTATATTCCAGAATACGCCCGTCTACACATATACTAGCTCCCTCTGTATCATAAATAACAACACGTTTGGTCCTATACGGCTTCACTTGTTTGTGATTCAGGATACGGCCGCGCAGTAACATCCACAATCCTTGCACCATTTGCTTTAGTTCAGGCCGATATACCACAGACACATCGAGCCAACCATTATAAGGTACCGCACTGGGGGTAAGGCCATAGCCACGCGAGTTACCCACACACACTGTCATCAAACGTTCATTGAGCACTTCATCGTTAACCTTCAGATGCATTTTATATTGTTTACGACGCAAGAAAAGGCGGAAGAGGCTAATTATATAGGTAGGATTACGTTTGCCCCAATAATGTTTGCATTCATCAGATATCTTAATAGCTTCAGCGCCTAGCCCCACATTAACGGCCATGAGGAAATAACGTTTCTTTGTTACAGCGCCATCTAAGAACGAGCAGTATCCTACATCGATTTTTCGCAGGGTGCCTTTTATAATACAATCAATGGCCCGCTTATAATCATCAACGCCCAGTCCCCAAAAATCCGCAAAGTCATTACCTATACCATTTGCAATAATACCAAAAGAGACACTGCTCAAGTCCTCAACCGACGAAGTCATGATACCATTAATTGCATCATTGACAGCCATATCTCCTCCTACCAACACAATGGTCTTGTATCCATTCTCCACATACATGCGTGTGAGGCGCTCCACTGCTCCATAGTCTTCAGACTGTATATAGTCGTACTGTACCTTCTTGAGTTCTAAATACTCCTTTATCTGATGCCAACGCCTATGTTTCTTGCGTACTCCAGCCATTGGGACGTATACAATCCCCCATCGGCTAATCGTCTTATTTATCATCTTCTCATCCATAACTTCCACCTATTGTATAAGCTGTTCTATGAGTTCCACCTTTTCTTCAGTAGGCAACGAAGTATCAATCCACCGAATGGGGACTCCACGACGTTCCATGCCACGGAAATAAGTCATCTGACGCTTGGCAAACTGGTGTATCGCAATTTCCAATTGATCTACCATTTCTTTATAATTAAGTTCACCTATAACATATAATGTCAGATACTTGTATTCTAGTCCATAATAAATTAAATCTTCAGGCGCCACGCCTGAGTCTAATATAGCTCGTACCTCATCTATCATTCCAAGGCTAAGACGCTCATGCAAGCGACGAGTAATACGCTCACGCCGAAGTTCACGAGAAATATCAAGTCCAATTGTCAAACTGTTTATCTTGGGAAATTCGCGTACATTGGCATCACTCATCCTGTAGTATTCCTCTATTTCTATAGCGCGAATGGCACGTTTACATGTATCCACATCTGTGGTATTGTGCAGATGTTTATAAGTTTTCAAGATAGCAGTAAGTTCATCAAGTGTTTTGTCAGCAAGCGACTCACGCAGTTCCCTATTCTCTGGCACCTCAACCAATCTATAACCTCTCAGCACAGACTCTAAATACATACCTGTACCTCCACAAAGCACAGGCAATTGCCCATCTGAGCGCAACGACTCATACACCTTGAGGAAATCGCGTTGATATTCAAACACATTGTACTTATACCCTGCATCCACAATATCTATTAAATGATATGGTACCTGGTGTCCTTTATAGACATACTCGCCCAAATCCTTACCTGTCCCTAAGTCCATAGAACGGTATACCTGCCGGCTATCAGCACTGATGACACCCGTATGCAGACAATCAGCCAAAGCTACTGCTAGAGTAGTCTTTCCACAAGCCGTTGGTCCTAATATCGTAACCAGATTACAATGTTCCATACCATTCATTATTTCATGACAAACTTACACAAAAGGTTTGACATAGCAAAAAGAAATCCTCAAAAAAGAGTCGACACTAGCACTACATTAAAAGCAGAACTCCCCCAGGAGCATTCCTGAGGGAGTATTGAATAATCGGTATATAGATAACGATTACTTCGCAGCGATTACGCGAGCCATTTCGCAAACCTTGTTTGAATAACCCCACTCGTTGTCGTACCATGATACAACCTTAGCGAAGTTAGCATCAAGAGAGATACCAGCCTTAGCGTCGAAGATAGAGGTGTTAGCGCAGCCACGGAAGTCTGTAGAAACTACAGCGTCCTCTGTGTAACCGAGGATACCCTTCAACTCACCCTCAGAAGCCTCCTTCATTGCAGCGCAGATGTCAGCCATAGAAGCTTCCTTCTCCAATACTACAGTGAGGTCTACAACTGATACGTCAGATGTGGGAACGCGGAATGCCATACCAGTGAGCTTACCGTTGAGAACGGGAAGAACCTTACCTACAGCCTTAGCAGCACCTGTTGAAGAGGGGATGATGTTCTCGAGGATACCGCGACCACCGCGCCAGTCCTTACGTGAAGGACCGTCAACAGTCTTCTGAGTAGCTGTAGCAGCGTGTACAGTAGTCATCAAGCCCTTAACGATACCGAACTTGTCGTTCAACACCTTAGCGATAGGAGCCAAGCAGTTTGTTGTGCAAGATGCGTTAGAGATGATATCCTGACCAGCGTATGTCTCGTGGTTTACACCATATACGAACATAGGAGTAGCATCCTTAGAAGGAGCTGACATGATAACCTTCTTTGCACCAGCGGTGATGTGCTTGCGAGCCTTCTCATCCTCGAGGAAGAGACCTGTAGACTCAACTACAACCTCAGCACCTACCTCATCCCACTTCAAGTTAGCGGGATCCATCTCTGCTGTAAGGCGAATCTTGTTTCCGTTAACAACGAGAGCACCGTCCTCAACAGCTACTTCACCCTTAAACTGACCATGAACTGAGTCATACTTAAGCATGTAAGCGAGATACTCAGGCTCGAGAAGGTCGTTGATACCTACTACCTGAATGTCGTTTGCGAAGTTCTCAACAGCAGCACGGAAAACCATACGGCCGATACGACCGAAACCGTTAATACCAAGTTTAATCATTTTACTTTAAATTTTAATTAATAAACGTTTATAATAAAATAAAAATCACGTCATTACCATTAGCGAGACCTTATCCACAGTTACATCTCTCTGCAGCGCTACAAGCCACCATGAGCAGTGCTAGCGCAATGTAGACGAGTCTGTAGTAACGAATTTTCATGCCTCACTTTTTTCTTATGCTTTGCAAATTTAAGATAATCTTTTTACATTCTCGCTTAAAAAACCTATAAAAAATACTCTTCACGCAAACTTTTTTTTTCGTTAACAAGTTCCCGATTTCATACCACAACGATTGCAACATGCGTTTAGCAGTCATCCATCACTTTAACACAATTCCTTCAATTTATAAGCGCACTAAACTAAAAAATATAAAAGGAATAAGCCTAAAAGCATTCTGCTATATTATTAACGACCACCCCAATAACTAGAGACAAATCATTCCGACACGTATTATGCATAACAATTAAAAACTTATCAGTAACTTTGTAGAAAAAAAATAACACAACTCCACCAATGGACAACCAATACAAAATCAGAAATCAAGAGTTCCTTGAAGAATACAAGCAAAAGCCCAACGTCAAAACGATGTTTAACGGCGTAATGTATCGCATCATTAATAAAGGCAATGGCCCCAAGCCATCTCCACGAAGCCACATCTTGGTATATTACACAGGGAAACTTATCAACGGCAAGATTTTCGACCAGACACAAAAGGGGCGCCCCGCCAGTTTTCGTTTAGGGGAGCTCATCACCGGATGGAACACTGCACTACGAGAAATGCCTGTAGGATCACGCTGGGAAATTGTAATCCCTTACCATCTTGGATACGGTTCGCGCCCCGCAGGCATTATCAAGCCATTTTCCACGCTTATCTTCGACATCACCTTATTGGACATCAAGTAAGATATACATAGCTACACATTTACATCACCTCAAAAGCACAGAGGACAATAATAAAATTTTGAGGTCGCAAGCCCAAGAACAAGAAAAAAAGTTGAATCTGCCCCTAAAAAAACATCTATAATATAAAAAAGAAAAAATAGTTTTTTCGTACCTTTGCGCCATAAAAAGTTGCAGTAGCTCTGATAGAGCGCTAGAGTAACCGAACAAACCTATTCTAAACCATATTTATCATTCTTATGAAGCAAGACATGATTGTAATCTTGGACCTCGGCAGCCACGAGAACACAGTGGTAGCCAGAGCCATTCGCGCATTGGGTGTGTATAGTGAAATCTATCCGCACGACATCACAGCAGCAGAGTTGAAGGCATTGCCTGGCGTAAAGGGCGTAATCATCAACGGCGGCCCCAACCACGTGATTGACGGAGTGGAAATCGACGTGCTCCCCGAGATATACGAAGCGGGATTCCCCGTGATGGCAGCAGGCCATGACAAGGCGCAGTGCAGCGTGAAGCTCCCCGAGTTCGCCAACGACGAAGAAGCCATAAAGGCTGCAGTAAAGGAATTCGTGTTTGACACCTGTAAGGCCGAAGCCAACTGGAACATGAAGAACTTTGTAGCCGACCAGATAGAACTCGTACGCCGCCAGGTAGGCGACAAGAAGGTGTTGCTCGCCCTCTCAGGTGGTGTAGACAGCTCCGTGGTGGCAGCATTGTTGCTCAAGGCCATTGGCGACAACTTGGTATGTGTACACGTTAACCATGGCTTGATGCGCAAGGGCGAATCAGAATCAGTGGTGGAGATGTTCAAGAACCAACTTAACGCCAATCTCATCTACGTAGATGCCACAGATCGTTTCCTCGGCAAACTCGAAAACATTGCCGACCCCGAGCAGAAACGTAAGATTATCGGTGGTGAGTTCATTCGTGTATTCGAAGAAGAAGCTCGCAAGCTACAGGGCATCAGCTTCCTCGGCCAGGGAACCATCTACCCCGACATTGTGGAAAGCGGTACCAAGACTGCAAAAATGGTGAAGAGTCACCACAACGTAGGAGGACTACCCGAGGATTTACAGTTTGAACTTGTGGAGCCTTTGAAGCAACTGTTCAAAGACGAGGTGCGTGCTTGCGGCGTAGAACTCGGCCTTCCTTACGACATGGTATATCGCCAGCCATTCCCAGGACCTGGTCTCGGCGTCCGTTGCCTCGGTGCCATCACACGTGACCGTCTGGAAGCTGTTCGTGAAAGTGACGCTATCCTCCGCGAAGAGTTTGCCAAGGCAGGTCTTGACAAGAAGGTATGGCAGTACTTCACCGTTGTGCCCGACTTCAAATCTGTTGGCGTACGCGATAATGCCCGCTCATACGACTGGCCCGTAATCATTCGCGCCGTCAACACTATCGATGCCATGACAGCCAGCATCGAACCCATAGAGTGGCCCATCCTCATGAAGATTACCGAACGTATCCTCAATGAGGTCAAGACAGTCAACCGCGTATGCTACGACATGTCGCCGAAGCCCAGTGCCACCATTGAATGGGAATAAAGATTTAATTCACGACAACTATTAGTATGACCGGACCAGTCTTGCACCCTATGACTGGTCCGGCCAATTCTTAAAAGAACAAGCAATATATGACAATAGCAGTAGACTTCGACGGAACCATTGTAGAGCACCGCTACCCAGAGATTGGACGTGAGATTCCATTTGCTACCGACACGCTCAAGATGCTCATTAAAGAGGGGCATAGGCTTATCCTTTGGTCGGTACGCGAAGGCAAACTCCTCGACGAAGCTGTGGAATGGTGCCGCGAACGCGGTGTAGAGTTCTACTCCGTCAACAAAGACTATCCTGAAGAGACCATAGAGGACAAGAACTATTCACGAAAACTCAAGGTAGGTATGTTTATCGACGACCGCAATGTAGGGGGACTGCCCGATTGGGGCATCATATACAAGATGGTATCAGAGAAGAAGAGCTACCGCGACATCCTATTAGAAGAGTTAGGCAAGGAGGAATACGACGTCAAGCCAAAGCGCAAATGGTTCCCTTGGTAAGGAACACAGCCTTTACACAATAGCCCTAGCATTGTCATCAATACTCACAAAGAAGGGTGCGTCACATTGGCGCACCCTTCTTCTATATGATAAATTACGTTATTTCTTCTTCTTTGTAGGATTCTCATTATATCCATACGAAGTGTATCGACCATAACCATAACGACCATAACCATAGCGACCATAGCCATAACGGCCATAACCATAGCGGCCATAACCCTTAGCACCATAATAATACTCATACTTAGGCTTGGTCATATCCACACCATTGAGAACGATACTCATGTTGCTAAGTTTATTCTCAGCATACAACGAGTTCACCAATTTCAGTGCACTCTTTGCGGTATAGTCAGAGCGGCAGATGTATACACTAGCATCAGCTACTCTAGAAATAATCAGCGTATCGGCCACAAGGGCTACGGGAGCTGTATCTAGAATAATATAATCATACACCTCAGACAAATACTTGATAGCATAATCCAAATTTTCACGAGAGAGCAGCTCTGCTGGGTTGGGGGGCACTACACCTGCAGGCAGCACATCGAGATTCTCATTGGCACCTGAAGGCATAATCTGGCTAAAGAGCAATTCGCGATCCTCCTTATCACCTACCAAGAATGTAGTGATACCTCTCTTGCGATCCTTCAAGTCAAAAATTTCAGCTAGACGAGGTTTACGGATGTCAAGACCTACCAGCAGAACCTTCTTACCTAGCAAGGCGATACTCATGGCAAGGTTTGATGAAACGAATGTCTTACCCTCACCTGATGTAGACGAAGTAAACTGAATCACCTTCTTATCAGGGCCATCAAGCAAGAACTGCAGATTAGTACGGATTGATCTGAAAGTCTCAGCCATGATATCGTTATCATTTTCACGTACTACAAGACAGCGTCTTCCTTTCAGGTCATGCGACATAATCACGTCACCCAATATGGGCACCTTTGTCAGGCGTTCCAGGTCATTACGACCCTCAAGCTTGTAGCGCAACAGTTCGAGCAAATAGATCAGGACGATAGGTATAGCACAACCAGCCACCAATGCAATCAGCAATATAGAACTGCGTTTGGGAGATACCGGAGCATAGTTGGGCGATGGAGCATCAATCATCTTGGCATTGTCAGAGGTAGCAGCCAAGGCGATAGCATTTTCCTCGCTCTTCTGCAAGAGCATCATATACAAGCCAGACTTCACCTCTAACTGACGTTGGTAAGCCGCAAGGATCTTTTCTTGATTAGGAACATCGCCCAACTTTGAGGTATACATGCTAGCCTGTGAGTCGACCACCCTTTTCTGGATCAACAGCGAATTTTCCAATGAGTTGATTGAAGTTTCTATTGACTCAATCATCGTATTCAGTGTCATTGTCAGGTCTACAACGGCAGGGTTGCTTTCGCTTGCCGTACGCAACAAACGATTACGTTCCATCACCACCTCATTGTAATGGCCAATAAGTCCAGAGAGTGATCCATCAGACAATCCCACATTAGTAGGCATAGCCTGCAACTGGTTGGCGGGGTCTAGGATATACTCACGCAAATAAGACAGCAATTTCAGTTGAGTGTTAATCTCCAATCCACGGGTTTCGTAGGTAGATGATCCCTGTAGACTCTTCTGGGCATCGCCATTCACGTCCACTACGCCCAACGAGCGCTTAAACTGTGCTATCTGTTCTTCAGCCTCATCCAGTTCTCTAGACACGATTTCCAATCTTCTCTTTACGAACTCCTCAGTCTTCAGGGCCACCTGATTTTTATCGTTGTTATTCTCTCTATTATACACAACCAAGAGTTGATTGATAAAGTCCACACCACGACGAGTATTAACATCCAAATATGAGACCGTAGCAATCGCTGTGCTCTTCGATGTCGGCTGAATGGTCAGAGCGCCTAGGCTCGAACCTGCCCTGCTTATGGGAGGAATAAACGAGATAGTCATCACCTGTCCCTTTGTCAACGGAGCAGCCGTACCCTTACTAAAGGTAATCGTACCGATACGCGTCTCCAACTGATAAGGCAACTCCTTGAGCACCTTCTTAACCTGCTCAGTCTTCTTTGTCTCCTTATTATATAAAGGATATTCTATTACATAGGTAGCAGGATCGGGCTGAGTGACTTTGAATGAGAGTCCTGAGGTCATTTTCTCAGCATCCTCCTTGCTGATTTCAGCATTTAGGGGATACGATTTATAGAGTACGCGAGTCGGCTTAAAGAACCCCTCCTCGATCTTATAGCTTGTATACATTCCCAAGTCGATCACCACATTTTTGAGCAGTGTCTTTGAATGCATAATCTCAATCTCGTTATCCAGACCGCCCGATGAAGACATAATGCCAAAATCTTGCTGCAACGCAGTCATCTGGTCTTGATAGCCACCTTTCTGTTTATCATGAATCATGATTCTACCGCTTACACGATATACAGGTGTCTGCATCTGCAGATACACATATGCACATCCTAAGCACAGCACAATAGACAGCAGAATCCACTTCCAATAAATGAAAAGCTTCATTATGATGGTTTTGAAGTCAAAACCAGGCTCTTCATCTTCAATATTGTTGAAATTCAGATTTTCGTTTACCATATCATTCAATTATCTTAGGAGGTTTATAAACAAGTGTAGCAATGAAATAGCCGTTGATGTCACAGAGAACAACAATGATGTTTGAGTACCAAAGTCGGCACCTCTAGCCTTTACCCTATTGGGCTCTACATACAACAAGTCGTTCTGTTGCAGATAGTAATGTGGCGAATAGATCAAACTAGCATCATTCAGGTCGATCGGGATAATCTGTTTCGTGCCATCGGCATTCTCACGCACGAGCTTTACCGCATCGCGTTTACCATATACTGTAAGATCACCTGCCATAGCCACAGCCTCAAAGATGCTGACCTTTCCGTTGGTAACGGTATAGGTATTGGGGCGCGATACCTCACCCAGTATGGTAATCTCAAAATTATCCATACGCACATTCACAATAGGAGGTGTGGTAAAATTATCCCCAAGCTTATCCATGAGCAACGTCTCTGCCTCACTGGTAGTGAGTCCGCCTACCTTAATACGGCCCAATGTAGGGAAATTAATATTTCCATCATTGTCTACCAAGTATGCTTCCGGCATGTTAAACAGTTCTGCCACTTCCGGCACTATACTGCTGACTGTAATGGCCAGCATATCCTTCGGCTGGATACGCGAATCATAAAGTTCGACCACACGCGAAGAGTCTATACCCTCTGAATTCTGAAGATAAAGCACCTTCTCATAAGGAGTACATGAAGCTAGAGCCAACAAGCCCACTGCAAAAAACAACAGATTAAGTTTTTTCATATATAAAAAAGCTTTTTTGTGCTATTTAGGAATAGTCATGCAAAGATACGATAATTTTTCCTAATATTATACGTCGTAAATGAAAATCTTTCACTGACGTACATTTTCAAGGACAGCACACCTCCCCGATAGCTCCTTTTCATAAAATCAGCGGTCGAAGTTTGTCAGACTCTAAACTTTTGTGTAATTTTGCGCAAAATTCAATTACACTATGGGATTATTCAGCAATTTATTTCGCAAGAAAGCCACAAGCGAAGAGGGCAAGGTAGGAGGAATCGAAGACTTCATGACCCTCATCCGCGTATATTATCAGGCCGTTATGGCCAGCAATTTAGGCATCAGTAACATCAACATGCTGCCCGACCTTGCCATGTTCAAGCGTTCATTGAAGGTTGCCACCCAAAACAACAAATTGGGTATAGCCGAGAAGTCTCGCTGCAAGAAGATGCTCATGCAGATTTACAATCTTAACGAAAGCTTCTTCAAGGAGATAGACAACTCCATCAAGAAGAACTGCCGCAACATCAACATGGTCAACAGTTACTTCTTCCAGTTCCAACGCTTCAATGAGAGTTTGATGATGGCCGTGAGCAACGAGATGAAGTACGCCATGCGCCTCCCTTTCAAGAAGTTGCTCTACACGCAGACCGAGGCAACCATCAACAACATCCTCACTAAGAACAATTGGAAGGATGAAGCCATGTTCAAGACCGTAGGAGCCGTACGCCAGCTACAACAAGCTCTGGGCTATTCGAGTGCTTGGATGACCGACTTTGTCTTCAACGTGATACGCCTCGCCAAGAAGGAGCCCAAGAAGAAGGACGCATAACAGCGATCCATGCCCGTCCTTGAGACCCATCCCCTAAAGCCCTTCCTTCCTCAGAACGCCAAGATTCTGATGCTAGGCAGTTTTCCGCCCCAACAAAAACGTTGGAGCATGGATTTCTTCTACCCCAATCTGCAGAACGATATGTGGCGCATCATGGGTATGATATTCTTTGCAGACAAGCACATCTTTGTCGACAGTCAAAAGAAATGTTTCCGCAAAGAAGCCATCATCCAGTTTGCCGAGTCTACAGGCATAGCACTCTACGACACAGCTGAGACCATACGCCGCCTCAAGGACAATGCCTCAGACAATCATCTCGAGATCGTATCCCCCACCGACATCTCAGCTCTGCTGACACAGCTTCCGCAATGCCAGGCCATCGCCACCACAGGTGAGAAAGCCACCAACGAACTCATATCACAGTACCACGCGCCAAAGCCCAAGATAGGAGAGTCAGCCGTCCTACAGATAGGCACACGCAGCATACCACTCTATCGGATGCCATCCACCTCCAGAGCCTATCCGCTTAGCATCGAGAAAAAAGCTGTATACTACCACACCATGTTTCACGACCTGCAAATGCTGCCATAATCCATCAGCATTGACAATTCGCCCCCGAAAAGAAGCCTCAAGAAGTCATTTTTGCACATTTTTTCGGCCAATTCTTTCATTTCTTCAAAAAATACATTACATTTGTAACGAAGTTTGGTTAAGATGATAGAAGCAGATGAAATTGCAATCAAAAACTTTGAATCAAAGCTAAACAGATTGATGGAAGGCTATACGCGACTTGCAGAAGAGAATGCAGCACTGCGTAAGCAGCTTACACAGCAATCCGTTCAGTTCGAAAAAGCACGTGAGCAATACGTCCTACTTCAGAAATCCTACTCAGACCTCAAGCTAGCCAAGATAATCAGCATTGACGATACCGAGATAGGTATCACCAAGAAAAGATTATTAAAGTTAGTGCGTGAAGTGGACAAGTGCATAGCACTACTTAATGCATCAGAGCAACAAGCGCATGAGCTATGACACCGACCAACCGATTGAGAATTAAGGTGAATATTGCCGGTTTTGACTTCATCCTTCGGATTGATCCAAAAGAGGAGGAAGCCATCAGAAAGGCAGTAAAGCACATTGAAGATAAGCTAAACGTGTATCGAGAGCATTTCCCGGGACAAACCACCGAGAAATACCTTGCAATGATAGCCCTCCATATAGGAACCATGTATCAGCAAGAGAAGATGCGTACCGATACCCGTCCCTTCCTTAAAAAGTTCGAAGAGCTCAGTACCCAGCTCGACGAGTTTTTCACTGACAACGAAGAGCACGTTTGACTTATCTATACATTTAGGTATAACCACGCACTACTAACGCGACAAGGCAGCAACCCCTTGCGTCATTAGGTAGTGCTTTTTTTATTAACATATATATAAAGTATTTATGACAACGTATTTAATACCAGCAATTGTCGGAGCGGCATGCCTCATCATTGGAGCATTGGCCACTTATTTCATAGCTTTTTCTGGTGCCAAGTCCAAAGCAAAACGCATCCTCGCCGAAGCCGAGGCACAAGGTGAGGTTATGAAGAAAAACAAGCTCCTCGAGGTGAAGGAGAAGTTCCTCAACAAGAAAGCCGAACTCGAAAAAGAGGTAGCTGCACGTAGCCAAAAGCTACAACAGGCAGAGAGCCGCATCAAGCAGCGCGAGCTCCAGCTCAACCAGCAGCAGAGCGAGAATCAGCGCAAGCGCAACGAGATTGAAGCCATCAAGACCAACCTCGACAACCAATTACAGATAGTAAATCAGAAGCAAGAAGAGCTCGATACACTTCAGAAGCAAGAGCGCGAACGCCTCGAAGCCATCAGCGGCCTATCAGCCGACGATGCACGTGAGCAGCTCGTAGAATCGCTCAAAGAGGAAGCTAAGACCCAAGCGGCATCATACATCAACGAAATCATGGACG
Source organism: Bacteroidaceae bacterium (assembly GCA_017424485.1). Lineage (GTDB taxonomy): Bacteria > Bacteroidota > Bacteroidia > Bacteroidales > Bacteroidaceae > UBA1189. The sequence continues at coordinate 14,840 of JAFOYZ010000149.1, forward strand.
ATGCCAAGATGACTGCCAACAAAGAAGCCAAGCGCATCGTTATCCAGTCTATCCAGCGAGTAGCCACCGAAACAGCCATCGAGAACTCCGTCACCGTATTCCATATAGACTCTGACGAGATGAAAGGCCGCATCATCGGTCGCGAGGGTCGCAACATCCGTGCCCTCGAGGCAGCTACAGGAGTTGAAATCGTTGTTGACGATACTCCCGAAGCCATCGTCATCTCAGCTTTCGACCCCGTACGCCGCGAAGTTGCCCGCCTGGCACTCCACCAACTGGTCACCGACGGACGTATCCACCCCGCACGCATCGAAGAGGTAGTTGCCAAAGTAAAGAAGCAGGTTGAGGAAGAGATTATCGAGACCGGAAAACGCACCACTATCGACCTAGGCATACACGGTCTACACCCCGACCTCATCCGCATCGTAGGTAAGATGAAATACCGTTCTTCATACGGACAAAACCTACTCCAGCATGCACGCGAGACAGCTAACCTTTGCGCCGTAATGGCATCAGAGCTCGGGCTCAATCCCAAGAAAGCCAAGCGTGCAGGTCTCTTGCACGATATAGGTAAGGTACCCGATGAAGAGAACGAGCTACCCCACGCACTCTATGGTATGAAACTGGCCGAGAAGTACAAGGAAAAGCCCGATATATGCAATGCAATCGGTGCTCACCACGACGAGGTAGAGATGACCAGCCTCTTGGCCCCCATCGTACAGGTATGCGATGCCATCTCAGGTGCACGCCCCGGTGCACGCCGCGAGATTGTAGAGGCCTACATGAAGCGCCTCAACGACTTGGAGCAGCTAGCCATGTCATATCCTGGCGTCACCAAGACCTATGCCATCCAGGCAGGTCGTGAACTCCGTGTCATCGTCGGTGCCGACAAGATTGACGACAAGACCACCGAGACACTCTCAGCCGACATCGCCAAGAAGATCCAAGACGAGATGACCTATCCCGGCCAGGTAAAGATTACCGTCATTCGCGAGACACGCGCCGTAAGCTACGCACGTTAATCCGCTCTTCCAACGAGCCTACACATACACAGGCAGCGCCTAATGGTGCTGCCTGGGCTGTTTCAAGACCTCCTAAGCCCTAAAAAAAACGAACTTTTACGATGGTTATTCACGGATTTATTCGTACCTTTGCCGCACAAACTATCGGGGTTGACTGGATTTGACAGCGGGCCGAGATGGTGTGTAAGCATGCAGTGCGTTGCTTGGTTAGCACTTAAATATCAATCATGCAAAGAATTAATTGGCGAAAACAACTACGCTCTCGCTGCTTAATCGAAGTATAGTAGATAAGCTTTATTTCGGCACAAGGTGCTGAAACGAGACATCACCCGAACGCTGTTTTTCCGAAGCTCGTCGATATGGTGGTGCAGCAAAATCGGAGATAGCCATTGCCGGCCTCGCGGCATAGGCGAAGTTTTAGAGGATAAGGCACAAGTTGGTGGCTTTGGTCTTGCTTGTGCACGAAAACCGAAGGCAAAGATAAGCATGTAGAAAGCACATGATTTCCTCGTTTGGACGAGGGTTCGATTCCCTCCAGCTCCACGATAAGTTGAAGCCAAGAGATGAAAGATGAAGGTTCCCTACCCTAAAGGATACTCCAGTCTTCCATCTCTTCTCTTTATAATATAACCTATGATGACAAGAATACTGATCACCCTATTGCTAAGCCTCCTGGCCCTTCCCCCACTCTCGGCCCAGTCACAAGACAAAGTCGTAGAGCGCCGTCTGAGAGAGTATTTCCGCAGCTACGAGTCTACTGACGTCGATTTAGGTACCTGCAAGCTGGTACGCTTCCAGCTCAACCCCAGGAAGAAGACTCTCACCATATATGCCAATGCCAACTTCGGCTACCAGCCTTTTCGTCCTGAGAGCACAGAGAAGATATACAGCGACCTCCGCAAGGTGCTGCCCGGCCCTGTCAATTACTATAACATTACCCTTCTAGTAGGCGACCGCAGCATTGACGAGCTCATCCCCAACATCTACCGCAAGGTGAAAGACCCCACCCGGCTATGGGGCAAGCTCACCCATCATGCAGCCCCCTGGGTAAGCAATGTCTCACGCCCCTACCCCATCAGCGAAGGCCTCTCAGGCCGCCATCTGTCCATCACCCCCAGCCACGGCCACTACTACAAGAACGATGAGCAGCGCTGGACGTGGCAGCGTCCCTCGCTCTACTGCACCCGTGAAGACCTGCTCTCACAATCCATCGTAGTGCCTTACCTCACCCCCATGCTCGAGAATGCCGGTGCCGTCGTCTTCAGTGCCCGTGAGCGCGACCGCCAGCCTCACGATATCATCATCGACAACGATGCCTCTGGCAACGACTGCGGCCTGTATATAGAGGAGAAGCAGCGCAAGACCCATTGGGAAGACGGTTCGCTCGGCTTCGCCATCCCCCAAGGCGTACTGCGCCACGGCGACAATCCCTTCCGTGAGGGCACCAGCCGCATCCTGCGCACAGCCAGCCACGAGAAGCACAGTGAGGGCGCAGCCCTATGGATACCCGCCATACCCGAGCGCGGCTACTATGCAGTGTATACCACCTACCAAAGCTACCCCTCAAGCGTGCCCGATGCCGAATACCTCATCATGCATGCCGGTGGCACCACACATCTTAAGGTAAACCAGCAGATGGGTGGTGGCACGTGGGTATACCTGGGCACGTACGAGTTTCTCAGCGGTCAGCGCGACGATCAGATGGTCATCCTCACCAATCATAGTGCCCACACCGGCGTAGTCTGTGCCGATGCCATTCGTTTCGGAGGTGGCAGCGCCATTGTGAGCCGCGAGTCGGCCGATACCATCCACACCAGCCAGCTACCCCGCTATTATGAGGGAGCACGCTATCAGGCACAATGGAGCGGATTCCCCGTAGAGCGCTATGCCAACTATAATGGAGAGCGCGACTATGCCGAAGACATCAACTGCCGTTCTCTTGTCACCAACTACCTACTGGGAGGCTCGGTCTATTGCCCTGACAGCGTAGGACTACGCGTCCCCATCGAGCTGGCATTGGCGCTACACACCGATGCCGGTATCCGTGAAGACGACACCACAGTGGGCACCCTCGGTATCTACACCACCGACTACAACAACGGCCGCCTGGGCAATGGTAGCCTCTCGCGCCACACCTCGCGCGACCTCACCGACATAGTCCAGTCACACATCCAGGAGGTCTCTCCCCTCGCCCGCCGCGCCATGTGGGACCGCAACTATAGCGAGTCGCGCCTGCCCGATGTGCCCTCGTGCATCATCGAGTTGCTCTCTCACCAGAACTTTGCCGACATGCGCTATGCTCACGACCCCCACTACAAGTTCCTCGCCTCGCGAGCCATCTATACAGGCATACTTCGCTATACTGCCGAGATGCACGGCACCAAGCACACCGTGCAGCCACTCCCCATCCACGCCTTTGCCGCCGACTTTGCCGGCAACAGCAAGGTGCGCCTCTCATGGCGCCCCACCCGCGACCAGCGCGAGCCATCGGCGACCCCCGACAGCTACATCCTCTACACCCGCACCGATGACCGCGGGTGGGACAACGGACAGCGCCTCAGCACTACGGCCTGCGACATCACCCTCGATCCCGGCCACATGTACAGCTTCAGGGTGTCGGCCATCAACCGGGGCGGCGAGAGCTTCCCCTCCGAGGTACTGTCAGCCTATATAGCCCCCGACTCCAAGGGCAAGGTACTAGTGGTCAACGGTTTTCAGCGCGTCGATGGTCCCGCCGTCGTCAACACCGCCGAGCGAGCCGGTTTCGACCTCCTTGCCGACCCTGGCGTGCCCTACCTAGGCACCACCGCCTATAGCGGTCTGCAACACGAGTTCGACCGCTCACAAGCAGGCTACTACGACGAGGCACAGCAGTTAGGAGCCAGCGGCGAAGAGCTCGAGGGCACCTATATGGCAGGCAACACCATGGACTACGCCACCATACACGGCACCTCCATCATGCATGCTGGCTACAGCTTCGTATCCTGCTCGCGCCAGGCCTTCGAGGAGGGTACCGTGAAGCCCACCGCCTTCGATGTCGTAGACCTCTACATGGGGCTGCAGCGCGAGCGTGGCGATGCCATCATCCCCCGCCCCAGCTATTACAATATCACTCCCGCCCTGCACACCATCCTCTCGGCCTATGCCCAGCAAGGAGGCGCACTGCTCATCAGCGGCTCATACATCGGCGAGGAGAGCCTCACACAGCCCTCCACCCAAAGCCTCATGCAGCTGCTCCATGCCAGCTACGAGAGCAGCATCACCGACTGGAGCGAGCAAGGCATCTGCGGCTTGGGCACCACGCTCGACCTTCCCCGCTGGATCAACCCCGAGCACTACCCCGTCACCCGCCCCGAGGTACTCATCCCCACAGGCGACGCCTTCACCCCCTTCGTGTACGAGCATAGCCGCCGCAGCGCAGCCGTAGCCTACAGCGGAGCCTACCGCTCCATCCTCCTCGGCTTCCCCTTCGAGGCCATACGCAGCGTCTACGACCGCCATCTGGTGATGGCCTCACTGCTCGATTTCCTTACAGACAAGCAGTGAGCCCCTCCCCACACAGCACACCGGTGCTCCACAATAGGTGCAGCACCGGTGTCCATCGTCATACCACGTAGCGCAGGCTACGCGTCGCAAGGTTCAAAATCCTCCTTGCCCACAAAGCATAGTGGGCACACCCAGTCATCGGGTAGCTGGTCAAACGGCGTTCCGGGTGGGATGTTGTGTTCGGGGTCGCCCACATCAGGGTCATATACCCAGTCGCAAACAAGGCATCTATACTTCTGCATGGTGAGGTTTGGTTTTAAGTAACACTTCGCTTATCTGTCTCTCAATCTCCCTCTTCGATATCGCACCCACCATCTTCGCAGGGCGTCCCGCAGAGGGTATAAAGAAAGTCGTGGGAATAGACCGTATGTCGTAGGCATCGGCTATTGCCTCACACTCGTCCACATCTACCTTGTATACATAGATCTCGTCTTTATAGGCCGAGGCAATCTCCTCAAGCACAGGTGCCAGCATACGACAGGGAGCACACCATCCGGCATAGAAATCCACGATAGCCGGTCGGTCGCCCAAGTAGAGCCACTCGCCCCTCGGCTTACGATAGTTGGCAACTCTCCGCACAAAGTCCTCTTCGCTTAGATGAATGGTATTCATATCTTTCTTCAGGGTTAGGTTACGTCATAAAAAACACCTCACACAACGGATTGTTTTGATTATTTAACCGAAATCTGAATATTTTTTGCTTTCTTTGCAACCACAATTCCATCTGCAACGTATATACCTACCATACCAAACCCATTTATACCATACATTATGAGAAGCGAGCAAGAGAAGTATTGCCACTCATGTGGCGAGGCCATCAACATCAAGGCCGAGATATGTCCCAAGTGTGGAGTCAGACAACCCATCATCGAAGCACCGCGTAGCGCCACCAATACCGATGAGCGCTGGCTTGCCACCCTGCTGTTGTGCGTGTTCCTAGGCGGTCTGGGCATACACCGCTTCTACACGGGCAACACCGTCACCGGTATCATCCAGCTACTCACCTTGGGCGGATGCGGCATATGGGCACTTATTGACCTTATCCTGATCGTAACCAACTCCTTTACCGACGGTGACGGCAAGGTGATACACTCCTAACCCCCTCTCCTCCTCACATGCTCATCGCCTACTTGCGCAAGCGCATCGTGTGGGCAGGTATCCTAATCTATGCAGCCATAGGCATCGTGCTCGATGCCTTCACTGCATACGACATACTGCCTCCCTGCCTGTGGCGTCACCTCTTCTACGGTCCCTGCCCCGGGTGCGGACTCACCACAGCCTTCACGCATCTGGTGCGCCTGGAGTTCCGTGCCGCCATCGAGGCCCATCC
>JAFOYZ010000150.1 GCA_017424485.1 Bacteroidaceae bacterium
AGCCCACCAACCACCTCGACCTCAAGACCAAGGATGTGCTCAAGCAGGCACTACAGGACTATGATGGCACGCTCATCCTCGTGAGCCACGACCGCGACTTCCTTGACGGACTCGTCACCAAGGTCTACGAGTTTGGCCATCAGCGCGTGCGCGAGCACCTCTGTGGCGTATATGAGTTCCTCGAGACCAAGAAGATGGAGAACCTCCAGGAGCTGGAGCGCAAGAACAATTAATGTAGATATACGAGCTATAGAACAAAGGTCGGCACTGGTGTGCCGACCTTTTATTGTATCCGGTGTGTATGTCGTCAATACATCCTCTTTATTGTCTCGACGCGGCCATCGGTATATACCTTGCGGCAGATGACGATGCCTGGGCGTGGTGCTGCCAGCGGCTTGCCCTCAACGGTAAAGTAGCTGATGCGGTAGGCCGTGTTGGTGGGGCTGTCTATGGCAGTCTCAGAGATGTGTATGGGCACGGTAATCTCGCTCATGCTCAGTTCGAATCCGGCACCGGTGACCATACGTATGTCCTCTATCGTGAGGGGGTGGCTGCCGGGGGTGAGGGTGCGGTCGGCTGTGAGCAGGAGGGTGAAGAGTGCTGTTCCCGTATCGCCTATGTTGGCATTGGCGGGCGAGTGGGTCAGTATGCGGAAGTCGCCCTCGCTGTTGTAGTCTCCTATGAGGGTGTGAGCCTCCAGGCAGGCTTCGGGGACAAGGTCTGTTTCGGCATCGAATATGTTGATGCCTTCGGGCAATATCATATCCATCTGGAAGGCTGTGTAGGGCTGCCACTTGTCTAGCGACAGGGTGAGCTGCCACTCCATTCCCGGTTGGGTCTCTACTACCTGCACTCCTATGCCGTCGGGCGAGAGTATGTCGCCATCGCCGCCGTCATTGTCATTGGCTGCGCCCTCAGTGAGGGTGATGGCGGTGGGCACGGTGCGCTCGTCGCGGCTGAGGTAGCTTATGGTAAACTCACTCATGGGCTCGGGTAGGGTGACCTCGATGTAGTGCTCGGCCTCGGCGGCTTCGCTCCAGGTAGAGTGGAAGTAGGTAAACATGTCGCCATCCACGATGTCGGCCAGCGGACCCTCTTTGGGCTCTTGTGCATTGGTGGCAAAGTCCTTGGCTGTGAGGGTGATGGCATTGCCCTGGGCATCGTAGAGGTAAAACTCGGCAATGGCAAAGCATATGTATCCGCTACCGCTGTCGCCTGTGTTGCTGTCAGTGACGGTGAACCTCAGCTTCTTGATGGGCGCGGGGGTGGTGATGAGGGGTGATGTGTACTTGTAGCTGCGGCCGTTGAATGTGCCGGGGAGTCCGTCGGCCTTGGTCAGCGATAACGACCATGTGGACGATGCTGCCGATGGGATGTGCTTCTCCTGCGCGCTGAGGGCGGGTGAGCCCTTCGCCTCATCGGCGATCATGTCATTGAGCCACGCTACGTCGCTGATGGTGAGCTCCCCCGTAGCGTCGATGTCGGCTTGGTCGAGCAGGGCGCTGCTATGTGCATCACTGAAGAGTTCGGCGAGCAGTAGTTCCCTATCGGTGTCGTCTATCGTGTTGTCGGCATTGAGGTCACCATAGGGGTAGTCGACAGGTGCGTTCAGGTCATAGGGCGTGAGGCTCTGCAGTATGTGGTGGGCACGTGCTCTGAGCCATGTCTTCATGTTCTCGGCCACGGTGGCATAGTTGCCTCCGTCGCCCCATATCGAAGTGTTGTTTATGAATGAACTGTTGGCATAGGCCAGGTAGTCGTCGGCATAGTCGATATATTCCTCCAGGTGGTTCTCCACGAAGTCCTTCCACAGGGCATAATAGCGTCGCTTGATGAGGTCGCTCTTCTGCCATAGGGCTGTGAAGAACTTGTTGCCCTTGCCGCTGGTGAGTATGCCGAAGAGCTCGTCGGTGGGTGAGGTGGTGCAATACTGGCGGTTGCTCTCATAGCCGTAGCTCCAGTCGAAGTCCCATACAGGTCCGAATACATAGGGCGAGCCCAGGCGGCCCAGGTCCTCCTTGTAGAGGAAGGTGCTCTTGGGATGGTTGATCTCGGAGTTGTATACCAACTCGTTGACCAGCATGAAGCGCACCAGCATGTCTATGTCGATGAGGCGCTCAAAGTGGGTGTCCTCGTATAGTGAGGTCTCAAATCGGTTGAAGTCTCTCTTGAGCTGCTCCATATCAATCACCGTCTCACCCTCGGCGAAGTCGGGCTCCTTGACGTTGACGGGCAGGCGGTACTTGTCGGAGAAGAATCGGTAGGTCTCGTCGTAGTAGGTGTCGAGTTCGAGGAAGGCTGCTGCCGACTCGTCGTCGAGGTCGATGCTGTTGTTGGCAAGGCCTGTCTTCTGGGTGAAGATGTAGCTACCGCGATATTCGCCATTCATGTAGAGGTCTACCGGTATCACGTCGTTGGCTCCTGCTGCGCCCACCATGCGTGCTGCCTTCATGGCCATGGGGTTGCTCATCATTGAGCCTCCTTGCGCTTGGGCTATGAGGTTCCAGTTCTTTCCTTTGGTGAGTCCGAAGGGCTTCACTGAGCTGTCAAACTTCAGTCGGTAGGGGTTCTTGGCATAGGGGTTGCCGCTCCAGCTGCTGTTGCCTCGTCCCTTGATCTGTACGGGGCTCTGGAAATCGGCCCACACTCCGTTGCCCTGTATGGTGATGAGTGCATCGAGGTAGTATTCCTTGCTCGACACCATTTGTCCCCCATCAATATCGATGTCGATGCGCGGCACGGCTGTGGCCTCATCGGTAAGCCAGGTGACGTCTACTGGCACCTCGCGCCCTAGGGGTACCATGCGGTAGGCATAGCGGGCAGGCGCTATGAGTTCGGGCTCGCTCACGGTGGTGTCCACCTCGTAGAGTCTGAAGGTCGATAGCACCAGGTAGTTCTTGTATGAGCAGGCCGTCTGCTCGAACTTCCAGTAGCGGTATGCCCCATCGGCCTTTATCACGGGTGAGGTATACTCCACTCCCGGCCCTATGGTGGGTATGCCGTCGCTCTCGTCGAGGTAGGCCACCTCGTGCCATGTGGCATTGTCGGCCGATGCGTACACCTTGAAGGCATACGGGTTGCGGTTGTTGCTGTCTATTCTCGTTTGGTAGTAGAACTGCAGTGCGCTGATGGGCTTGGTGAGCGCCACGGAGATGTATGGGTACTCACTCTCGGGCAGTTTGTCATACAGCGGGTCGCCCGTCCAGGTAGAGTGGAAGTAGGTGGCGGGCAGTCCGTCGACGAGCTTATCGAGTCCTTCGTTTCGCCCCGAGGGAGCATTGGTCGACAGCATATCGGCGGTGAGTGCCAGCTCGCGGGCGGTGATGTCGGGGTTGCTCCATACCTCGTCGCTGATCTTCTCCACAGCGAGGCGCCGGTGCTGAGGGTATCCCACGGTGTATGTCACCTCGTCGTCAAAGCGCAGGCGCGATGTACCGCTCGTCTGCAACGCTCCATCTACATAGACCACGGCAGCCCTGTCGCTGAGCTTGAATGAGGGCGTGAGCCACTTGCCTATGGCTGCTACGGTGGCCGTCACACGACCACCAGCGATGGTGCCGTATACATCGTTGGTGAGCTGCTCGTTGAGGTTGTCGTTGAAGTCAAACTCCGTAAACTGCGGGTATTCGGGGGCAATGTCGCTCACCGAGTCCACCTCCGATGCAGTCCACGTCACCACAGAGTCGCTGATGAGCGTGAGCGTATATGCTGTGGCTGTGGCATTCAGGGTTTTTACATGTTCGTGAGGGTAGGCCTCCACATGGCCATTGGCAAGGTAGATGTAGTGATGGTCGGTGTGTGCTACCGCCAGCGCTGAGGCCAGGCACTGTATGGTGAGCATGAGTTGTAGTCTAAGTCTCTTCACGATAGTCGGTTGTGTCTTTAATGGTTTCATTAATATTCTTTTGCAAAATTACGGAAAATATATGAGAAAAACAAGAAAATGGCGGGTATCCTCTCACCACGTGAGCATGAGTGGCAGCGCGGTGCAGCTTTAGGGGCGCAAGAAGGGTGAGAAGCCTCACTGCTCTCGTCTTTTCACTGAGTTGGCCACCTCAGTTGACTGAGCAAATATTTTCTTCTTTTGAAATTGTATCAATAAGTCAAAGATCGCTTGTCAATCGTTAATCGTTAACCGTTAATCGTTCACCGTTTACATTGCAAAGTTACTACATTCGCCGCGCCGCCTCCGATTTACTGCAAATAACTGCAAGCAACTGCAAATAACTGCAAATAGCTTTGCGATAAGAAGCACATATACAGCGCGATAAAATATTTTTCGTAATCTGCGAACGCCGAGCACAACACCACTCCAGCGTAACTCGCTAAGCCGAGGGATACGCGCATTATGCGCGTGCGCCACGCGAGGAGAAAGGTTACAGGTTACGGTTACAGATACCCTGCGCTGTGTCTGCTGCGAGTATGTACTATATATAGGGGCTTATTTAAGTATTATATATACTACGTATATCTAATACAAAAATAAGAGTTTTTACTACACACTATTTTTCACCATCGGGAGACAGAGCGTATATTAATTGTAACCTGTAACCGTAACCCTGTCTGTCTTTTCCTGAAAAAATCTTCTCCTCTCCCACGTTATGGGACATCGTAGGGCTGTCTTTGCGCCGTGAATGATGAAACGAAAAAATTAAAGTCGAAGAAAACTTGCATTGCTTGGGGGAATTTTGTATCTTTGTAGTAGGTTAATCTTCTGCGCTACGTTATGTTTTGCTGCTGTTTTTATCCTTTTGTACCACCTTGCAACTCGTTGCATGAAAATGTTTTATCGTTGTAATATTTTATAAGTAACCCTATGAGAAGCATATTGATGTTTGTTGCCGCGCTGTTCTCCAGCACCCTCCTCCTGGCCCAGCAGCCTACGCTGCAGGAGCAGGCCCGGGCCATCCTCATGCAGGGTGCACACATTAACCACTTCAACCGCCAGTTTGCCCAGGAGAAGGTATACCTGCACTTCGACAATACCGCCTACTTCCAGAGCGAGACCATATGGTTCAGCGCCACCGTGCTCGATGCCACCACCGGCAATGTAGCCGACAGCAAGGTACTCTACGTGGAGCTGCTCTCGCCCACGGGTGTGGTGCTGCGCCAGCAGAAGCTGCAGGTCGTTGACGGCCATTGCCACGGCTCGCTGCCCCTGATTGACGCCTCCGTGGAGGAGGCCAATGAGAAGCGCGGCGTGATGGGTTACCCCAGCGGCTACTACGAGGTGAGGGCCTACACCCGCACGATGCTCAACTTTGATGCTCACGGCTGCTTCTCCCGCGTGTTTCCCGTATACAAGGCACCCGAGAAGGAGGGCGACTACAGCAATCCCGTGATGGAGGTCTACAACGCCAAGGGCATAGAGCGCCCCGAGACAGAGGAGCTCAAGGCCCTGAACATCGACTTCCTGCCCGAGGGAGGCCACCTCATCGCAGGCATCGCTAACCGCATCGCCTTCAAGGCTACCGGCCAGCACGGACTGGGCATCGATATTGCATCCATGACCACCGCCGACGGCACGGAGATGGCTCTCTCGCCACAGCACCGCGGCATGGGCTGCTTCCTCTATACCCCCACGGAACGCCGCACCAAGGTGAAGGTACAGCACGAGGGCAAGACCTACACCTTTGCCCTGCCCGATGCCGAGAGCGAAGGCTATGCCCTGCGCCTCACCCCACGTGCCGACCGCACCCTGCAGGTGTCCATAGCCACACCGCATCCCGATGCCACGCGCCTGCTGGGATATACGCTGACGCGGCAGGGCAAGTGCGAACTGATAGATACGCTCACAATGCACGCCACCACCTTCAGCCGCACCGTCAATACCCACAAGCTGCCTACGGGAGTGTATCAGTTCAGCCTCTTCGATGCTGAAGGCACGCTCTACGCCACGCGCATGCTGTTTGTCAACAACGGCGTGGCCACTGCTCCCGTAACGGTCACCACGAACAAGGAGAGCTATGGCCCCTTCGAGCAGGTAAGGCTACGCCTGCAGGTAGAGGAGGAGGGCCACCACCACCTCTCGCTCTCGGTGCGCGACGCTGCCGACTACGGCACGGGCTACACCGACGACCTGCGCACCTATATGCTGCTCTCCTCGGAGCTGAAGGGCTACATCGAGAATCCCGCCTACTACTTCGAGGCCGACGACGAGGTTCACCGCAAGGCCCTCGACCAGCTGATGCTGGTGCAGGGCTGGAGCCGCTACGACTGGATGAAGATGTCGGGCAACACCCCCTTCCGCTCGCAACACTACATCGAGGAGGGTCTTGTGCTCGACGGCTGGGCACTGCATCCGCGCAAGGATGAGCCCATGGTGGGCATCGAGGTGCAGGTAAACCTCTACTCTTCGGACCGCAAGACGAAGCAGAGCACCAAGCTCGTCACCGACGAGCGGGGCTATTGGAGCACCAACCTCACGGACTTCGAGGGCGAGGGTGACCTCAGTCTGCACACCTTCCAGGATGGCAAGCCCGTGGTGGCACGCATGCGGCTCGAGCGTGCTACGGCACCCGACGTCATCGCCTACGAGGCAGGCGAGATACACTTGCAGCACAGGCTCGACACCACGGTATATACCCCATGGCTCAAGGAGGAGAGCGAATATGACCTGGGCGACAAGACCATCGTGCTCGACAATGTAGAGGTGGAGGGGCGTCGCCGCTATGTAGACTACTGCACCTTCCTGGCCTTCGATGCAGCCAAGGATGCCGAGCTGATGACCGACAAGGGCGAGTATACCTATACTGTGGCCGACTATCTGAGAGACAAAGGGTACGATGTAGAGCATCCCTTATCTACTGAGTATGAAGGTTCTCGCGATGAATATATCGACTGGCTCATCTGTCAATGTCCTATCCGAAACTTCCGTACATTATGGTATGTCAAGATGGGTAAGAGCAACTGGACCGAACCATCATACAAGCCCGGATACAGTATTGATATAGACGAAGTCAAGAGCATTATTGTCTATGACACTCCTCACAGCTATTGGGGCAACCCGGAGATAATAGAGGAGTATGGGCTTGAGTTTTTACAACAGGTGTCAGAACCTGTAGGAGCACATCCTGTAGGACTCTATGTGGTGGAGATACATCTCAATCCTGCTCGCAGGACTCGTACTTGGAACAAGAACACCCGGCAGACCACCTTTGACGGATACTCTGAGCCGATGGAGTTCTATGCCCCCGAATATCCCGACGGCCCCATCGAGGGCGATGCCGACTATCGCCGCACCGTCTACTGGAATCCCGATGTGAAGACTGATGAGCGAGGCGGTGCCGAGGTGGAGTTCTACAACAACGGTTACTCACGCTCGCTTAGTGTCAGCGTTGAGGGCATGACGGATAGTGGCGTAGCGATATCTCAGGAATGAGGCAATAGGCTTTTGTCTCTCTCTCACGCGCTACTCTTTGATTCCCCGAGTGCACCCTTGGCATTAGCTCAGGATGCCGGCTCATTTTTCTACAATACCAATGCCGTGCAGACCGTCCATCTTGATGACGAAGGGGGTGGAGCTGCGGACATGGCGCACGAGCGGACTCTCCCACACGGCGGGTAGGGTGTCGAGCGCAGCACGGTCGAAACGTTCGCTTGAGTGGCCCCCGTCGATGGTGAGGTAGCCCACACCAAATGAGGTTAGGTTTTGGAAGAAGTGTGTGCCCTGCGACGGCTCTATGTGGCGGCCGTCGGCACTGACCTCAGCGATGAGGCGTACGGCGGAGATATCGGCCCACTCTACGGGTACGCCCAAGGCCTCGTCGGAACTGCCCCAGCGCCCTTCGCCCACGAGAATATACCCCTTGCCCTCAGCTGCGAGGGTGCGGTTGAGCTCGCGTATCTCAGCAGCGATGGTGCGGCTATGCGCCATGCTGAAAGCGTCGGCCCTGAGGTAGATGATGTCGTGCACATCGGTGATGATGCCGTTGCCGAGCGAGCGCGAAGAGTAGAGCAGCAGGCTCTCCTTAGGTATAGTGGTGAGGTCTTCGTCGATGCACTCGCGGGCGCTCACGATGGGGCGTATCTGGAGAGGGTAGAAGATTCCTTTTAATGGACAATTGACAATGGACGATTGAGAATTGTTCGCCGTCTGTTGACTCTTGTCTGTTGACTGTTGCCCAAAGCGTATGGCAAACTCTATCTCGACGGGGCGGCGCATCTCGTTGGCGCCATATTGGAGCACGAGTTGCACGATCTTGGCCAGTGGGAAGGCCTCGTAGCGCAGTACTCCGGCAAAGGTGACCAGTTTGCGCCCCTTCATATGGGGTGTGTCGTAGATCATGTCATCGTCGCGCACGTAGGTCGAGGCTATCCAGTCGAGTGTGCCATCGGTATCGGCCTGGCGCACGGTGAGGCGCACGAGGTCAAAGGTCTCGTCCTTTGCCACGGGCTTGTCGGCAGCCTCGAGGTCGAGGGCGAGGAAGGTGCTCTGCGTCTCCTTGAGGGCCAGCGCGGGCTCGCTGGTCTGGATGATATGGTGGGGATGCGCGGGCGATAGGCGGAGCGATTTGCCGCCATCGACGATGTGCTTGCCCAAGCCGAGAGCGAGGTTGACGACGCCCTCATCGGCGGTCTCTTCGCCCACGGGATAGAAGTTGATAGAGCGGGCCACGCCCGAGCAATGGGGGTAGAAGTGGGTGCCGTGCTTGTCGCCCACCACCTCTTGCAGGATGATGGCCATCTTCTCCTGGTCGATGACATTGGAGGTGGCGCTCATGTAGGCTTTGGAGCCGCTATAGTATACCGAGGCATATACGCCCTTGATGGCATCGGCTATGTGGCGTGCCATGGCTGCACAGTCGGCACGGTCGGGGATCATATAGGTGGCATACACACCGGCATAGGGCTGGTAGTGCGAGTCTTCGAGCAGCGATGATGAACGTACGGCCACGGGGCCCGTCACCACCTCGCAGAAGGTCTGTATGTCGCCCAGCAGCTCCTCGGGAAACGGCGAGGCAAGGAAGGCCTGCAAGATGGACTCGTCAGGGAGGTCAGAGAGGGCTACGGGGTAGAGGTTGTTGTCCTCCATGAAGCGGTCGAAGATGTCGGTACACAAGACCAAAGTCTTGGGAATGCGTATCTCGACGTCGGGGAAGGACTCAAAGACGGGGTGCTTCTTCAAGAAGTGGTCTACGAAGGCGATGCCGCGGCCCTTGCCTCCGAGCGAGCCCTCGCCGATACGGGCAAAGTGCGAGAAGCGGTCGAAACGGCCACGGAGGTATTCGGCCACCACGCCGCGATTCTTCATCTTGCGGTAGCGCACGATGGCATCGAAGATAAGCTGACGGTGCTCAAGCACATCTTCGTACTCGTTTTGGGTGATGCGTTTGAGGAATTCAGACAAGGGGAACATGGCACGCGAGCAGAGCCAGCGCGAGATGTGGTTGTGGGCCGTATGGTATACGAAGGAGTCTTCGGGAATGGTGAAGATGTTGTCCTGCAGCTCCTTGAGGTTGTGTATGCGCACCACCTCGGCACCCGTAGTCGGGTCGCGGAACACCAGGTCGCCAAAGCCGAAGTGCTGCTCTATGCGGTCGCGCAGGTCGATGCTCATCTTCTTGGAGTTCTTGTCTACGAAGCCTGCGCCCACCTCTGCAGCCAATTGGCGGTTGTTGCTCTCGCTTGACTGCATGATGAGGGGGAGAAACTCGTCGCAAGCGCGTATCTCGCGCATCAGTCTCACACCAGCCTCAGCATCCTTGGCGGCTCCCTCATGTATGGGGAAACGCACGTCGGAGATGACACCTAACGTGTTGTTTCGGTAGCGGTCGTAGAGCAGCCACGCCTCCTCATAGGTGCGGGCAAGCACGATCTTGGGGCGGCCTCGCATGCGCAGTGTGGTCTGGTGGGCATTGAGGGCCTCGGTGGCGAAGGAACGACTTTGCTCCAGCACGTATTTATAGAGGTTGGGCAGCACGGAGGAGTAGAATCGGATGGAGTCTTCTACGAGGAGGATCATCTGCACGCCTCCCTCGCGGATGTCGTGGTCGAGGTTCATCTTGTCCTCCATGAGCTTGATGATGGAGAGCAGTAGCTCGGTGTTGCCCAGCCAGCAGAAGACATACTCGAAGAGGCTGAGGTCTTGTCGCTCCATATAGCGTGTGATGCCGTGCGAGAAGGGGGTGAGCACCACCAGGGGGGTGTCAGGGAACTGCTCTTTGATGCCGCGGCCAATGTCGAAAGCATCGGAGTTGTCGGTGCCGGGCATGCATATCACCAGTTCGAAACGCATCTGCTGTAGCACTTGTGTGGCCTCTTCCTGAGTGCTCACCTGGGTGAAGCGCGGTGGATAGCGCAGTCCCAAGCGGGTATATTCCTCGAAGAGTTTCTCGTCGATGCGGCCGTCGTCTTCGAGCATGAAGGCATCGTAGGGGTTGGCTACTAGCAGCACGTTGAATACGCGCCGCGCCATCAGGTTGACGAATGAGGTGTCTTTCAAGAAGGGGTTGAACTGTGCCAGATGCTTTTCCATATGTTGATGTTAGAGTGTTCTTGCTTGAGGTACTCGAGAGTTAGAGGGAGTTGGCCATTATCTCCTGAATAACTGCTTGCGGAAGTTGGATAAATATAAAAAGGATGCCTTCCGAAGGCATCCTTTGCTTTGCTGTCTGTGACCGTATCTTATTCGGGTTGGATAGCCTCAGAAGGACAAGCGTCGGCGCATGTACCGCAATCTACGCAGAGATCGGGGTTGATAACATACTTGGTATCGCCTTCAGAGATTGCCTCAGAGGGGCATTCGTCAACGCAAGTACCGCACTTGATACAGTCGTCATTGATTACGTAAGCCATAATTCTATTGCTTTAGGTTGTTAATAATTGTTCGTACTATCAATGCAAAGGTAAGGCTTTTCTGCTCCCGATGTTCAGTTGAGAGCGTTTTTTCTGCTATATTTATACAATGTCTAAATAATAAAACGGGGTGATGAACGTTATACATAGGTATGAACTCGAGAAGGCATAATATGGGTGTTTGGGTGTGTGGCATGATGACACTGCTGATGGTGGCATTGATGCCCCAGTGCGCCTTTTCGCAGGAACGTAAGGTGCAGAACCGCCCCTATATAGATATGCGCCGATGGCACTATGGCTTCCTCTTCGGACTGCATGTGCAAGATCTGGAGTTTGTCAACAATGGCAATATACATGCACTAGAAGGGGCTGCTGAGGAGAGATGGTATGCTGATGTGGCAGCCTATACGCCGGGCTTCTCGGTAGGTGTGCTTGGCGAATTGCGACTGACCGAACAGCTGGCCTTGCGCGTGGTGCCTACGATGCATTTTGGCGACAAGATGGTATACTTCCGTGAACAGCAGAGTGGGGTGGTGGAGAAGCAGAATATCAAATCGACCTATATGTCGGTGCCGGTAGATGTGAAGTATGCGGCGCAACGTTTCAATAACTATCGCCCCTATGTGATGGCAGGAGTGGCGCCCATGCTGGATCTTACGGTGAAGAAGCAGAAGGCACTGCTTACACGGCGGTTTGACCTTGCCTTCGAGGTGGGCTTCGGATGCGATTTTTACCTGCCTTTCTTTAAACTCATCCCCGAGCTGAAGTTCTGCTTCGGACTGACAGACCTATTGGTAAAGGACCGCAGCGACCTCATCGACAAGAACCTGCTCAAATATACGCAGTCGCTCGACGGTGCTGCGAGTCGCATGGTGGTGTTGACGCTGTATTTCGAATGATTGTACCCCCCTTGGGTTGTCTTCGCTAAATCGAGAACCGATGCTCATCCCGCATCGGCGGAAAATTGCAAGTTACTTGCATTTTCTCTCGGCTGAGGCTAAATTTCTAACGCTCAACAATGCAAGTATACTTGTATTGTCTTCGCTAAATCGAAATTTTACACTAATTTTGTACTTTGTTTATATTATAAGGAGTAAAATGGCTTGTATACTGCATATAGAAACAGCAACAGACGTATGCTCTGTAGCGTTGAGCGAAGATGGCGCAGTGCTGTTCTCGAAAGAAGATCACGAGGGTCCGCAACATGCTGTGACCTTGGGCGTATTTGTGGATGAGGTGCTCTCGATGGCCGATAGTCACGCCAAACCGATTGATGCTGTGGCTGTGAGTTGCGGCCCTGGTTCGTATACCGGACTGCGCATAGGTGTATCGATGGCCAAGGGTATATGCTACGGACGCAATATACCATTGATAGCCTTGCCTACACTGAAGGTGCTGAGCGTGCCCGTGCTACTGATGGACGAGCTGCCAGAAGACGCTTTGCTGTGCCCCATGATAGATGCTCGCCGCATGGAGGTGTATGCCGCTATCTATGACCGTGCATTGAATGAAGTGAAGTCTGTGGGAGCCGATATCGTGGATGCCGACAGCTACAAGGAGTACCTTGACAAGCAACCGGTATATTTCTTTGGTAATGGCGCTGCTAAATGCATGAAGGTAATCAACCATCCGAATGCTCATTTCGTTGAGGGTATAGAGCCTCTGGCACGATGGATGTTCCCCCTGGCCGACAGGGAGTATCTGAACGGAACATTTCAGGATGTTGCCTACTTCGAACCCTTCTACCTGAAGGAGTTTGTAGCCACAGTGGCTAAGAATAAGGTGCTGTGATAAGAAAAAGAAAGAATAATACATAAAAATAGATTCACGCTGTGAAGTACAATACACAAGAGAAAAGATTGCCGATGCCCGAGTACGGACGTGCCGTGCAGAAGATGGTAGACCATGCGGTGACGATAGAGGATAGAAACGAACGCCAGCGCTGCGCCAATACAATCATTGCAGTGATGGGGAATATGTTCCCTCAGTTGCGTGATATGCCCGACTTTAAACACAAGCTGTGGGACCACCTTGCTGTAATGGCCGACTTCAAACTTGATATCGACTATCCCTATGAGTTGGTCAAGCCCGAGGCATTGCATCC
This sequence comes from Bacteroidaceae bacterium, assembly GCA_017424485.1. GTDB lineage: Bacteria > Bacteroidota > Bacteroidia > Bacteroidales > Bacteroidaceae > UBA1189. Next base: position 12,902 of record JAFOYZ010000150.1, read on the forward strand.
CACACCGGAAAAACTGCGCTATCCGAAGGGAGGCATACGCTATCGTCACTATGGACGTTGCATAGAACAGATGATAGGCAAGGCCAATGCTATGCAGGAAAGTGAGGAACGCGATGAACTGTTGCGCCTCATCGCTGCACAGATGAAGAAGGAGTATGTGCTGTGGAACAAGGATAGCGTAGAGGATAGCAAGATAGTGGAGGATATAAGGGAATACTCTGACGGGAAGATTGTCTTGGACGAGGAAAAACTCAACCTTGGCGTATATCGCGCTCCGATGCAGCAGAAGAACAACGGCAAAAGCAAGAACCAACGCCGCAAAAACAAGAAGAAATATTAACATAATTGTCAATTATCAATTGTCAATGGTCAATTAAATAGTCATGGCATCATTTATCATCGAAGGCGGGCATCGCCTGCAAGGAGAAATCACTCCACAGGGGGCAAAGAACGAAGTGCTGCAGATACTGTGCGCTACATTGCTTACCAGCGAGAAGGTGACGGTGCGTAATGTACCCGATATCCTTGATGTGAACAACCTCATCAGCATGCTGAGGTCTATGGGGGTAGAAGTTGACCACCTAGGCAACGGACATTATGCTTTCTGTGCAAAGGATGTGGATGAAAAATATCTTGACAGTGATGAATTTCTGAAACTGTGTTCTAGCTTGCGCGGATCGGTGATGCTCATGGGACCACTGCTCGCACGCTACGGCCGTGTGCTGATAAGCAAGCCCGGTGGGGACAAGATAGGACGCCGACGCCTCGATACTCACTTCGTAGGACTGATGAAGCTGGGTGCTGCATTCTCTTACAATGATGACCGTGGTGTATATGAACTCAAAGCCGATGCACTCAATGGTACCTATATGCTGCTCGATGAGGCCTCGGTGACCGGTACGGCCAATATTATCATGGCCGCTGTGCTGGCCAAGGGAGTGACCACCATCTATAATGCGGCATGTGAACCCTACATACAGCAGCTGTGTCGTATGCTATGCCGTATGGGTGCCAAGATTGAGGGTATTGCCAGCAATCGCTTGGTGATTACAGGTGTAGAGCAACTGCATGGATGCGAGCATACCGTATTGCCCGATATGATTGAGGTGGGAAGCTTCATCGGTATGGCAGCTATGACTCGTAGCGAACTGACCATTCGTAATGTGTCATTGGAGAATCTGGGAATCATCCCCGATAGCTTCCGTCGGTTGGGTATCATCGTAGAAGAGCATGGCGACGACCTATATATACCTCAGCAGGAACATTATCAGATAGAATCGTTCATTGATGGATCTATCATGACACTTGCCGATGCTCCGTGGCCAGGACTGACACCTGACTTGCTCAGCGTATTGCTGGTGACCGCCATACAGGCCAAGGGAAGTGTGCTGATTCATCAGAAGATGTTTGAGAGCCGCTTGTTCTTCGTTGACAAACTGATCGAGATGGGTGCGCAGATTATCTTATGTGACCCGCACCGTGCTGTAGTGAACGGACACGACCATGGCATTAGTCTGCGCGGACGCACCATGACCTCGCCAGATATACGCGCAGGTATCGCATTGCTGATAGCTGCCATGAGCGCCGAGGGCATAAGCCGTATCGACCGCATAGAACAAATTGACCGCGGATACCAAAATATTGACGAACGCCTCAATCGCCTGGGGGCTCGCATAACCCGTGTAGAACTATGATACGTCCCGAAGAAGTTTATTGCATAGGCAAGTTTACCCGTACACATGGTGTGCAAGGCGAGATGGCACTCTCGTTTACCGATGATGTGTTTGACCGTGTAGACTGTCCCTATCTGGTATGCCCCATGGATGGTATCCTTGTACCTTTCTTTATAGAGGAGTATCGTTTCAAGAGTGACAATGTGGCGCTAATCAAATTTGAGCGTATCGATACTTCTGAAGCGGCGTCCATCTTTACCAATAAAGAGGTGTATTTCCCTAAGTCGTATGCCGAGCAGGGTGGAGATGGCGAATACAGTTGGCAATACTTCATAGGCTTTGCTGCCGAAGATGTAGAGCATGGCCATTTGGGTACATTGGTCGATGTGGATGAAAGCACGATAAACACCCTCTTCGTGGTAGAGCGTCCTGATGGAGAATCGCTGTTCATTCCGGCGCAGGAGATATTTGTCGAGGACATCAATCATGATGAGCATATAATAATGTTTAATTTACCTGACGGATTGTTAGAATAATCTTTAAATAGGTAGAGCAACCCATTTTTTTTCGTACCTTTGCCATTGATGAACAGAAGGAAAAAAGATACAGAGGGATTTTGGAAATATTTCTTCCGCCGGTATGATGTCATATATACGCAACACGGTGGAAAGGATGTAGAGCGCCGTATCTCTACATCACGCTTCATCATAAGCCTATATGTGTGTGCTGTGGTGCTAGTTGTCGCAGCTATCACGGTATTGCTCCTGTTCTACTCTCCGCTGAAGAGGCTTATGCCCGGATATGTGAGTCCGGAGGTTAGGCATCAGATCGTAGAAACCTCTATACGTATTGACTCGCTATATGAGGCTGTGCAGCGACATCAACTCTATGTGATGAATATCCAGGATATCTTGCGTGGAGAAATCAAGGTTGACTCAATAACCACTATCGACTCACTCACGGTATTGCGCAGTGAAGACCTGATGGAACGCACTGAGCGAGAGAATGAGTTTGTGCGCCGCTATGAGGAGACAGAGAAATATAACCTCACTTCGCAGACTCTCCGCAAAAGCGATATGGAGGGGTTGCACTTCTACCCACCGGTGCGTGGATTGCTGGCCGACCCCTTCAATCCCGCCGATCTGCATTTTGGCGTAGATGTGCTGGTGACCAATGACAAGAATGTCAATGCTGTGCTCGACGGAACGGTGCTGATGAGCGGATACACAGCCAACAATGGCTATGTGGTAGTAATGCAGCATACTGGAAATTTGGTATCGGTATATAGACATCTGTCATCTATTCTGGTGCGCGAGGGCGAGAAAGTGAAGTCGGGAGAAGTGCTTGGAACAGCTGGAGTACAAGGTGATAAGGCTTTGCAACCCTATCTTCATATCGAATTATGGCATAAGGGGACAGCGCTTGACCCCACACAATATATATCTTTCTAACATATATTATGAATATACAGACACATTATACAGATACTCATCGCAAACGACAGATAGCCGTACTGGGATCTACGGGCTCTATTGGTACGCAAGCGCTGCAAGTCATCGAAGAGCATGACGACCTTTATGAGGTGTATGCTCTCACAGCAGGAAATAATGTGGAGTTGCTCATTGAGCAGGCACGCCGATTTAACCCCGATGTGGTGGTTATTGCCAATGAAGCGCATTATGCTACTTTGGCAGATGCTCTAGCCGACCTCCCTATTAAGGTCTATGCTGGTGCTGATGCTTTAGCCGATGTGGTACAGGCCGAGCCTATTGATATTGTACTGGCTTCTATGGTAGGGTATGCAGGATTGCGCCCTACGATGAATGCTATACGGGCAGGAAAGGCTATCGCACTGGCCAACAAGGAGACCTTGGTGGTAGCAGGCGAACTGGTTACTCAGCTGGCTATTGAACATCGTGTGCCAATACTCCCTGTCGACTCTGAGCACTCGGCAATCTTCCAATGCTTGGCAGGCGAGGGTAGCAACCCTATAGAGAAGCTGTTGCTGACAGCATCAGGAGGCCCTTTCCGTACATGGAGTATCGAACAACTTCAGCATGCTACGCGTGAGCAAGCACTCAAGCATCCTAACTGGGATATGGGGGCCAAGATTACCATTGACTCGGCTTCGATGATGAACAAAGGTTTCGAAGTGATAGAGGCCAAGTGGCTTTTCGACGTTTCGCCCTCCCAGATAGAGGTGGTGGTGCACCCACAGTCAGTGATACACTCTATGGTGCAATTTGCCGATGGCTCCGTAAAGGCACAACTCGGTACGCCCGATATGCGCTTGCCTATCCAATATGCATTCAGCTATCCTTGCCGATTGCCGCTCACGACCGAACGCCTCGACTTCTCCACCTTGTCAAGCCTTACATTCGAACAGCCCGACCCCGTGCGCTTCCGTAATCTTGCTCTTTCGTTCGAGGCTCTGGAACGCCGAGGCAATATGCCATGTATCCTCAATGCGGCCAATGAGGTGTGCGTAGCCGCTTTCCTCAAAGAACGTATAGGATTCTTGCAGATGAGCGATGTGATAGAGCAGACAATGCAGAAGGTAGACTTTATCACCACTCCGTCCTACGAAGACTATGTGGCTACCGATGCTGTTGCACGGCGTGTGGCCGAAGAACTGATAGGCTAAGCATTACTCCCGAGCCTAAGTGGGATGAGGAGGCCTCATGGCCTCTGCTCTTTGCGGGTGAACAACAAACTCAGAACTTATAATTCATAATTCAAAACAATGTCAATATTTCTGATAAAACTTATTCAGGTAATCCTCTCGCTGACAATCCTTGTGGTAGTGCACGAGATGGGACACTTTATCTTTGCACGCATCTTCGGAGTGCGTGTAGAGCGGTTCTCGCTCTTCTTTGGTAAACCATTGCTGCGCTATAAACCCAAGCGTAGTGAAACGGAGTATGTGGTGGGTTGGCTTCCCTTCGGTGGCTATGTGGAACTGTCGGGTATGATAGATGAGAGCCTCAATGTGGAGCAGATGAAGCTACCACCCCAGCCTTGGGAGTTCCGTACGAAGCCAGCTTGGCAGCGTCTGCTCATCATGATAGGTGGTGTGTGCTTTAATCTAATCTTTGCATGCATGCTTTATGCCATGATTCTCTGCAAGTGGGGCGATTCGTATGTGCCTCTTGATGGTAGTAAATATGGTATGGAGTTTAACGAACGTGCCGAAGCGATGGGCTTCCGTGATGGCGATGTGCTGGTGCGTACAGACAAGGTGGCTCTCGAGCGCTTTGGTAGTGATATGCTGCGTGCCATAGTAGATGCCGAAACAGTCACCGTGCTGCGTGAGGGTAACGAGGTGCTTATTACGATGCCTACGGAGATGAGCTTGTTTGACTTTAATGGCGATGTGCAGCCTTTTGTGCAGTTCTATAACCCGATGACCATCGATAGTGTGATGCCTGGGAGCGCTGCGGCGATTGCAGGACTTGTGGCTGGTGATGATATCGTCAGTGTAAATGGTACTCCTACCTCTACATGGATAACCTTTACCACCGTGCTTAATCAATTGTGTAAGCAAGAGGCCGATGGAGAAATCGTTAATCATGACCTTAATGTCGTGTATAGCCGTGCAGGCGTGCTTGATACGGTAGTAGTAGCCGCTGATGCAGATTTTATCATGGGTGTCACCGTGGCCTTGCCTTATGTACCTGCTACGAAAGATTACGGATTCTTTGCCTCCATCCCTGCAGGTATCGCTTATGGATGGAATACGCTGAAGGGGTATGTGAGCGACTTTAAGTATGTATTTACCAAAGAGGGAGCGACCTCACTTGGCGGCTTTGGCACTATCGGTAGCCTCTTCCCCTCGCAGTGGAACTGGTATAGTTTCTGGATGATGACAGCTTTTATATCTATCATTCTTGCTTTCATGAACATTCTCCCGATTCCGGCACTTGATGGCGGACATCTGATGTTCTTGCTGTTTGAGATGATTACGGGACGTAAGCCAAGTGATAAGTTTATGGAGCGTGTGCAGATTATAGGTATGGTATTGCTGTTTGGCTTGATGATCTATGCCAATCTTAACGATATCATCCGATTCCTGTTCTGATGTAAGCAGATAGCCTTTGTATAGATGCATAGAGGGGGATGATTTAATTTCATCCCCCTCTACGTATATATGTCAAGTGAGGTTATGCTAGTGGAAATAAAGACAGCGCATATAGGTATACCACAATGGCTGGGATGGCAAATAGCATGCTGTCGAGACGATCGAGGAAGCCTCCGTGTCCAGGGAGTATGTGCCCCGAATCTTTGATACCGATATGACGCTTGAACATCGACTCGGTGAGGTCCCCATAGGTACCGAAGACAACAACCACAATAGCCATACCTACCCATTGCCATGTGTTCATGAATGTAAAGAAATAGGCAACAGCAAAGGCGCTGGCTATGGTGAATAATGCACCGCCGAAAGAACCTTCCCAAGACTTCTTGGGTGAAATACGGGGAAACAATTTATGTCGTCCCAATGTAACTCCTGTGATGTAGGCTCCCGTGTCATTGATCCAGATGAATATATACATGGCTAGCGGTATGGCATAGTAGGGGGCCTCGGAACTGAAACAGTCAAACTGAGTGAATGCAAGTATATTGACGAGTGACAGAGGTAGTACAATATACAATTGGCTCAGTGTGATGACACCTAAGTTGGCGATGGGGTTAGTGTCCTTTCTATACAGCTCTTTGATGTGGTTATACAAGATAAACAAGAGATAGGGGGCAAACAATACCAATGCTCCCGCTGTCTCGCCCTTTACGAGGCTGTTGATCCAGAAGGCAAAGAAGAGGTAGCAGCTGCCAATGATGATGACGGGACGATTGACCTTGACCCCTTCATTCTGAGATACGATACCTAAAAATTCGTTCACTGTAAGAGCCGTGAGTAATAAGAACAATATACCAAGACTAAGTGGACTAAAGTATGTACATAGTACTTGTACTCCTACAATTCCTATAGCAGTAATTGCTCTGATGATGAAATTCTTCATGTCGTGCCGTGTTTTTATGGGTTTACCTATGCCTTGTTTGTAATGTTGTCGTCTTGGTCAAAGTCGAAACCGCCAAATAGATTGTCCTCTTTGCGTTTGCGCAGACGTTCGCTTTTGGGCTTGGAGTTCTTTGCATATTCGGGCGTTTCGGTAACGTTTGGCTGAGACTCTTGTTCGGTAGTCTTTGATGGCTCTACCGATTCGTGTATGTCAGCGTCAGCTGTAGATGTTGGTGTGTCTGAAGGGGAGGACTTTGTGTGGTCCGCTGTCGGTTTTACTCTTTTCTCTTCATCGGCATTCTGATCTATGTCGCTTACGCTCATTTTTTCTTCGCTTCTTTTGTTCTCCTTGACAGCGACCTGCTTATCCTCAATGTCGGGTTCTAAGATTTCTTCGCTGCGCGAGGCCCACGGGCGTTTGCCAAATATACGTTCGGCATCTTCGGCAAAGATGACTTCACGCTCCATTAGCAATTCGGCGAGTTGATGATGCCCGCTCTTGTATTGCAGAAGCAGCTGCTTGGCTCGTTTGTACTGCTCGGCGATGAGTGCTTTTGCTTCGTTGTCAATAAGTTCGGCGGTTTTCTCGCTATAAGGTTTATGGAACTGTTCTTGGCTGTTATAGTAGCATATGTTTGGCAACTTATCTCCCATGCCGGCATAGGCAATCATGCCGTAGGCCTGCTTGGTCACACGCTCGAGGTCGTTCATGGCGCCGGTAGAGATATGTCCGGTGAAGAGTTCCTCCGCTGCACGTCCGCCAAGGATAGCACACATCTCATCCAACATCTGCTCTTTAGTGGTTATTTGTCTCTCTTCGGGTAGATACCATGCAGCGCCTAGCGCCTGTCCGCGAGGTACGATGGTAACCTTTACCAGAGGGTTGGCATATTGCAGATGCCATGAGAGTGTAGCGTGGCCCGCTTCATGGAGGGCTATAGTGCGTTTCTCTTCATTGGTGAGTACCTTGGTCTTCTTCTCTAGTCCGCCGATGATACGGTCTACAGCAGCAAGGAAGTCCTCTTTACTTACCGATTTCTTGTTATGGCGGGCAGCGATGAGCGCAGCCTCGTTGCATACGTTGGCAATGTCGGCACCAGAGAATCCTGGGGTTTGGCGAGCTAGCAAGTCAATGTCAACAGACTTGTCGAGCTTCAAAGGCTTCAGGTGTACCCCGAATACCTCTTTGCGCTCATTCAAATCGGGGAGGTCTACATGTATCTGACGGTCAAAACGTCCTGCACGCAGCAGTGCCTTGTCTAGGATATCTACGCGGTTGGTAGCAGCTAGGATGATAACGCCTGAGTTAGTGCCAAATCCGTCCATCTCGGTGAGCAGTTGGTTTAGTGTGTTCTCTCTCTCGTCGTTACCGCCCATAGCGGGGTTCTTCCCGCGGGCACGGCCTACAGCATCAATCTCATCTATAAAGATGATGCAGGGGGCTTTCTCCTTAGCTTGGCGGAAGAGGTCGCGCACGCGTGATGCGCCCACGCCCACAAACATTTCTACAAAGTCAGAACCTGATAGTGAGAAGAAAGGTACATCGGCTTCTCCTGCCACGGCTTTGGCCAATAGGGTCTTTCCTGTTCCAGGAGGGCCCACGAGGAGTGCTCCTTTGGGAATCTTTCCTCCCAGTTCGGTGTATTTTTCGGGTTTTTTGAGGAATTCCACTATCTCTTGTACTTCCTGCTTGGCTTCGGCTTGTCCGGCTACATCTTTAAAAGTAATGCGGTTGGCACCGCCCTTCTCGAAGAGCTGCGCTTTTGACTTACCTACGTTGAATACTCCACCAGGACCTCCGGCACCGCCTCCGCCCATGCGACGCATGATGAATACCCATACTCCGATGAGGAGCACGAAGGGGAAGATGTTCCAGAAAAGATTGCTCAGCGTATTGTCTTTCTTCTTATAGTCTAGTTTGCCATTGAAGGTTCCCTGTTTTTCTTGCTCATCAAGAAAGCGGTCAAGGGCCTCTATGGAGCCTGCTTCCAAGAAGAGTATTACGGGCTGTCCCTCCTCTATGGCCGATTGGCCAAAGATGTTGGCTGCAGAGTCTGGTATGATGGTGAGCTCTACCTTATTGTCGTCGTAGGCGACAATCTTCTCTGCGTAGCCTTTGCTCACGTATTCCTTAAACTCTGAGTATGAGATATTGCGTGTGATGCTATTCGTGGACTCACCTCCCTGCACATACATGAAAGTCAATGCCAGGGCGATGATGATGTAAATCCACGATAGGCTAAACTTAGGCGTTTTCTTTGGCCCTTGTGGAGCGTTAGGTCCTCCGGGGTGTTGTTGGTTGTTGTTCATTGTGACTTAGTCAAGATTCGGAATTTCGGTCAACTGTGCGTCGGCCCACAGGTTTTCAAGGTTGTAGAAGTCACGATCTTCGGGTACGAAGATGTGCACCAATACATCGCTGTAGTCCATTACTACCCAGCGTGCATTGCGCATTCCTTCTATTGCTGTAGGTTTTACCCCGGCATGTATGCGTACATAGTCGCTCACCGAGTCGGCTATAGCGGCTACTTGTGTAGGAGTGTTGCCTTCACAGATTACAAAATACTTGCATACCGTATTGTCTGTAGCGGTGAGGTTGGCTACTACAATGTCTCTTCCTTTCTTCTCTTGAATGCCTTCGGCGATTCTCTTTACCAATGCTTCGGTTTCGTTCATTTATTCTTTATTGTATGATCAATTCTTTTTTCTATGTTATTAACGTACAAAGATACGAGGTTTTCTTGAAAACATTCGCTTTTGTGGCGGTGAAAAAGCTATTTTGACGTTTTTTTAGGAAAAAAGTAAAGTTTTTTGCAAAAAAAACGCAAAAACGTTTGCTGGGAAAAAGAAAAGATGTACCTTTGCACCCGAAATCGATTGGGCTATGGTGTAATGGTAACACTGCAGATTCTGGTCCTGCCTTTCCTGGTTCGAGTCCGGGTAGCCCAACAGAATGAAGAGAATTGCTTGCAATTCTCTTTTTTTTTGTATCCCACCTCCATAATGGTATGTCTTGATTTTGCAGGAGGCTTCTGTCATCTTTACTCTTCGAAGAAGAAATCATACTGGCGCTCAGTAAAGAAAATGCAGCCTTTTCTCTACATTCGCTCGTTGAAATTTAGCATTTCTCTCGGCTTGCACTTGTTTTATCTTTGCTGCGCAAAGAAGAAATTAGGCTGCGCCTCGGAAAATTGCAAGGACTGCCTTAGCACTTGGCTTGTCCAAGAAACTTGCATTTTCTCTCGGCTTGCACTTGTTTTATCTTTGCTGTGCAAAGAAGAAATTAGGCTGCGCCTCGGAAAATTGAAAGTAAACTTGCATTTTCTCTCGGCTTGCACTAATTTTGTCCCAAGATAATATAAGAAGTATGGCAGATTTTTCAGAAGACAGGGTTATAGAGACCCAGCGCCGTGGGCGCATTGAAGTGATATGCGGTTCGATGTTCTCGGGTAAGACGGAGGAACTCATCCGCAGAATGAAACGTGCGCAGTTTGCACGACAAAAAGTCGAAATTTTCAAACCCGCCATCGATACCCGATACTCCATCGAGGAGGTAGTGTCGCACGATAGCAATTCTATAGCATCTACACCGGTGGACTCATCGGCTAGTATATTACTGCTTTCTACAGAGATAGATGTTGTAGGTATTGACGAGGCACAGTTCTTTGACGATGGTCTGGTAGAGGTGTGCAATGAGTTGGCCAAACGTGGTGTTCGTGTCATCGTAGCCGGACTTGATATGGATTATAAATGTGTGCCTTTTGGTCCTATGCCAGCATTGCTGGCTGTTGCTGATGAGGTGAGCAAGGTGCATGCCATATGTGTACGCTGTGGTAATCTGGCATATGTGTCGCATCGTATCGTCGACAACGATAAGCGTGTGCTCTTGGGCGAGAAGATGGAGTACGAACCTCTATGCCGCGTATGCTACGAGAAGGCATTGGCGGACAAATTGACAATTGACAATGGATAATTGATAATTGATAATTGATAATGGATAATTATCTGCTTCGTAGGTGCGAACTATGTTCGCCCGAAATCTCAATTCGTCACCCCGGTGACACCGCAATTATCCATTTTCCATTATCCATTATTCATTCGGGAACTTAGTTCCCGGGCAAGGTGGCCGGCGATG
>JAFOYZ010000020.1 GCA_017424485.1 Bacteroidaceae bacterium
AATCCGCCCGAGAGGTACTTGCCCTTGCCTGTCATGCCCACGAAGAGTTCGGGTACCATGGCGTTGCGTGAGTATACGTTCGAGGTTTTGCCGTCAAGTCCTACCGAACCGTACTGGAATTGGTAGAGTGCAGCAGCTGTGAGGGTGAGTCCCTTGACAGGAGTGTAGTTGTAGCGCACCTGTGGTGAGCGGTTGAAGGGGTTGAACGGAGCTCCTGTAGCGAGGCTGAACACCTCGGGCATCAGGTCACCCGATATCGGGTGCCATGCCTGACCTACGAGCAGGTCGTGCTTCTCCCAAGCCAGCTTGGCATAGGCTTGGCGGATACGCAGGTTGAAGGCCGATGATGAGGAGGCACCGCAGAAGTCCGACTCAAACTTGGCCGATGACTTGGCGCCCCAAATCTCGGGACCGCTCACATTCACACCGAAGCGTGTGGTGATAGAGAGAAAGCGCACTGAGGGGATGGCGTTCAGGTCTTCACCATCGGCTCCATATTTGTGGTCATTGGGGAGCATGTTGAAGAGTCCCTCGTTAGATTGTACGCAGCTGCGTGAGTCGTATGTGAAGTAGTTGCGCACGAATCCATATATATCTGCTTTCACGGCCTTGTCTTGCGCAAAGCCTGTCGTGCAGCAGAGTAGTAATGCGCTACTCAAAAGTAACTTTTTCATAATCCTATTCTGTTGTTATCTTATTCCAATACAGTCATTGTCATCACTACATCTTCTTTGGGGCGGTCGCCTTGTCCGGTAGCTACCTTCTGTATCTTTTCCACTACATCGAGTCCGCTCACCACCTCGCCGAACACCGTGTATTGGTTGTCGAGGAAGGGAGTGCCGCCTACTGTAGAGTAGTCCTTGATCTGTTCGGGGGTAAACGAGAACCCGGGTGTCTCCTTCAATATCTTGTCGGTCTCAGCAGCCAGTTGTCTCTGTAGTTCGTTCAGTCCCTTCTGGTCGCCACGCTGATACATGGCCTGTATGCTGTCGCGATGCTGCGCCGCCAGTCCGTTGAATATCTGCTGTCCGCGCTGTCCGTCGAGCTGTGAGGCGAGCTGCTTCAGCTCATATTCGGTATATTTCTTTCCCCATACGATGTAGAACTGCGAACCTGATGAGCGGCGCTCGGGATTCACCTGGTCGGCCTGTCGGGCTGCGCTCAGTACACCACGCTTGTGGTAGTATTGGGGATATACAAATTCGGCGGGGATGGTATACTCGGGACCTCCCATGCCAAGGTGCTTGCCTGCAGGTGCTCCCTTAGAGTCGGGGTCGCCACCCTGAATCATGAAGTCTTTGATGACGCGATGAAACAGTGTGCTGTCATAGTAGCCCTCACGAGCCAGCTTGAGGAAGTTGTCACGATGTTCGGGAGTCTCGTCGTAGAGTTTCACTACGATATCTCCATAGTTTGTACTGATGCGTACTTGAGGTGTTGTTGATTCCATAATTGTATTTCTTTTGTTTGATGGTACGATGGCAAAGCCTACACATACGGCTGCCACGATGAACAAGGTGGCCAGTGTATAGCGTGCTACTTGATTTTTCTTTTTCATATTTGTATAGTTATTTATGCATTCTCTACCAGGCTGAAGTCGTCAGAGTCGGCCAACGAGGGGAATTTGTTGCGGTAGTGGCGTAGCTCGTCCATCTTCACCTCGTAGGTGACTACCTGTTCGGCATGGTCGTCGCACTGTGCAGCTACATAGCCGAAGAAGTCGATGGCTGCCGTGCCTCCGTCGTATACACACATCGGGTCGGTACCTACACGGTTTACGCCAATCACTACCGCCTGGTTCTCTATGGCACGTGCCCGTAGCAGCACGTCCCATGCCATGCGGCGCTTGTCGGGCCAGTTGGCCACGTATAGTGCCACATCGTAGTCGTCGAGGTTGCGCCCGAAGACGGGGAAGCGTAGGTCGTAGCATACCTGCAGGAAGAACCGTACACCACGAAACGTTACGATGACACGTTCCTTGCCTGCTTCGTAATGCTTGTCCTCGCCAGAGTAGCTGAAGAGGTGTCGCTTGTCATAGTGAGTGACCGTTCCGTCAGGTTCCACAAAGTACATGCGGTTCTTGTATCCGCCGTCGGGTGCTAAGGTAGCTACACTGCCCACGATGGCGGCATCGGCCTTGGCGGCCATGCTACGCATCCACTGCAGCGAGGCTCCCTCCATGGGCTCGGCTATGCGGTTGGGCTCCATGCAGAAGCCTGTCGTAAACATTTCAGGTAATACGTATACATCGGCTCCGCCGTTGCTTGTAATCAGTTGCTCGGCGTGGCGCAGGTTCTCAGCTGTGTCGCACCAGGCGAGGTTCATCTGTATGAGCGCTATTTTCATTGTTCAGTGTTTGAGAAAAAAAGTCTCGCATCAATGATGCTATGTCGTAAAAATGTTGTACCTTCGCAGACGGAAAGATGCCGGAGTGGTCGATCGGGCCGCACTCGAAATGCGGTGAACGGGCAACTGTTCCCAGGGTTCGAATCCCTGTCTTTCCGCTTCCTTATATAAATAGGTATAGAGGCGCAGCATGCTGCGCCTCTATATTTTTATTTCAGGTTATAGAATGTAGTGAATGCCTTGCATGCATATTCCTGATCGGCCACGGCTGCAGTCTCACGCACCGAGTGCATGCCCCACATGGGGTTGCCCATGTCAACGCCGCGCATCGGGAGCTGCGAGGTGAGTATGTTGCCCAGTGTAGAGCCACCGGCCATGTCAGAGTGGTTCACGAAGTACTGGAAGGGCACCTCAGCCAGGCGGCATATCTCGGCAAATACGGCTGCCGACTCGGCATCGGTCACGTATTTCTGGTTGGCATTGATCTTGATTACAGGTCCGCCTCCCATCACGGGGTGGTTGGTGGGGTCATGCTTGCCGGGATAGTTGGGGTGCAAGGCATGTGCCATATCGGCCGATATCATGAACGAGTGCTCCAGGGCACGGTATAGTCCGTCGGTACCGCAGCCATCGTTGGTCACCACGCGCTCCAGCAGGTTACGCAGTACGGGTGATGCCGCACCCTGCTTGGTGCCGCTGCCCGTCTCCTCATTGTCAAATACGGCCAGCACCTGTGTCATGGGTGTGGCGCTGCTATGGAGTAGGGCATAGAGTCCTGCGTGTACCATGGCCAGGTCGTCGAGACGGCCACAAGAGATAAACTCCTCGTGCAGACCTACACGTTCGGCCTTCTGTGTATCGTAGAGTGAGAGGTCAAAGTCGAGGATGTCGGTCATGGCTACACCCAGTTCCTCAGCTATCACCTTTAATAATAGGTTGTCGGCTTCGAGCTTCTCGTTGATGATGCCTATCACGGGCAGCATGTCGGTCTGCTTGCTCAGCTTGTTGCCCTCGTTCACCTGACGGTTAAAGTGGATGGCGATGTGAGGTATCACCAGCAGGGGGCGCTCAATCTTGAGTCGGCGCACCTCGGGCTTCAGCGGGTTGGCGCTGCGCAGGAGTACACGTCCAGCCAGCGACAGGGGGCGGTCAAACCAAGTGTATAGTATAGGTCCGCCATACACCTCGGTGTTGAGTTTCACGGCGCCGCCCTCAGTATACATCTCTGCTGCGGGCTTTACGCGGAAACCGGGCGAGTCGCTATGAGCGCAGATGAGTTTGAATCCGGCTTCTGACGGATGTGCTGTACCCATACGGAAGGCAAAGACGGCCGAATTGTTCTTTGTAATGAAATATCCCTTGCCGGGTACCAGCATGGGGAAGGGCTTGCCAGCATCAAGGTGTGTGAAGCCGGCAGCACGCAGCTGCTCCTCCACATATCCTGCGGCAAGGAAGTTGACGGGCGATGCATCGAGCAATGCCATCAGTTGTTGTGCAATATTGTTCATCATAATTTTTATTCCTTTATACACTGCGAAGATACAGCTTTTTCTTGTAAAACACAAATTGCCGTAAATAGTCCATCAATTTTCATGAATATTTGGCAGAGACATTGGGCTATAGCTTGTCGTCAACCTATAGAAATCGTATGGGTCATATTTCGTGTTTAGTTAAGAACTGAAGATATACTATGGTTTGGAATCAAAGGTATACCCAAGCTATAGACGTCAGCTTGGGCTCAAATACCTAAGTAGCTGAAGTTAAAATTCAACTGATTTATTGTTTTTTCGCTCACCTTGCAATATCTTTGCACCGATGATATGGCTGCAAGGCTATGCCATAAGATATTTGGTGGAAATAGAAGCGTTATGCTCTCTGATGGTATAGAAACCTGAGATATTAATAGAATAAGATTGATTATTGCGTTAACATATATGAGAAAAACATCTAGTTATTTAATAGTTCTTCTATGTTTGATTGGTTTCGGGCTGTGTTGTTGTACCCCTGAGAACGTTATTACACCAGATGTAGATGATGGTACAGTGCTTGTTGTTGATTCGATAAAGCCCGATAATCCTATGGTATATGCTCAAGGTGGGAACGTAGTAATAAATATCAGTTCTAATAGACTGTGGAACTATTCGTTGTTACAGGAGAGTGATAGTAGTTGGGTTCGAATAGAACGATGCAATGATTCCTTGTCAGTGACCACATTGAAAAACCTTACAAATGCTACTCGAAGTGCAGGAATAAGAATTTCTAGTGGAATGAAGTCTGTTGATTTGGAAATATGCCAATTCCCTGATATCATAAAAAGAACGGCATTAAAGGAACGTAAAATAAAGAATTATTTAACTGTTTCTTATGACAAGATGAATTTTGCACGTCTGGTCTTTGTCTTGCCAGTTCCGCAAACTAATATGTACCAAGATGTAACTCAGTTGAATTATCGTGATGCAGAACTCTTAACGACCTCAGATGGTGAATTGTCCTATATCAGGAAGAATTATGAAAATGGTTTTCCGCAATCAGGCGAAACATGTATTTATGAGGATTTTGTGCTTAAGTCATATACTATAAAAACAGACTTTAGTGCGATAAAATCATATATACCTATTAATAGAGAATCTGATGTTTATAAAAAATATACAGTAACAGACGGAGATTATATTGTTCCCGATAATCCAGAGATACAGAGTGTGGCTGATAAACTATGGAGCGAGGCAAAAGAGGATATCATAACGTATGCAAGATTGTGTTACGAACATGTGGCTAAAACCCTATTATACTTGTATCCAGGTACAGGGCTTTATCCTTTAAGTGATATTTTAAAGAATGGTGGAGGTGATTGTGGAAATCAAGCTTCGGTTTATATTTCTCTACTTCGCAATAAAGGTATTCCTGCACGACATGTGGTGATGATTCGTACAGACAATACATTCCATGTTCGTTCAGAGTTCTTTCTGGCTGGATACGGCTGGATTCCTGTGGATGTAAATGCAAAGAACTTTGATGCTCGTGGAGATTACTTCGGCAAGACTTATAGTGATGAGATAGTGATGAATACTGATGTTAATATTGATGTTATGCTGGACTCTACAGAAAGTGGTAATATTGCTCTGTTGCAAACGTACGCTTGCTGGTATTGGTGGACAGCACCATGTAACGTGGCGTTCAACCTAGTTACAAGAGAATATTGATGTAGCTCTGTTGGATGTTTTTTTGTTTGCTTACGAGTTAATGCTGATTTTTATGTGTCTCGTATAAGATTTATCTCCAAGAAATTTCATAAGTAAATAAACTTGCTATCTTTGTCTTGATAATTCGTATCGCAAATTCAACTAATAATTTATAATGTCTATGAAAAAAACAATTCTGTTCTTCTTATCGCTTGGGCTGACATTGGCAACATGGGCTAATCCAATTGATATTGAGACGGCTCGGAGTATTGCTGCAGATTTCTTCAAGTCTACTTCGTCGCAAGCTTGTGCTACTAAGCGTTTGCATCGTCCCAACGCAAAAAATGATATGCAGTTGGTATATCAACCTACTATGACTACCCGTACAACACATGAGGCTGCCGAATTTTATGTGTTTGCTCCTGCAGACTCTGTTGGCTTTGTCATTGTTGCTGGCGATGATGAGGTGAAGCCTATTGTCGGATATTCGTTTGAGTCATCTTTCTCAGAGGATTTTATGCCTTCTGCACTTGATAAGTTCTTGACGGCATATAAGCTATATATCGATGATGTCAGAGCCGACAAGATAGAACCCAAGAAATCTGCTGACGAAGAGGTCGTACCTGTCTTCCCTTTTATAACTTCTACATGGGGACAATGGTATCCATATAATTATTATTGTCCCCAAGTTGGAGGAAAATCTACACTTGCGGGGTGCTTGGCGATTGCTACTGCTCAAATAATGAAATACTACGAATGGCCCAAGGCTGGGCATGGTGAATGTTATGCCTATTTGAATGATGCAGATAATACAGTAGTATCTACTACTCTGGGTAATGAATACGATTGGGGAAACATACTTGATAGTTATTCCAATGGATACAACGATACAGAGGCAGAGGCTGTAGGCCAATTGGTGAAAGATGTAGGTTATGCATGTAAAATGATTTATGGCAATAATGAGAGTTATGCCTACACTGTAGATGCGTTGAAGGCTTTTTTGCGTAACTTTGATTATTCACCCGATATAAAGTTGGTCGATAGAGATTACTACTCTTATGCGGACTGGAAGGAACTCATGTATAGGGAACTTTCAGAAGGAAGGCCAGTGTGGTATATTGGGCAAGATGAAAATGGAAAAGGTGGTCATGCATTTATATCATGTGGAGTAAGCCAAGATGGTAAGTACTATATCAATTGGGGCTGGGGAGGATGGTGCGATGGCTATTTTGACATTGACGCTCTGAATACAGATGGTTATATGTACAATAATGAGCATCAGGCTATCATTAACATCAAACCTATTGAAGAAGGCGAGACATTAGAGGATTATATTCCTATCCCTCATGTAGGAAGGATAGAGATCACAGAACAAGACAATTCTTTGGCAACTCCTTATGCCCTATATAAGATTTATTTGGAGAACTGTTCTGATGAAACTATTTCAGGTCAGACTGGTTTTGCCATATACAAAGATGGCGTGATGGAATCTTCCTATGTATACGATTTGATTACATATACCGATGTCCAGCCCGGTTGGTATTGGTGGTATGAAGGAGTTAGAGTGGGGTGGAGCAATGCTGTTGGCATGTCGCAAGGCATAAGAGAAATCCGATTCTTTTGGCAACCCGATGGAAGCACTGAGTGGTATGAGCCTCATGGCGAACACGTGATTTATATGTTGACGACAGAGGACGGACATTATTTTAGCACAGACAAGGACGAGTTTGGCGATATTGATGGTATCGAGGCTATACAAACCGACGGATTAAGCATTGAACCGTTCAAGGATGGGGTAGGCCTGACATCTTCAAAGGCTGTTAAAGTCGGTATATACACGATGAACGGAATACTGATGAAGGAGGTAGAACTCACACCTGGCAGAATGCAGATTTGTACACTACCGCAAGGTATATATCTTGTGAATGGTACTAAAATAGTAATAGACTAATTCATCTGCCACCCTCCGCCAAGGGGCAATAAACGTCAGTAAATAAGCAGACTAATGGCGGACACTGCGTACAATAATCCACGTACGCCAGTGTCCGCCATTAGTCTTTCCCTCTTCCATCTTCCCTTTTCACTCTTCATTGCTGTTACTCTACTTCGCAACCACTCGATTGCTCCTAACAATAGATTCTTTACATTCATAATAAATAGGTATATAGTGTTATACATTATATCTGTTCCCTTTTGCCGCTACCCCCTCCGCTTCGTCTCATCGTTCCTCCGCTCGTCCCCCCCTTAAAGGGCGACAGTTCTTGTTTAATTGTTTCAACGCTGAAGACTAACTGAAAGCACTGTCCCTCTTTAAGGGGGACGAGTGCAGTGAGCAGGGCGAACGGAACGGAGGGGGTAATCTCCAAGTTTTCGTCATCGTTATCGTTTTCGTTATCGTTGTTCGAAGAACTTCCGCAAAGTTACGATGCCGCCAACAGCGCTTGTTCTGCAATTGATAGGCTACAGCAAAAGTTTTCGTTTTCGTCATCGTTTTCGTTGGAAACTCTGTTTCCTCCGGCAAAGATACAATCCCACGGAAGCGGAATCAATAGAATAATTTCGCACCTTAGAAGTTGGAAAATCGCCAAGAGTTTTGTAATTTTGTAACTAACAAAGTTATTTACCGCTGCTCAAGGGTAACCTTGATGTTGCCCAACAGTAAGGTTGCCGTTGGTCAAGGGTAACGTTGCCGTTGGGCAGCAGTAAATAGATTGGAAAAGAATT
>JAFOYZ010000151.1 GCA_017424485.1 Bacteroidaceae bacterium
CGCCTGAAGATGGTGGAGAACGCCTACCAACCGGCAAGTTCGAACTACAAGTGGTACAACTATCGTGGTCTGATTGTGGACAAGAACTTCGACAAGGATGACTATGTATCAGTAGAGCCTATCGAAGAGGAGGTGAAGTTTGGCTTCACCATCGACAAGCAGGTGGTGAAGGCTGGCGAGACCTTGAATATCTCGTTTACCGGTGCTTCGCAGTGGATGGTACAGGTGCGTATGTTTGCCATGAACGGACGTAACGTGTATAACCAGAGCCTCTTGCGTAACGGTGCCTACTACATCCCTGCCGATGTAGAGCCAGGCATGTATATCCTGCAGGCACAGAATGGACGTGAGATGGCTAGTGTGAAAATTGTGGTGGAATGATGTGTAAGGAGTTCAGAAGTTAGAAGTTCAGGAGTTCAGACAATAGTCTGTATATTGTAGTGTTTTTAAGCTATTCATAGTCAAAGCATTTGTCTGAACTCCTGAACTCCCGAATCCTGAACTCCTAAAAAAGAAATTACATAATAATACTATATGAAAAAGACGTATCTGAAAGCATGTGCATATGCACTTCTCCTTGGGGGAGTGGGTGTGATGCAGTCGTGCAAAGATGAGTCGCTCTACGAGGAACCTACATGGTTGGGCAACTCCATCTATGAGCGGTTAGAAGAGGAGGGCAACTATACCTATACGTTGCGCCTGATTGACTCTTTGGAGCTTACTGACGTGTTCCGTCAGACAGGTAGTAAGACTCTCTTTGTCACGGATGACGAGACCTATGATGCCTATTTCGCAAGTAAAGGCATCAAGTTTGAGGATTTGAGCCCATCGCAGATCAAGATGTTGCTCAACAGTGCCATGATCAACAACGCTTATCTCATCGACCTGCTGAGTAATGTGAGCGGAAACCCACCTGAAGGGGGTGAATGTATGCGTCGCCCTACAGCAGTGAGTGCGTATGACTCCGTATCGCGTATCCTCCCCACTGAGATGCCTAATACGCAGTATTGGCAGAAGTATAAGGATAAGGCCGACGGCATCGTGCTGCTGCGCGACAATACGCCTCAGCCTATGATTCACTTCTTGCCCTCATACATGCGCAAGCATGGAATCACAGCTGCTGACCTATCGAAGCTTACCAATGGACAGTGCAACAGCGTGAGCGACTCGTATGTAAACGGTATGAAGGTGATAGAGCGTGATATCACCTGTAAGAATGGTTATATCCATAAGGTAGACGGTGTGATGATGTCGGCCGACAATATGGCAAACATCATCAACAATCATCCGTTGATGAGTACCTATGCATCGCTGCTCAACCGCTTCAGCGCTCCCTATTATGATGCGCTTGCTACGGCAGAGTATAACCGATTGTACAAGAATACCGACTCGGTATTCGTGCTTCGCTACTTTGCCACTACATCGGCCATTGGCGATAATGCCACTGACCCCAACGGACAGCCTGTAGATGCACAGCTGGCTTTCGACCCAGGATGGAACGAATATATCTATGATAACACCGCTGGCTATGACCTGCACTATGATGCCGGTGCCATGCTGGTGCCCACTAATACGGCACTTGACAAGTGGTGGAACGGAGCCGGTAAGGTGATACAGGATATGTATGGTACATGGGATAATGTGCCGATGAAGGTGCTTGTGAAGCTGCTAAACCTGAACATGATCAATGCCTTCTCGGAGACTGTGCCGTCGAAGTTTGACAATATCGTAGACAATGCTACCAAGGTGCCTATAGGTATCAAACCCGAGGATGTGGACAGCTGCTTCATGGGATGTAATGGTGTGGTATATATGACCAACCAGGTATTCACTCCTGCCGAGTACTCCTCTGTATCGTTCCCCGCTCTTATCAACCAGAATACGATGAGCGTCATCTATTGGGGCCTGGAGCAACTCAACTTTGAGGCTTACCTCAACTCAATGGATTCGTATTATAGCTTCATCATACCTACCAACAATGCCATGTTGGAGTATATTGACCCCTGTTCGTATACGACCTATCCGCTCACTATCCTCTATCAATTCTATTATGATAATGAGAGAAAGACCGTGAAGGCCAACCGCTTCAGATACAATGTGGAGACCAAGAGCATTGTAGAGGGTGAAGAACTGGTGGAAGCTAGCAACGACGAAATCCTCGACCGCCTGGAAGACATCATCGACAACATGATTGTGGTAGGTGATGTAGAGGACGGACACACCTATTATAAGACGAAGGGCGGTAGCACCATCAAGGTGGCCAATGCTGGCATAGAAGGTTCGATGACCATCGAAGGTGGATGGCAGATTGTGGAGGGTAGCAACTCACCGGTTGTAACCCAAATATATGACCTCAGCGAGAAGGGTAACGGTAAGTCATACGTGATGGAAACCGAGATGCCTCTCAGCAGCAAGCGTTCGGCCTATTCTATCCTGCGCGATACTCCCGAATTTGCAAAGTTCTACGAACTGCTGGGCGGTAGCTCATTGCTAGCTGAGAAGATGAGCGGACGATATACCTGTATTGACCGCAACATCAGTCTGTTTGATGCGTATAACTACACGATATATGTACCCACTAACGAAGCTATTCAGCAGTTGCAGGATGAGGGACTGTTGCCTACATGGAGCGACTATGAGAGTCTTACGGCTGAGGATTTTGGAGGCGACGCTGCAGCATTGAAGGCTGCTCAGACTAAGGTAGCCGCTCGCATCACCGACTTCTTGCGCTATCACATACAGGATAATGCCATTTATATTGGTGGAGAGCCTGTGAGCGGTGGCAAGTATGAGACCTCAAAGATGAATACAGCCAACAAGCGATTCTATAGCGTGACTGTAACTGCTGATGACAATCAGATGACTATGGAGGACCAGGTGAATGATACTCCGCGCCGTGTGATGACAGAGAATGGACTGTACAACATCATGGGACGTGAGTATTGGATCGAAACCATAGGCTCTGGCGCTAACGAACGTACCGAGATTTACAATGCTTCGGACGTTGTGGTTCACCAAATCGATGGTGTACTCCTGTATGAAAAGAATCAGATGAAGCCATGGAGAGAAGAAATCAATTGGAATACGAATAACTAAAAGTAGCAGACGAAGATGAAAAACATATTGAGAACTATCGCAATGATGGCGCTGCTACTGACTACAGTGCAGCTTAAGGCACAGATAACCCAAGTATATGGTACGGTGTCGGATGACTGGGGACCATTGTTTGGTGTGAATGTGTGTGAAATGGATGGTACCGACCGTATCGTAGAGTCGGCCATTACTGACCTCAATGGTAATTTTACCATGAGAGTCAAGAATCCGAAGAATAAGATACGCTTCAGCTATGTGGGATGCACTACCGTGTTGCTCCCTATCGATCGTGAGCAATATACGATACACATGAAGTCGGAAAACGAGATTACCGAGGTGGTCATCACATCGCAACGCCGTATCAACTCGGGCGGTTTGGCTATCCCGGAGCGTGAGGTGTCGTTTGCAGCGCAGACATTGTCTACCGAGGGTTTCGAGGGATTGGGTATCAATACGATTGACGAAGCCTTGCAGGGACGTATCTCGGGCCTTGACATCGTATCGGTATCAGGTAACTTGGGTGCAGGTACTACCATGCGCCTTCGTGGTGCCTCTACGGTAAGTACGCTCACCAGTAGCAATCCGCTGATTGTAGTGAATGGTAATACATGGAATGTGGATATGTCGGACTTCGATGTGCAGTCGGCCAATGATGAGCAGTTTGCCCAATTGCTCAACATCAACCCTGAGGACATCGAGAGCATCACCGTACTGAAGGACGCGGCTGCTACGGCTATCTATGGTTCGCAAGGTGCCAATGGTGTGATTGAGCTGACGACCAAGCGTGGTAAGCAGGGTAAGCCGCAGTTGGCCTACACATTGCGTATGACAGGAACCTACCAGCCTGAGGGTTATCAGTTGCTCGATGGTGACGACTACACCATGCTGTTGAAGGAGTCATACTTCAATCCTACACAGAGCGATGCTGCTGCTAACATACGTGAGCTTAACTACGACAAGAACTTCTCAGAATATGAGCAGTACAACAACAACACCGATTGGGCTAAGGCGGTAACGCAGGTCGGCTTACGTCAGAATCACCACGTCTCTGTATCGGGTGGTGGTGAGAAGGCCAGCTTCCGTATCTCAGGCGGTTTCGATAATGAGACGGGTAGCGTGATCAAGCAGCACCTGAGCCGATTCTCTACACGTGTGGCTCTGGACTACTTTGTGAGCCAACGTATCTCTATCGCCACAAACTTCTCGCTCACCTATACGAAGAACGACAGAAACTATGACAATCTGTTGTCATTGGCCTATAAGAAGATGCCGAATATGAGTATCTATGAGCAAGATCCTATTACAGGTGTTGATACAGATCGTTATTATACCATGTTGCAGTCGGGCTCTGAGGAGTTTAATGGAAATCAGAAAGACTATGTGAATCCTGTGGCCAGTGCCCATATGGCCATCAACAATCAGAAGACCTACGACATCATGCCCGAGTTGCAGATTAAGTATCGTTTGCTGGGTCTTGATGACGAGTCATGGCAGCTGAACTGGGATGGTCGCTTCTACATGAACCTCTTTAATGACTATGTAGACCAGTTCTATCCGAGCGAACTGAAGACGGTGGCATGGAATGCGGGCGTCAACGCTGCATACGCGGCAAGTAGTAAGAGTGTAGCGCTCAACACGAAGCAGACCTTTACATTGATACCTCATTTCAATAACTCTGACCATTCGCTGATGGCGATGGGACGTATGGAGATGACTACCGGTCAGTCGAGCAGCCAGTCATCGTCAAGTCACGGATTGCCTACGGGTGGTATCACAAGTCCTAATGCAGGTGGTGTGATTACCGACCAGTCTACAGGCTATGGCCGTTGGCGTTCATTGTACTACACGTTCTCTACGCACTATGCTTATAAGAGTAAGTATATGTTTGACTTCTCGGTACGTGTTGACGGTAGCACCAAGTTTGGCCCTGGCAAGCGCTGGGGTGTGTTCCCTGCCGTATCGTTGCGTTGGAACGTCATCGACGAGGAGTGGATGGAACCTACCAAGGATTGGCTCTCTATGCTCTCAATCCGTCCTAGCTGGGGACGTGTAGGTAATGCTCCGGGTAGCGACTATCTCTATGAAAGTAAGTATGGTGTAGGTAACCGTTACTTGGATATGAGCAGTATGTCGCCGCTCAACATCCGTCTCTCTGACCTTCGTTGGGAGAAGGTATCGACCTACGACGTGGGTATGGATATCGGTTTCTTCGAGGATAAACTGAACGTGACATTGGACTGGTATAACTCCACCACGGAAGATATGTTGATGCCTAATGTGAGAATCCCCTCTATCACCGGTTACAAGACCTTGTCTGTAAAGAACGTAGGTTCGATGCGCAATACCGGTTGGGAGTTGAATATTGATACTCGTGAGGTGGTGAAGAAGGGTAAGTTCGGATTTGATTTCAACTTGGCCTTCGGTAACAACTACAACGAGATTCTGGAGATGGATCCTACTGTGCTGAAATCGCTGAACAGTGAATTTAACTATGGTAACCGCGAGGTGTTGCAACGTGTGCAGATAGGCAACCCGTTTGGTGCTATCTATGGTTTCCGCTATAAGAATGTATACCAATACAACTATGAGACTGTAGCTGACATGTCGCATGAGGAACGTCTCGCTTTCATAGCAGAGGGTAAGACTGCTCCGATTGTGCTCAATGCTGATGGTGATATTGTATACGATGAAGATGGATTGCCACTGCAGATGATGTATAACTACTCGAATGAGGGTACCACGCTGCCTTATGAGTTCAAGGGTGGTGATGCCATCTATGAGGACGTAAACCACGACGGTAACATCAACGCATTGGATATCGTATATTTGGGTAGCTCACTGCCTAAGTTGACTGGTGGATTTGGATTTAATCTCAAATATGCCAAGTGGAGACTGAATACGCAGTTTAACTATCGTGTGGGAAATAAGATTCTCAACCTTGCACGACTGGATGCCGAGGCGATGATTGGCAACAACAATCAGAGCAAGGCGGTGAACCACCGTTGGCGTAAGGAGGGCGATGATACCTCTATCCCTCGTGCTATGTATGGATCAGGTTCTAACTACAATACCTTGATTAGTGACCGCTTCGTGGAGGATGGTTCGTTCCTCCGACTCAACTATATACAGTTGTCGTACGAACTTGATAGAGAGTGGGTCAAGAGTCTTGGCTTGCGTGGCGTAAGATGTTATATGAGTGCCAACAACCTCTTCTGCCTGACACGTTATAAAGGTGTAGACCCCGAAGTGGGGTATGGTGGCTATGGCGTTGCATCGGATGGTGGACAGACACCGCGTGCGAAGTCGTTTACATTGGGTTTGTCGGTTGATTTCTAAAATGAAGGCTATGAAAAGAAAATTGATTATAGGACTGATAGGTTGCATGGGATTCACTTTTACTTCATGTGGTGATTTCCTTGATTTGGAACCTTTGAACGAGATTATTTTGGAAAACTTCTGGAATGAAAAGAGCGATGTGGAGAATATCGTGGCTGGCTGTTATGCCTCACTACAGTCTCAGGAGGTAGTGGAGCGTATGATGGCCTGGGGTGAGTTCCGTTCTGATAATATAATAGGTGGTACCAATATTAGTGGTAATGAGAGTCTGGAGAATGTGTTCAAGGAGAACATCAAGTCGGACAATACATTCACCAATTGGGATGCCTACTATAATATTATCAATACATGTAATACAGTACTGCATTATGCCCCTGGCGTAGCAGAGAAGGATCCGACCTTTACAACCAGCGAACTGCAGGCAACAATTGCTGAGGTGTCGGCTATTCGTGCCTTGTGCTATTTCTACCTGATTCGTGCATTCCGTGATGTACCCTATGTGACACAGCCATTCATTGATGATACGCAAGAGATGGCATTGCCTGCAACACCCTTCTATGATGTGCTCGACTCACTGATTACAGATTTGGAGGCTGTTAAGTCCTATGCAGTGAAGAAGTATCCGGCCAATAAACTGAATTATCAGACAGGCCGTATAACTCAGGATGCTATCCATGCGCTGTTGTGTGACTTGTATCTGTGGCAGCATGATTATGAGTCGGCGATTCACTATGCCGATCTCGTGATTGATGCCAAAACTGCAGACTATCAGAAGGTGCTCGACAAACTGGCTGGAAATGCCAGTCAGGAAGACCAGATGATTGGTGGCTATCCGCTGATATCTGATAGGCAGAGCAGCTATTATGGCAATGCATATACCGCAATATTCGGTTCGGGAAATAGTCGTGAGAGTATCTTGGAACTAAATTATTCGTCTGATGAGGCTATGCCATCCAATGGTGCAGTGAGCTACTACTATGGTAGCCAAGAGACATATCCCGGTATCGTGAAGCCAGCAGAGTTTATCACTACCGACATGACTTTGGACAAACCGAATGTGTATGCCCACAAGTATGATAGTCGCTATTATGAGAATATGCAGTCGACAGGTACTACTTATGGTATCAATAAGTATGCTTCGAACAGTAGTAATGTGAATGCTTCAGCATCTACTCCTACTGCAACCTATGGTAGTAAATATACCTCTAAAAACTGCTATGCAAACTGGATTGTATATCGCCTGACCGATGTGATGCTGATGAAGGCTGAGGCTATGGTGCAGCTGATCGATGAAAATGACACGACTGATAATGCAGCTGTTGTGCGCGACTCATTGCTCCGTGGAGCTTTTGAAATTGTCAATGTGGTAAATAGCCGCTCTAGCTTTGCTACTACTGAAGGTGGTATTTCCTACGGAGAGTTTAGTAGCAAATCGCAGATGACCAACCTCATCCTCGATGAACGTAATCGTGAACTGATGTTCGAAGGCAAGCGATGGTTTGATCTCGTGCGTCGTGCCGAGCGTGAAGGTAATACCAGCTATCTGATAGCTCAAGTTACACGCAAGGGCTCAGACAATGCCAGTGTAGTACAGAGTAAACTCTCACGTATGGATGGCTTGTATTGGCCATATAATAAGGAGGAACTTCAGGTAAATCCTAACCTCAAGCAGAACCCTGCTTATCCGACCGAAGATGAAGGTTCATACGAGAATACCATGACGAAATAACTAATCAATGATATAGACGAAATACTATGAAACGTAAAGGAAAAAATATCGCTTTATTGTTGCTGCAGTTAGTGTTGGCATCAGGCATCTTCTATAGTTGCAATGATGTGGACACATCTAACTATTATACATTTACTGGCGAGATGATGAGCGAGTACCTTGAGTCTAGAGAACAGTATAGTGACTTTACTGCTATCTTGAAGCGTGCCGAGTTGTTTGAGCCTCTGTCGGTGTACGGACATTACACCTGTTTTGCTCCTCACAATGATGCATTCAAGGCTTATCTGAGCGATAGAGGACTTAGCTCCATTGATGAACTTACCGATGAAGATTGTGATACGATAGCACGTACTCACCTGGTGAAGAACATTTATGAGGTAGCTGACATGGCCGATGGTACACTGACCACAGCTAATATGAACCGCTGTTACATTGAAATCACTCACGGCGTTGACAGCAACAGCAATGCGGTGGTGTATCTCAACCGCTCAGCTCATATCCTCTTTGCTACACAGGACGAAGAGGTGGAGAATGGTATCGTGCAGCCTGTAAGCGGTGTGCTCAAGAGTAGTAGCCGTATGTTGCCCGACGTGCTGATGGAAAATCCTACCATCTCAATCTTTGTGGAGGCTCTGAATAGAACCAAGTTGATAGACTCATTGTATGCTTATAGAGACCCGAATTACAATCCTAAGGATTATGAGCGTGTGAAATATACCTCTCACGTAAACCGTGAGACTGCTACAGCACCGGATGAGAAAAAACAGGGCTTTACAGCTTTTGTCCCCACCGATAAGGTGCTGAAGGAGAAGTATGGCATAGAAAATTGGAAGGATCTGTACGATAAGGCAGCAGAGATATATGGCGCTGTATATGCTGATGCAGGAGAAAGTTATTACGATACGATCCCCGAAGCCTTGGTGAATAGAAAGAACCCGCTCAATCGCCTTGTGGCATATCATATCCTTGACAGAGACGTGATCGGTTGGAACTTGTTGACACCACGTAACGATATTGGTATCCAGACTACCGTCATGAATCCTATCGACTGGTATGAGACTTTGCTCCCTCACACCATGATAAGAGTAGAAAAGTTGACAGTGCTGAAGTATGGTGGCGGTAGTGCCTTGGGTGAGCGTTACATCAATCGTAGATATGATGATGAGTATCAGTTTAAGGGTGCAATGATCAGTCAGACTGTTGAAAATGAATATGCCAATGCTGCCATCAATGGACGTTACTTCTATGTGGATGATTTGCTTGCATTCTCAGAGACTACACGTGATGTGATACATAACTGTCGTATTCGTATGGATATGGCCACCATATTCCCTGAGCTGATGACAATGAACATCCGTCAGAACGGTACTGACCCCACAGTGAACGACCCTGAGTACGATGAAACCGGTAAGTATGGCCGTAACTACTATTTCCCCGACGGATATTTGAAGAACGTGAAGGTGAATGGACTTTTCGTATATCGCCGTCCTCATAGCTTCTATGATAGCTACGAAGGTGATGAGATGAATATGTTCGGTAACTATGATATAACCTTCAAACTTCCTCCTGTACCTTACGAAGGTGAGTGGCAGATTCGCTTGGGCTATGCTGCTGAGCCTACTCGTGGTATTGCTCAGGTATACTTCGATAATGAACCCCAGGGTATTCCTTTGGATATGACAAAGACTCTGGACGACCCCTCTATTTTGGGTGCTGATTGGGTGGCCAACTATACCACCATGTCGGCTCAAAACTTGGCTGCCGACCAGAAGGCATTGAAGAACAAGGGCTATTACCGTGGTGCTGCCGGTGGCTATCGCTTCGATATGGGTACAACCAACCGTGTGGTTTTTGCGACACAGCTTCGCACCTTCCGCCGTGTGTTGTGTACAGTACATATCGACCCGAACGAGGATCACTTCTTGCGTGTGCGCAGCGTATCATCAAAGAAGGGTAATGACAATGAGTTTATGCTCGACTATATCGAACTGGTCCCCAAGAGTGTATATGGTGTGACCGACGAGGGCGCTATGGAGGATATGTTGTAATCGAATGAGGAACTATTGAAACAGAATGATTATGAAAAATAAATATATATATGGTATAGGTGCCGCATTGCTCTTATCTCTTGGTACTGCATGTACCGATACGTGGGAGCAACACTATCGTCAAGAGGCTGCCGGTGGCAATACGTTGTGGGAGGAGATCTCTTCGCGCAGTGAACTGAGCCACTTTGCCAAGGTGATAGATGCATGTGAATATGATATCGTGCTTAATGGTAGCCAGACCTATTCGGTATTTGCACCTACGAATGATTATCTCTCACTTGCAGAGGCCGATAGCTTGATAGAGAACTATACTCTTCAGAAGAGTCAGGGAGTGAAAACAAACGACAATAGGGTGATTACACAGTTTGTACACAATCATATTGCCTTGTATCGTCAGTCGGTGTCGTCAATGACCAATGACTCCATCTCTATGATGAACGGTAAGTATCAGGTGCTTACTCAGACAAGTATTGGCGGCAAAGCCTTTGGCGTTTCTAACGAACTGCATAGCAACGGTGTGCTCTACACACTGAATGGTCAGGTAGACTATTTCCCTAATGTGTTCGAGTACCTGGGACTTGACTCAGAATTGGATAGCGTTTACAACTTTATCAATAGCTACAGCGTATATGACTTTGACCCCAATCAGAGTGTGGCTGGCGGTATTGTCGATGGTGAGACCGTATACCTTGACTCGGTAGTGGTACTTCGTAACAGTTTCCTCAGCCAGTATGGATATATCAATTCAGAGGATAGTATCTATTGGATGCTTGCTCCCACTAATGAGGTTTGGACTGAACTCTATAATGAGTATCGTGAATATTTCGTTTATGATAACTCGTTGGCGGCTGCAGACTCACTCCAGGAAACCAATGCAAAGATGGCCATCCTGATGGGTACATTCTTTAATAAGACGGACAACTCTGATAAGGCATTCCAAGATTCGGCAGTTTCTACCATCGCGCCCTCAGCGCAAATGCGTTTGTTGCAAAATGCCGAGCCTAAGGGTATTTATTACAAACCGTTTGAAGCGGGTGGTATATTTGATGGAACAGAAGATATTATATGTAGCAATGGTCATGTACGTAAGGCTGAGACATTCAATATAGATAAGTCGAAGACCTTCTTGCAAACCATTAAGGTGGAGGCCGAGAACCTGTTCAATCAGAAGAGCCTGTTGGAGTGTGAAACACCGCTAACTATCCGTACTGTCAGCGTGTCAGATACGCTCTATTATAACAAGATATCGGGTAATGCCTATGTTGATGTCATTCCCAAAAATACTTCTGAAGACCCAGATAAGTTCCCCGCTCCGAAGGTGACCTTCTCTATTCCTGGTACATTGTCTAATATAGCTTATGATATCTATGTGGTGACAGCACCGGTTGAGGCATACAATAAGTATGCTACTGCAGAGGATCGCCTGCCTAATCGTTTCCGTAGCATCCTGACATTTAATAATCTCGATGGAAAGACACAGACCAAGCGATTGTCTGTAACAGATTCTACTCCAGGATGCGTCGATACTATTCTAGTGGGCTCGAATATTGTATTCCCCACTTCAGCTTATGGTGTTGCCGAGCCTGTGGTAAATTTGCAGATATTGAGCCAGGTGACTCGTGACAAGACTACACAGTATTCTAATACGATGCATTTGGATTGCATCATACTGAAACCGCATGTGGATGAGATGACTGAAGAATAATGATAATAGATGGTATATTAAAGTCATACGATATGAAGAATTATATAATATATAGTTTGTCTGCCTGCTTGCTGATGTCGCTCCCCGTCATGGCACAGGATACAAGTAGTGAGCAGCAATCGACAGATGTTAACGTGTTGAAGGTAGGTAAGCAACTGCCGACCCGTGTGGTAAAAGGCGTCGTCTTGAATGGAGCTACACATCAGCCCATACCTGGTGTATTGGTTAGTGCTGCTGCTTTGGATGGTTACAGTACATTTACTACAGCAGATGGTTCATATACATTGGACCTTCCTCTTATCGCTAGTCAGCTGTATATCTCGGCTCCCAATATGAATGGCATTTTGGTAGGTGTAGCCGAGGATGAGCAGGTGAAAACCTCGTATCTCTACCCAGAGACTTTTGCTGACGAGTATATAGAGCGCAACAATATGTTGGGTATACAGGCTGTTCGTGATTTCGACTATTCGGATGCAGTCTCAATAGAAGAGGAGATTCAGAAGCAGGCTGGTGCCGCGGTGCACACTATATCTCGTAGTGGTACAGCTGGTATAGGTAGTGTCATGTTCATGAATGGCCTCAACTCGCTCAATGTGAACGCCCAACCGCTGATTGTCATTGATGGCGTTATTGTAGACCAGCAGTATAATCGTCAGATGCTTCATCAGGGGTTCTATAATAACATCCTGTCTAACGTTAATCCGAACGACATTGAGAAGGTGACTGTGCTGCGCAACGGTACAGCGCTTTATGGTGCCAAAGGTGGAAATGGTGTTATCTTGATAGAGACACGCCGCAACAAGACTATGGCTACACGCATTACTGCCAGTGTGTCATCGGGTGTCACGTTTGAGCCCAAGTTCTTGGAAATGATGGATGCTACGCAGTATAAGAGCTATGCCTCGGATCTCCTGGCTACGACTAACACTACCATCAAGGATTTCAAGTTCCTCAATGAGAATCCTTCCTATTATTACTATCCCCAGTATCACAACAATACGGATTGGAAGCAGTATGTATATCGCACGGCTATCAGTCAGAACTATAATATCAACGTTAGCGGTGGTGACGATGTGGCCAATTATAATCTCTCTTTGGGCTATGTGGACAAGCAGAGCACACTGGTGGGTAATGACATGGACCGTATCAATATCCGATTCAATACGGATATTGAGTTTACCGACAAGTTTGATGCCCGCTTCGATATCTCATTTGCCAAGCTGTCGCGCAACTTGCGTAACGATGGTGCCACACTTGACTATAGCGAAGGCACCTCAACCGCACCTGGCTTCCTGGCCTATGTGAAGAGTCCTATGCTCAGTCCTTATACCTATTCTGATGGTGTGCTCTCTAATAGTTTTATTGATGTGAACGATGAGAGTTACCTTGATGAGGCTTTGTCAAAGTACAATAACTACAACTATAAATTGGCCAATCCTATTGCAGTCAATGACTATGGTAATGCTCAGAACAAGAACTACTATGAGAATTCGATGCTGAATATCTCGGTAACCCCCAAGTATCAGTTCAACAAGCATTTGGCACTGAGCGAACACTTCTCCTATAATCTGGTAAATACCTCGGAAAACTATTATGTGCCCATGAATGGTGTACCTAGCTACTATGTGGCTAGTGTGAGTGCCTATCGTGACAATGAGACCCGTGCACTAGCTTCGCACCAAGGTTCCATGTTCTCAGACACACGTCTTGACTGGAGCAATCGCTATGGCGCACATGACTGGCATGTGTTTGGTGGTGCACGTGTACAGATGGAGAGCTACTCGCTCAATACGCAGGTGGGTTATAATACAGGTAATGACAAGACTCCATTTATGAGTTCATCACTGCTCAATGCTAACAATGGAGGTTCTGATGACAAATGGAACTCTTGGGCTTGGTATGCACAGGGTGAGTACAATTACCTCCAGCGCTACTACCTCCAGCTCAATGCTACTGCCGAGACCTCTTCACGCTTTGGAACAGATGCCATCAACAGCATCAAGGCATTCGGTGCTCCTTGGGCCATGTTCTACGGCGCTCAAGGTGCTTGGGTTGTAAGCAATGAAGCGTGGATGGCAGGTGTAGAGCCTATTGACTATCTGCGTCTCTCTGCAGGCTATGATGTAAGCGGAAACGATGACATCGATTACTATGCTGCTCGCAGTTACTTCCGTGCATTCAAGTTTATGAATAGCATATCTGGTATCGCTTTCGATAATATCGGTAATTCAGAGTTGCAGGCCGAGATTACCCGTCGCTTTAATGTGGGCTTGGAGACCAATCTGCTGAAGAATCGCCTCTCACTCCGCCTGAACGGCTTCTTTAGCAACACGGATAATCTGCTCACCTTCCAGTCTTTGGGATTCCTCTCTGGCTTGGAGTATAATTGGAGTAATGGCGGTGCACTCAGCAACAGAGGCTTCGACGCATCTGTAGTGGGCAAGCTCATAGCTACCAAGAATTTCCAGTGGGAAGTGGGTGTAAGTGCCGGCCATTATAAGAATGAGATTACTCGTCTTGCCGACAATAAAACCTTTATGGATACACAGCTCTATGGTGCTACCATCCGTACTGAGGTAGGGCAGGCAGCCAATCTCTTCTATGGTTATCAGACTGAGGGAGTCTTTGCTACGAGCGAAGAGGCTGCTGAGTCGGGACTCTATATCTTGGCCGAGAATGGTGTGGACAAGAAGCCCTTTGGCGCTGGCGATGTCATCTTCAAGGACAATCATGAGGATGGTGCTATTGATGCCAAGGATATGGTAGTCATCGGTGACCCTAATCCTGATATCTATGGTAACCTGTACAGTGCGATGAGTTACAAGCGCTTCCGCTTGGATGTCAACTTCAACTATAGCCTGGGCAACGATGTATACAACTATATGCGCAGCCAGCTTGAGGGTGGTAACCGCTTCATGAACCAGACTACAGCGATGCTACACCGTTGGCAAGCAGAGGGGCAGCAGACCTCAATGCCTCGCGCTACCTTCCAGGATCCTATGGGCAATGCTCGCTTCAGCGACCGTTGGATTGAGGATGGTAGCTACTTGCGCTTGAAATCTGCAACACTCAGCTATAACTTGCCTGTCAACTCTACCTTTATTCAGGGCTTCCAGTTCTGGGTGCAGGCTAACAATGTGTTTACACTCTCTAAGTACTTGGGCAGTGATCCCGAGTTTGCGGCTACGTCCAGTGTCATTGGTCAGGGTATCGACCTCGGTCAGCTCTCGCAGAGCCGCAGTATTGTTGCTGGTATAAAAATTAATCTCTAATCCTATCCTTATATATATAAGTATGAAACGAACAATCGATATACTCACTGGATGCTGCAAGCGTTATGCTGCCTTGCTGCTCTCTGCACTGATTCTTGTGCCCTCGATGTCGGGCTGTCAGGACTTCCTGGATACGGAGTCCTCGCACTTCTCTGACAACAAGTTGGACTCTCCTTCCGACACGCTCTACTCGGTGATAGGTGTGTTGTATAAACTGCAGAGTCTTTCTGACAGAACCATCCTGTTGGGTGAACTTCGTGGCGACTTGGCAGATGTGACCGATGTCACCTCTTCGGACCTCTTGGAGATTGCCATGTTTAATGTCAGCGATGAGAATGCCTATAACTCTCCTCGCGACTACTATGCGGTCATCAACAACTGCAACTACTTCTTGGCCAATGTTGACATTGACATGAAGAACAATCGCAATGAATATGTTTTCCGCAAGGAGTATGCTGTAATCAAGGCTTATCGAGCGTGGACTTACTTGCAACTTGCTCTCAATTATGGTCAAGTACCCTTCGTGACTGAGCCTATTCTGACTCAAGAAGAAGCAGAGCGTGACTACCCTCAGTATGGCATCGAAGAGATTTGTGAGTATTTTATTAATGACTTGCAAGGATTAGAGACAATGGAGGTGCCGAGCTATGGTACGATTCGTAACACCGATTCGCGCCTCTTCTATTTCCCTATGTATGTTTTACTTGGTGACCTCAACCTTTGGGCTGGCAATTATAAACAGGCAGCTTTGTGTTACTACAATTACTTGAATACACGCAATGGTGTGAATGTAGGTTATCCGCTGACAACATCGTTGATTCAGTGGTCTCGTGATGAGATTAATTGGCGTGGTAAAAGCTTGTTCTCTTCGGGCTCAGGTGAGGTGTATAGCTCTACCTCAGAACTTATCACGATGTTTCCTGGTGACTCTATTCCTTCGGAGAACCAGTATAGTCGTCTGAATGATTATTTTAATCCTACGCAGAACAACAACAATAGACCCTCTATCACCTATTCGCAGAGTCTGGCAGATTTGTCAGCATCACAGGTCTATTGTCACCTGACCAACTCCTCTGATGTTATCTATGCCCCTGCTACTCTCGAAGGCATGGATCGTGGTGACTTGCGTCTGAATAGTACTTTTATGAGTACTCGCTACTATGAACAGGACGGTATGCGTCTACCAGTAAGAGTCAATGACAAGTATTCTTCACGCAACGTGCATCTCTATCGTCGTACGATGGTATATTTGCGTCTGGCCGAGGCACTCAATCGTGCAGGCTATCCGCGCTTTGCTTTCCAGATATTGAGCAAGGGTGTCAACAATAGTGTTATTGCCTCTGAGGTGCTTCCCTATTGCACTACGGCAGCAGACTCGGCTTGGGTTAGTCAGTTCAACTTCCCCAACAACCAGTATGTATTGCGCACGGCTGTTGAGATGACCACAGAGAATACGATGGGTATCCACTCTAAAGGTTCTGGCTGGACTGAATACAATGAATACTATGTATTCCCCGATGACTCTACGCTTACACCTGATGCACGTCTGGCTTATCAGATTGAAAAGGTTGAGGACTTGATTGTCGATGAAGAGGCATTGGAGTTTGCTTTCGAGGGTCACCGTTACTATGACCTGATGCGTGTGGCATTGCGTCGTGGTGAACCTGCTTATCTTGCCGACCGTGTGTATGCACGTCGTGGAGCAGCCAAGGTGGATGAAATGAAATCCTTTATTGCAAAGGATCTGTACGAACCTGCCAACTGGTATCTTCAGTGGAACGGTGAGATTGGCATGGAAGAATAAATTCGTGTCACACCTGTGATAAAGTTTTATCATAGGTACGAAAAACTTTTTTCATAGGCGTGATAATTTTTTTTCATAGGTATAATAATCGTTGAAAATATGAAGAGATTATTGTTATTAGTAGTTTGTTTGGCTGCATTCTCCTTCTCTGCATTGGCGCAAGAGGAGGTGAAAGTGCTGAAGATGACAGCCGTGCGCACCAATAATCAGGAGGTTACGGTATCGTTGTATGATGCGGATGATTTTTGGGGACCAAAGGCATATATGGAGGATAAACGTCTTGTCATTGGAGGACGCTCTATGCTGCTTTCTCGAGTACGTGAGATTCGTTTCTTTATAGATACCGAGGTGATTGACGAGGTGAAGCCCGTTGAGGTGCCTGAAGTGGCCGACATCTATAGCTTGGACGGACGCCTTGTTCGCAAGAACGCGGCTTCTACCGAGGATCTTCCCAAAGGGTTATATATCATGAGTGGCAAGAAAATGGTTGTCAAATAATAAATACGGAATGACTATGAAAACAAAGATACTTACCGCTCTATTCTGTTTGTATGGCATACTTAGCATGCATGCCCAAGACTCTCTTTGGGTCCGTTACGACAATCGTTTCAAGGCTAACAAATTTGTAATGGATATCTCCGAGTATGACTCTATAGAATTTCGTGCTCGTGGCACCATGCCTGTGATACGACGCTACTCCACATCTTTTGATAATGGCTATGCAGACTATCGTCTGTCGGGTATGACTGGAACTGATGGCGCAGCACTTATCATCGGCGATCCTGGCCGCATCTTGTGGAAACCTCGCACTTCAGACAATAGCTACAATAACGATTATACCGATCCCAATGCCAAGTGGTCGTTCAAGCATAGCAAGGAGTCAGAGCATTTCGTGGTGTTCTGGGACAGCCGCTTCGGTGACGACCCCAATGCCTCTACCGTCCCTGCGAATATGCGTGTTAATATTGATGATCTGCTTCTCAAGGCCGAGAAGTTCTACACCACCAATGTGGAGGAATTGGGCATGGTCGTTACAGGTGACAACAAGTCGCAACTCGATACCTACAAGATGATGATCTATCTCTTGTATCAGACCGAATGGCTGGCTACAGGTTCGGGCTATGACAATAAGGTGGGAGCCTTGTGGGTCAATCCCAGCACTTGTCAGCCTGTAGGTTCTACGATTGCTCATGAGATAGGACATTCGTTTCAGTATCAGACCTATTGCGACAATATTTATCGTGGCAAGGCCAATGACTTTCGCTCGGGCTTCCGCTATGGTTATCCCAATAGTAATGGAGGCTGTGGCTTTTGGGAACAATGTGCTCAGTGGCAAGCTCATCAAGACTATCCTGCTGAGGCTATCAATAGCTACCACTTTGATGTATGGATGAAAAATTATCATCGTCATTTTGAACATGAGTGGATGCGCTATGCCAGCTATTGGCTACAGTATTATTGGACCGAGAAGAATGGCATGTCTGCGCTTGGACGCATATGGAATGAAAGCTATTATCCGGAGGATGCGTCGCAGGCTTATATGCGTTTGTTCTGTGGAAATGACTATAATGAGTTTTTGAAGCAGTATTTTGAATATGCTCAGAAGGCAACAACGTTCGACTTTGATCAGATTCGTAGTTACGTGATGGGTAAATATTCCAATTATAAGACCTCTTTGGTTAACCTTTCCGATGGATGGAAACAGGTAGCATACTCAAGTTGTCCGCAGCCTACGGGCTTCAATGCCATTCCTCTGACATTGCCCGAGGTGGGTACTGAGGTGAAGGTTACTATCAAGTCTTTGTCTGCAGGTTCTGCTTTGGCTACAGGTGATGCCGGCAAGCAGGTCGATGGTGATGGCAATAAGGTGGGTACTGTTACTACTTATAATAATACAGCAGTGGCTGGTCATGAGCAGTTGGCCTATGGCTTCGTCGGTATCAAATGGGACAATACTCGTGTCTATGGTGAGATGAATCTGGCTACACCTTCAGCCGAGGGTACAGCTACCTTTATCGTGCCCGAGAACTTGCGCTATCTGTGGGTAGTCGTTCAGGGTGCTCCTACCAAGTATTTCCAATGCCCATGGGATGAGGAAGAGGCCACTGACCATCAGTTGCCTTATCAGATAAAGGTGGAAGGAACTACGATAAAGTAAGATAATATGATGAAGAAATATCTATTGCTATTGACATTGGTTGGGCTCAACATATCTGCTATAGCCCAAAAGCAGGTGTTCTTGCCCGACTCAATCCGTTGCTATGATCTCGATGATGATAATAGCCGTTGGAGTTGGAAACGCTCTGCTCAGACAGAAAACCTCGTGTTTTTCTGGGAGAAGGGATTTGGTCACGACCTCAGCAATCCCCCTATGCTTGAGGGCAAGCCTATGAAGGTTGATTTGGATAACCTCAAAGAGCGAATAGAATCATTCTATGCCTACTATCGCGATACCTTGCGCTTTACACTCCCAGGTTCCAAAGCCGACAAGTACAAGATGATGGTGATGCTCAACTACTCGCTCGATGGCACCGCTTATGGTGGTACCTATGATAATTTTATCGGTGCTTTGTGGGTTGCTCCCAATCGTATACAGGATAACAAACTCAATTGTATGGCACATGAGTTGGGCCATTCGTTCCAACTGCAAATACCTGCCGATAGTGTAGGAGATGCGTGGGGCGGCTCGGGATTCTATGAGATGACCAGCCAGTGGATGCTTTGGCTTGTCAACCCCGATTGGCTCACTGATGAGAACTACCATTTTACA
This sequence comes from Bacteroidaceae bacterium, assembly GCA_017424485.1. Lineage (GTDB taxonomy): Bacteria > Bacteroidota > Bacteroidia > Bacteroidales > Bacteroidaceae > UBA1189. Next base: position 19,758 of record JAFOYZ010000151.1, read on the forward strand.
GCTTACAGCAAGGCTATACATAAGGCTTATCTCGATGGTGAGAATATCTATCGCTCTCCCTATGTGCTCCAATACTGGGCCATGAAGCGCGGCAAGACATGTATTGGCGACCTTTATCGTGCAGGTAAGCGTGGCGAGGACCCCGTGATCACATATAAGCGTCTCTATGGCCTCACTCAAGAGCAGTTCTGCGATGAGATGATTGATGCTTGCCAACATATTGTTACGCTTGATCTTGGTCATGCTTGGGATGAGACTCGCCGTTATGCTTGCACTTTTGATACGCCCATGAAGCCTAGTGTGAAGGGTTACTATAGTCCGGCCGACGAAGTACTACCCGAGGATTATGGCTTCAGTGCTATACGTTTGCAGCCAGTCAAGGCAGGCAAGAAGGTTAGTGCTACCATTAAAACCGATACTCCGCTTCGCTATGCCTTTGTAGCAGTAACATCTGATGGCAAGGCACACTATGGTACTCCTGTGAGCGCAGGCAAGGCTGAGATGAAAATGCCTCGTGGACAAGAAGTTGAACATCTCTATCTAGTTGTAATGGGTGCTCCACACGAACATAAGATGCTTACTTGGCGCAATCGTGAGCCCAATCGCCAATATCCCTACGAAGTCAAGTTCAAGGGAACGGAGTTGAATTCTAAATTCTTAATTATGAATTAACATCTTGCCTATGCGTCGTTCTTTGTGTCTTGCGCTCCTTCTCCTCATCTGTGCCTCGGCTTTCCCGGCCAAGTGCCTGATGATAGAGCTTACGGGAGGATCTAAGATTTATTACTCATTCGAGAAGTACGTTCCATTGATACGTTTCGATAATGGAGTGATGCGTGTTTCAACCCGCAAGATTGAATTTGGCCGTATAGTACAATTTGCAGTTATTGATGACCC
>JAFOYZ010000152.1 GCA_017424485.1 Bacteroidaceae bacterium
CAATGGGCATTGCCTTGCCTTGGGCGTTGTCGTAGTATGAGCCAAACATCTTGACGAAGGCCCACTGGGTCCACTGATAATACTCTGAGTCGCATGTGCGTATTTCACGGTCCCAGTCGAAGCAGAAACCAATCTTATCCAACTGTTCACGGTAGCGGGCAATGTTCTGCACCGTAGTGATGGCAGGGTGTTGGCCGGTCTGTATGGCATATTGCTCGGCAGGGAGTCCGTAAGCATCATACCCCATGGGGTTGAGCACGTTGTAGCCCTGCGAACGCTTGTAGCGGGCATAGATGTCTGAAGCTATGTATCCGAGCGGATGTCCCACGTGAAGTCCCGCACCTGAGGGGTAAGGGAACATGTTGAGCACATAGAACTTCTTCTTCTCCGGGTCTTCGGTCACGCGATAGGTCTTATTGTCCACCCATCGCTGCTGCCATTTCTTCTCGATGTCTCTGAAATTATATTCCATATTTTTAGTTTTATTTTATTTCTATTCCCTATTAAATTAATTTTATTGTAGATTATTCTTTCATCTTCTGCCTACGCACTGCATGATATATGGAAAGTGCAATGATAAGGAGTATAGAGGCATACATGATAAAGATGCATATCATGGCTATGGTATCTCCCTTCTTCACACTATCGGGAGCAAACTCCATGTGTATCGTATGCTTGCCTGCAGGCACATTGATAGCGCGCAACATATAGTTGACTCTATAGATATCTGCAGGATTGCCATCAACAGTAGCTTTCCAACCATATGGATAGTAAATTTCCGAAAATACAATAGTGCCAGGCTTGCTTGCCGTATACTCATAGTCAAGATAGCGAGGTGTATACTTCGTGAGGTGTACCGATGCCGTAGAGTCTCTACCAGGAGTGAAGTCCTGTACATACGCTTCAAATTCCTTGTCAAGCACCGCTGTGGTATGCATATTAATATGGTTGAGTGCTTCGCTCTCCTCATTGGGTGTATTCACGACCTGCAACGTATCAACAAACCAAGCATTGCCCATAGCGTAAGGATTTCGCTGTACCATGGCCTGTCCACTCTTCCGATCGGGAACAATGAAATACTTGGCATTGAGCATGCCAATAACATTCATATTCATCTTTGAGATATGCTCGTCTATTAAGTCTTGATAACGACGTAGCTTGGCAGCACTATATCCACCTATAGACTTCAGATAATAGGATGTGCGCGCATCATTAAATGTGTTTGTGGCGAGATTCAGCACTCTGAAATGCGGGTCCTCATCTTGCAAAATCTGCTTCTCATAAGGTAACATCTGGAACGCAGCAGTATTGTTCTTTTTCGTCACGAAATGGCTATCATTGAGATAACGCTTGTTTACAGGCCACATATCAGCCAACACCAACACACCCAAAATAGCCACCATATAGCTCCATTTGAGCCATCCCTTCATGAACACCCAAAGCGTAGCGGCAGCCAAGACGATAAAAAGGAACGAACGCAAGGCATCGCTCCTCATTAACGACGCACGTTCATCCAAAATTCCTTGATAAGCAAAGTCGGGAAGTGATGCCAAACTAGCATCTACAGGAGCATGGAAATCAAACACCATGCTACCAAATAGTGCGATGAAAAGGCACAAACCTGCAGTTATACCTGCTGCTGTGTAGATATTCCTAATGGCTTTCTCCTTTGTAATAGAACCATCCATAAGCACTTTTACAGCAAGGAAACCAAGCAGCGGCATAGTTATTTCAGCCACAATAAGGATAGATGACACCGCACGGAATTTATTGTACAAGGGGAAATATTTAAAGAAGAACTCTGTAAGAGGCATAAAGTTATGTCCCCAAGCAAGGAACACGGAAAATAGCGTTGCTGCTAATATAGCCCATTTGTAGGGTCCTTTGACAATGAGCAATCCCAGCACAAAGAGGAAGCATACGATAGCACCCATGTATACGTTACCTGCCGTGAAAGGTTGGTCGCCCCAATAGAGTGGCACACCTGAGCAGAACTGGGCTGCAGAGTTGCGGGGAACACCATGCTTGACAAGTGACTTATAGAGTTCTGAATCGGTACCCACATCATAGCTCGACGCACCACCCATCACTCCAGGAATGATAAATGACAAGGACTCGTCAATGCCGTAGCTCCACTGTGTAGCATAGTCGAGATCAAGACCTTTTGTCTTGTTCTCGGCATCCGTAGTCTTCTTCAAATCAGAATGTCCACCACGCATCGTCTGCTCGGCATACTCCTGATTCACAAAGATGGTAGAACTTCCTGTGCCCAAACCTACAATCAGCGAGCCAAAGAAAAGCAGCGAACTCATGACTAGATCCTTGTATCGTTTCTCTTTGATATGGATATACAACTCTGCAAAGAAGAAAAGTCCGATCATCATAAACAAGTAGTACGACATCTGCGGGTGATTACCGAAGCCTATAGCTGTAAACAACATGGTAAGCACCACACCCCAACCATACCTCTTACGGTAGATGAGATAGAAGCCTGCAGCCACAACCGAGATGAGAGCAATAGATGAGGTCTTAGAGTTATGACCAGCCTGCACGATGATAAAGAAATACGATGAGAATCCCGTAGCCAATGCTCCTACGATACTCAGCCACTTGTTAATACTGAATGCACGCATTAGCATATAGAAGCACACGAAGAAGATTATGAATATCCAAGGAGTACTCCAATGCCCCTTAAGCATAATCTTACGAAAAGGCTTCAACCAATCATTGGCTTCATAGTGTCCGCCACCAATCTGGTAGTTGGGCATACCACTAAACATCGAACCTGTCCAAAACGAGTAGTCACCCGTATTTCGAGTATATTCAGTCGATTCATGTACGGCGGCAGCAGCACTAGTGCTATCGCCCGAATGGATGACTTTCCCTTCCAAGGCCGGCGAACAATAGATGCAGGCAATAGCGATGAAAAGGACCAATGCTACGGCATAGGCGCCATATTTTTGCAATAAACTCTTATTCTCCATATAATATCAATCTATATAAATCAGCCACAAAATTAGTTTAAAAAATCGGTTAATTAAAACCAATTAGCAAAAATAAGCTGTATCTTTGCATATCGTATCAACAACATATCCTAAGAACAATGAAAATAGCGCTTATAGGCTATGGCAAGATGGGCAAAATGATAGAACAGATTGCCCTTCAACGTGGCCATGAGATTGTCTGCATCATAGACATAGACAATCAGGAAGATTTCGGTTCTGAGGCATTTCGGAATGCCGATGTGGCCATTGAGTTTACCAATCCCAAGGTAGCCTACAATAACTACATGAAATCATTTGCGGCCGGCGTCAAGGTAGTATCTGGCAGTACGGGTTGGATTGACGAACATGGTGATGAGGTACGTCATATGTGCACTCAAGAGGGCAAGACCCTATTCTGGTCGTCCAATTTCAGCCTTGGCGTAGCCCTATTCTCTGCAGTAAACAAGTATCTGGCAAAGATTATGAACCGCTTCGATGAGTATGACGTTAGCATGAGTGAGACCCACCATATACACAAGCTCGATGCACCTAGCGGCACAGCCATCACATTGGCCGAGGGCATATTGGAGAACCTCGACCGCAAGGAACGTTGGGTACCTGGCACACTGCTTGCTGCCGACGGGACTCTAAGTGGAACTACCGAGTGTACTCCTGAAGAGCTGCCTATTAACTCCATCCGCGAGAGTGAGGTGCCAGGCATACACAGCATATGCTACGAATCAGAGGCCGACAGCATCACCATTACTCACGATGCCAAAAGCCGTCGCGGCTTTGCTCTCGGAGCAGTATTGGCTGCCGAATATACGGCCGGACATCAAGGCCTACTTGGCATGAGTAATTTGTTTGATTTTAATTAACTATATCAATAAGCCTACAGTCCATAGATGACTCATCTAGAAACAAATGTAGGCCTAGATATTCATAACATAATATAGCTATGAATAAAATAAAGAAAGCCGCTCCAAAGCAATGGATAAAGTTTAGTATTGTATTTATCTTGTACCTTCTCTTCCTCCTTTGGATCAAAAGTTGGTGGGGACTTATTGTAGTTCCTTTCATCTTCGATGCATACATCACCAAGTTTATACCTTGGACATGGTGGAAAACGGCCAAGAGTAGTCTTGTGCGCAATGTAATGAGTTGGGTAGACGCAATCGTATTTGCCCTTGTCGCCGTGTATTTCGTACATATCTACTTTTTCCAGAACTATACCATCCCCACCTCATCATTGGAGAAATCGCTGCTTGTAGGCGACTACCTCTTCGTGAGCAAGGTATCATATGGCCCTAGAAAGCCCAATACCCCGCTCACCATGCCGCTCACACAACATACCATGCCGGTTACTGGTGGAAAAAGCTATATCGAGTGGCCCCAATGGCCCTATGAGCGCGTCAAGGGATTGGGCAATATAGAACTCAACGATATAGTCGTATTCAACTATCCCACAGGCGACACCATTGTGAGCAATCCACAATTTGCCGCTAACGATTTCTATAAGATGGTAAGCGATATCAGTGTGGAACTGAACCATGGGTTATATCCCCAGACAGATAGCCTCAACGCCGCCGATGAACGCAAAGTTTATGAGCAATTCCTAGCTAAAGGCCGCAAATACATAGCCAATCATCCAGAAGTGTTTGGAAAGGTCGACTGGCGTCCTGTAGACCGTCGCGAAAACTATGTAAAACGTTGCGTAGGCATGCCGGGACAGACATTGCGAATCAAGGATAAAATTATCTATCTCGACGGTGTACCCAACAAGGAACCTGACAACGTGCAGTATAGCTATTATGTAACCACCAAGCGTCCTATCAACGAGAAGCTACGTCGCGAACTGGGAATTAGCAAGGAAGATTTGGCTAACCATAATGCCAATAGTACCTACTATTATCTTCCTCTCACTCAGAAGGCTTACGAGACTTTGGCACAGCGCACCGATATAGTAGAAAACATTACCCCCATCATTGAGGAGCAAGGGCAAGGACTTTACCCCGTAAACAAGTACACAGGCTGGAGTGTCGATAACTATGGCCCACTTTGGATTCCCAAACGTGGCGAGACGATTAATCTTACTATTGACAACCTTCCCTTCTACGAGCGTCCTATTGCTGTCTATGAGGGAAATGACCTACAGGTACACAACGACAAGATATATATCAATGGTAAGGAGACAAGCGAGTATACCTTCACTATGGATTACTATTGGATGCAAGGCGACAACCGCCACAACAGCCTCGACTCACGTTTCTGGGGCTTCGTGCCTGAAGACCACATCGTAGGTAAGCCTATACTCATCTGGCTATCGCTCGACAAAGATCGTGGATGGTTTGATGGCAAGATCCGTTGGAATCGTCTATTCCGTCAAGTAGAGAGTTACAATTAACGAGCCATGGTACTCAACTATATCTGGATAGCCTTCTTCCTCGTGGCCTTTGCGGTAGCAGTTGTACGACTCATTTTTATGGGTGACGTAGAGGTGTTTCCCGCTATCATGAACTCTACCTTTTCATCGGCCAAGACAGCATTTGAGATTTCGCTCGGGCTTACGGGTGTGCTCTCTCTTTGGCTCGGCATCATGCGTATAGGCGAAAAGGGTGGAGTGATCAACGTAGTGGCTCGTTGGTTAGCTCCAGTGTTCTCAAAGATCTTTCCCGATATTCCCAAAGGACACCCTGTCACTGGCACCATCTTCATGAACTTTGCAGCCAACATGCTGGGGCTCGACAATGCGGCTACCCCCATGGGACTGAAGGCGATGGAGCAGCTGCAGGAACTGAACACCAAGAAAGATACGGCAACCAACCCAATGATCATGTTCCTCGTACTCAACACGTCGGGACTGACCCTCGTGCCCATCAGCGTGATGGTATACCGTGCACAGATGGGGGCCGCGCTGCCTACCGATGTATTTGTACCTATCTTACTGGCTACCTTCTTTTCCACTATAGTAGGCCTGATCGTCACCTGTTTGTACCAACGCATCAATCTGTTCAACCGCACTCTACTACTTTTCATCGGCGTCCTGTGTTCGTTGGTAGCTCTCATCATCTGGGGCTTCAGCGCCATGCCGCGCGAGCAGATGGACGTAGTGTCATCGACTTTTGCCAATGTCTTTCTTTTCAGTATCATCACTTGCTTCATCATAGCAGGTATGAGAAAAAAGATCAACGTATACGACACCTTCATTGAGGGGGCCAAGGAGGGTTTCGAAACCGCCGTGCGCATTATTCCCTATCTTGTGGCCATATTGGTAGCTATTGGAGTATTCCGCGCTTCTGGCGCTATGGACTTTCTAATCGACGGTATTGCATGGTGTGTAGCAACATTAGGTGGCGACACCGAATTCGTAGGTGCTCTGCCTACCGCACTAATGAAGCCACTGAGCGGCAGTGGTGCACGCGGACTCATGGTCGATGCCATGACCACCTACGGCGCCGACTCCTTCGTAGGCCGCCTCGCCTGCCTCTTCCAGGGAGCTACCGACACCACGTTCTATATCCTGGCTGTATACTTCGGCAGTGTGGGCATACGCAAGACACGCCATGCCGTCACCTGCGGCCTTCTAGCCGACCTCGCTGGTATACTCTCAGCCATATTCATCTGTTACCTGTTCTTCGGATAGTTTTCTCAGAGAGTTCTCAAAGTCTCCGAGTTGACATAATTCATAATTCAAAATTCAGAGTTAACCAAACATGATTACCTACCACACCGAAGGCACCGTGATGCCATCTATCAAGAAGCGCGAGACCACAGCATGGATACGCGCCGTAGCCGCCACCTATGGCAAGAAGGTGGGCGACGTGAGCTACATCTTCTGTAACGACAAGCGCATCCTCGAGGTCAACCGCGAGTTCTTGCAGCACGACTACTACACCGACATCATCACCTTTGACTACACCGAGGGCAACGTCATCAGTGGCGACCTCTTCATCAGCCTCGACACGGTGAAAAGCAATAGCGAACAGTTTGCCACCGAATACGATGAGGAGCTGCACCGCACCATCATCCATGGCATACTCCACCTCTGTGGTATAAACGATAAGGGACCCGGCGAACGCGAAATCATGGAAGCTGCAGAAAACAGCGCGCTAGCTATGCTAGGTTGATGGTTTATGGATAATAGACTCTCAATCGTCAGTCCTCAACCATAAACCCTTTAAAAAACACTAAACATTACACAAACTCCCGACATGAAAGAAAACAATAAAGCCATTGCCCTGGCTATGGCAGCTGTGCTAAGCTGGTCTACCGTAGCTACAGCCTTTAAGATTGCTCTCACCCATCTTACTCACTTCGAGATGTTGCTGGTAGCAAGCATCACCTCGCTCATCATCTTTGCCCTTGTACTCACCATACAGCGCAAGTGGGGCGAGGTAAAGACACTCTCACGCAGGATGTGGGGTTACTTTGCCCTACTCGGACTACTCAACCCCATGGCATACTACCTGGTGCTGTTCAAATCATATGACTTGCTTCCCGCCCAAGTGGCACAACCCGTCAACTATATATGGCCTGTATTGCTAGTGATACTACTTGCCGTGTTCACCCGACAAGCCATCCCTGCAAAAAAATACATAGGTATGCTAGTATCATTGGGCGGACTTATCATCATCTCTGCCGGAGGAAAGCAGATAGGCGATACTGCCATTTCTGCCAGCGGACTCATATTGGGAATTATGAGCGCCTTTCTGTGGGCCACATATTGGATGGTAAACAATAAGAACAAGGATCGTGCCGATGCCACCGTAGCCTGCTTCATGAGTTTTCTTTTCGGAAGCATATATCTAGTGGCTATTGCCATGGTGATAGGAGTCAATCTTAACACCCTACCGGGTATCCTGTCAGGTATGTATGTGGGAGCATTCGAGATGGGCATTCCTTTCATCTGCTTCGGATTGGCCATACGCAAGACTACTAATCCTGCACTCATCAACCAACTATGCTACCTATCACCCTTCCTCTCGCTCTTCTTCGTATCTACCATCTTGGGCGAGCAAATTGTACCCACCACCTATATAGGTTTGATACTGATAGTAGCGGGTATCGTATTCAATGAATATATGGTAAAGAGCAAAAAATAAGTCTACATCGTATTCCATAAAATAGGGGTCTCAGCTGAGACCCCTATTTTGTTTACCTTGCCTCTTTCCCAGCTAGCGAGAAATTCTTCGATTGTATAATCTCCAGCCCCTTCATCACCGTCTCGTCGGTGCGATTAAATATCTCGTAGAACTGTGTCATATCCCACAAATCGCGTGCGATGAGCGCCTTGAGTTGCACCTTGATATAGGGGAGCGATGCTTGATACAATTCCTCATCATGCTTCACACCCGCTTTATCAGCCTCGGCACGCAGTATATCGAGAATGGCGTCGTCCACCTCAAAGTGCTTGTTGTAAGCTTCAAAGTCTGGATAGCGTTTCTCATACTCCTTGCGATAGCGGTCCAGTACAGCGAGGTTGGTGCTGACGATGGCTCCCTTGGCCGTCAGCTCACGGTGATACTTGGTGTATGTCAGCGTATCGAGCGGCACGAAGTGGTCGGGCATGATACCACCGCCACCATATACGATGCGCGCCAGCTGCTTGGTCTGATACTTGAGCGAGTCGGGGAAGTGTATGCTGTCGGCATGCATCAGCTCGCCCTTATTGAAGCGGTCCATCAGGTCCTTGCGGTAGTCAATATCTTCGCCGTAAGGCTTCTGTATGCAACGCCCCGAGGGCGTATAATAACGGGCTATAGTGAGACGTATGAGTGAACCGTCGGGCATAGGCACCGGACGCTGCACCAGTCCCTTGCCGAATGAGCGGCGACCTACTACGATGCCGCGGTCCCAGTCTTGAATGGCACCAGTGACAATCTCCGATGCCGATGCCGAATATTCATCG
>JAFOYZ010000153.1 GCA_017424485.1 Bacteroidaceae bacterium
GTGAAGACTATCATCTTCGAAGAGAAGGCTCCCGCACGCTACTTAAAGATGGATATCACCCAGGCTCGCGGCAACTTCGGTTCGGGGCGTGAGATGTATATCTTTAAAGTACCCGGCACGGAGACCATCTTGCAAGGCGACATCAACCACGATGGCCGCATCGACATGGACGACTTCACCTCATACATGAACTATACCGGACTACGTGCTGGCGATGCCGACTTTGACGGTTACATCAGCGGCGGTGACATCAACAAAAATGGCCTCATCGATGCCTACGACATCTCTACCGTAGGCGTAATGACACGCGGAGGCGTGAGCACCCGTGACATGGGCACGCTCTCAGGTAAGCTCGAGCTCATCGCTCCCAAGAGCATCCGCGAGGGCGAAGAGGTAAAGGTCGTTATCCGTGGCACCGACCTCAACGAGGTGAACGCATGGAGCGTAGCCATCCCCTACGATGCCAACCTGCTCACCTACGTAAACACCACCACAGCCGGCAACAAGGAGATGGAGAACCTCACCTACGACCGTCTGCACAAAAATGGTGTGAAAGCTCTATATCCCACCTTTGTCAATACCGGCAACAAGCCTACTCTCCAGGGCACTGGCACATTGGTGGAAATCACCTTCATGGCACGACAGAGCGGAGAGCTCAATCTTGAGATGATTGACGCCATGCTCGTAGACAAGAAGTTGAACACCATAGAATAATTAACACAGAGACAAAGCATCCAGCCCGGGCAACAGCTCGGGCTGGATTGGTTTATATAACACAATGCCATGGATGTTACGGCAACAATGTGTAGGCCATAGACTCACCCACGACTAGCAGACACAAAAAAAAATTAGCCCACCATGCAGACAGAAATTAAGCTGCTGCTCGAGAAAATCCAAATATATTTGGTTTTTCACTCGCCTTGCACTCTATTTAGCCTGCTATGCAGACAGAAATTAGGCTGCGGCTCGGAAAAATCCAAATAATATTTGGTTTTTCACTCGCCTTGCACTAATTTTGTCCTAATTTTTGTGAATTGGTTAATTATTTATGTTGTATTACCTTGTAATAAAGTACGGCATTGGCTGAAAACAGAATAGAACCCGGTGGTAACATCATCGATATCAAGCACGTGTCTAAATGGTTCGGAGACAAGCAAGTGCTAGATGATGTGAGTTTATACATCAGAAAGGGAGAGTTCGTCACCATCCTTGGTCCCTCGGGATGCGGTAAGACGACCCTTCTACGAATCTTGTCAGGATTTGAGACTGCCTCAGAGGGAGAAATCTTATTGGAAGGTGCTGATATAACACAGACACCACCGCATCAGCGACCAATGAACACGGTGTTCCAGCGCTATGCACTATTTCCACACCTCAACGTATACGACAACATTGCATTCGGTCTGAAGCTAAAGAAGATCAAGACCAACATCATAGAAAACAAGGTGCGCCGCGCCTTAAAGATGGTGGGCATGACAGACTATGAGCATCGCGACGTAAACTCCCTCTCGGGCGGACAACAGCAACGCGTAGCCATAGCACGAGCCATCGTAAACCAGCCCCAAGTGCTCCTGCTCGACGAACCCCTGGCAGCACTAGACCTGAAGATGCGCAAAGACATGCAGATGGAACTCAAAGAGATGCACAAGACACTGGGCATCACCTTCATCTACGTGACACACGACCAAGAAGAAGCGCTCACACTGAGCGACACCATCGTGGTGATGAGTGAGGGCGTAATACAACAGATAGGCACACCCACCGATATATATAACGAACCGGAAAACTGCTTCGTGGCCGACTTCATTGGCGAAAGCAATATTCTCAATGGCATCATGATAGAGGATAGACTCGTGAAATTCATGGACACGGAGTTCAAATGTGTAGACGAAGGTTTTAGCAACAACGCTCCCGTAGACGTGGTAATACGCCCTGAGGATATCTACATCATGGCACACACAGAAAACGCCATGCTACACGGACGTGTATCATCGTGCATCTTCAAGGGTGTACACTACGAAATGACCGTACAGCTCCCCAATGGATACGAACTCATGGTACAGGACTACAATGCCTTTGAACCCGAGAGTGAGGTAAGCCTTATCATCAAGCCTTCCGACATCCACGTGATGAAAAAAGAGCGCACATGCAACACCTTCGAGGCCACCATAGTAGACGACACACATATCGATATGCTGGGAGCCACCTTCGAGTGCATGCCTCACGGACTCGAAAAGGACACCGAGGTGAAAGTTGAAGTGGATTTCGGCAAGATAGAACTCACCGACGACAAAGAAGATGGTATGCTCGAGGGCGACGTACGCCTCATCTTGTATAAAGGCAACCATTATCACCTCACCATCGTAACCGACGAGGACGACTACCTATACGTAGACACCAATGATGTGTGGGACGATGGTGATATGGTGGGTATCAACATCTTGCCAGAAGACATCAGGATAATTAAGAATTGAAAATTGAAAATTGAGAATTGAAATTAAGACAATGATCCAACGAGCATCGCGATGTGCGTAGTTTCGTTTTTATATTCCAATTCTCACATGTTTTAATTTTTAACTTTTAATTTTTTTACTCCAATGAACAAGCTAATCAAATTCATATCGCGCCGTAGCACATGGGCAATCCCTTACGTGATATTCTTGCTATTATTAGTGGTATTGCCACTGATACTCATCGGCGTATATGCCTTCATGGATTACAGCGGAAACTTTACCGTCGCCAACTTCGTCAAGTTTATTGAACAGCCCGAAGCCATCAAAACCTTCGTATACTCTGTAGCCATAGCCATCATCACCACTTTCCTATGCATACTGCTAGGCTACCCCGCAGCATATATACTGAGCAACAAGGAATACAACCGCTCAAAGACGATGGTATTACTCTTCATCCTGCCCATGTGGGTCAACATACTCATCCGTACGCTAGCCACCGTGTCTCTATTCGACATTACCGGCATACCACTTGGCGAGGGAGCACTGCTATTCGGTCTCACCTATGATTTCTTGCCCTTCATGATCTATCCCATCTATAATACGATGATGAAGATTGACAAGAACCTCATTGAAGCTGCGCAGGACCTTGGAGCCAATCAGCTACGCGTATTCCTCAAAGTGATACTCCCCTTGTCTATGCCTGGCGTGGTAAGCGGCATCATGATGGTATTCTTACCCACAATATCAACCTTCGCCATATCAGAGCTACTGACTATGAACGACATCCGCCTCTTTGGCTCCATCATTCAGGAGAATATCATGTTGAGCGATACGATGAACTATGGCGCAGCTCTGTCACTCATCATGCTACTCATTATCGGCATCACCAGTTTCTTCAGTGGAGACGAAGAGTCGGAAGTGAGCCATGGAGGAATTATATAAATTAACAATTCACAATTGATAATTGACAATTAGGGTACACAGAGTATTCCGAGTACTCCGAAAAACAAAGAACAACGATGAACGCAAGAAAGATATTAGCCAAAGGGTATTTATGGTTGCTGCTAGTAATCCTCTACACCCCGATTCTTATCATCGCCATCTTCTCATTCACCGAGACGAAGGTATTGGGTAACTGGACGGGATTCTCGCTAAAACTCTATACCAACCTCTTTGATGGAGGCATGTCAAACTCGTTGGTAAGCGCTATCAAAAACACCATTGTGATAGCCCTCTCGGCATCAACCATCGCCACCATACTAGGAAGTATAGCAGCCATCGGCATATACAACATGCGCAATAAGTCACGACAAGCGGTTACATTCCTCAACAACATACCGCTCATCAACCCTGACATCATCACAGGTATCTCACTCTTCCTACTCTTCGTAGCACTAGGCATATCGCAGGGCTACACCACGGTAATCCTTGCCCATGTAACATTCTGCACCCCCTATGTAGTGCTCAGCGTGATGCCACGCCTCACTGGCATGAACCCCAACATCTACGAAGCAGCCCTTGACTTAGGCGCCACACCCTTCCAGGCATTGCGTAAGGTAATCATACCCGAGATCAAGCCTGGCATCATCAGCGGATTCATTCTCTCATTCACACTCTCCATTGACGACTTTGCCGTAAGCCTCTTCACTAAGGGCAATATCGGATTGGAAACCCTCTCAACATACATCTACTCCGATGCTCGCAAGGGAGGTCTCACCCCCGAATTGCGTCCCTTGTCGACAATCATCTTTATCACGGTACTTGTACTGCTCATCATTATTAATAGACGACAAGCTAAGAACAGAGATAAGCTTGCTTAATCTATGCCAATGTGCAAAGAAACGAAACCGTAGAGAAGTCCAACAAGAATAAATAGAAACCCTGCACCCCTCAAAAAAACAAAAAGGAGATGGAAAGGGTAACCAAGGCACCAATATAAGCACAAGGAAACAAAGAAACAATAATACAAACCTTACAAACAAGTAAAGAAACGAAATGAAGAAATTCCTGAATCTCAGCCTGCTCATGGCAGTGCTGTTCGGGTTACTCCCGACAAACCATTCGTATGCTGCCGACCGCGAGCACACACTCAAAGTGTATAACTGGGCCGACTACATAGACGAAAGCCTGTTGGATGAGTTTGAAGTATGGTATAAAGAGCAAACTGGAGAAGAGGTGGAAATCATATACCAACTATTCGACATCAATGAGGTAATGCTCGCCAAACTCGAAAAGGGACATGAAGATTTCGATGTAGTATGCCCTTCAGAATACATCATCGACCGCATGCTGACCAACAACATGTTGCTCCCCATTCCACGTGACTTTGGCAACACTCCCGATTATATTCGCCTAGTATCGCCCTACGTGATAGACCAGTTTTCACGTATGGACAAAGAAGGTATGCCAGCCAATGACTATGCCGTAGGTTACATGTGGGGCACCACGGGTATCCTTTACAACCCCGAGTTTGTAACCGACACTGAGGCCGACTCATGGGGTATCATATGGGACGACCGCTTCGAGGGTAAAATCCTCATGAAGGATGCATACCGCGACATTTTCGGCCCCATGCTCATGTATGCCCGCTATCAAGACATCCTCGATGGCAAGGTAACACGCGAACAACTGATGAACGACTCATCTGACGAGGCCATCGCTACCGTAGAGAACCTACTCAAAGCAGCCAAAAAAAACATCGCTGGTTGGGAGGTCGATTTCGGCAAGGAAATGATGACCAAGAAGAAAGCCTACATGAATGTAAGCTGGAGTGGCGATGCTGTATGGGCCATAGACGAGGCTGCAGCTATCGGCATGACACTGAAATACCACGTACCTCGCGAAGGCTCTAACGTTTGGTTTGACGGTTGGGTAATACCCAAATACGCAGTCAACACAAAGGCCGCATCATACTTCATCAACTTCATGTGTATGCCCCAAAATGCACTACGCAATATGGACGAGATAGGCTACGTGAGTGTCATCGCATCACCCGAAATCCTCGAGGCCAAGACCGATACCACCATTACAGAATACACCAACCTCACCTACTTCTTTGGCGAAGGAGCCGATAGCGTACAAATCAATAGCATACAATATCCCGACCAAAGTGTCATTAACCGCGCAGCATTGATGCGCGACTGCGGCAATCGCACCAAGAACATGATTGAGATGTGGAGCCGCGTAAAGGGCGACAACCTCGAGTCGTGGGTGATTATCCTTATCGTCGTAGTGCTGGGTGCAGCCATTGCATGGGGTGTATACAATAAGATACAGACCAAAAAGCGTCAGGCCAAGCGCAAGAAGAAGAAAAGCCAACGCAGAAGATAATGTCACTACCAGAAAACATATCCAACACACCACTGCCACCCCTAAGGTGGCAGTTTTTTTACATACCTACATGCAACCATCACACATTGCCCTCCAATTCCACAAATCTCCTCATAAATAATGTGAACGACGCATGGTTTTTTCTCTTTTTTCACCACAAAGCATACCATGGTAACATTATAATTAGTATATTTGCATAAAAATAATCTATACCAATATGCAAAAAAGCGATAGCATCGTTATCATACCTACGTATAACGAAAAGGAAAACATCGAAAATATCATCCGCGCCGTATTCGGTTTGGAGAAAATATTCCACATACTAATCATTGAAGACGGTTCGCCCGATGGCACTGCCACCATAGTAAAAGGGCTGCAAAAGGAGTTCCCCGAACGTTTGTTTATGATAGAACGCACGGGCAAACTCGGACTTGGCACCGCCTATATCTGTGGATTCAAATGGGCAGTAGAGCATAAGTACGACTACATCTTTGAGATGGATGCAGACTTCTCACACAACCCCAACGACCTACCCCGTCTCTACAATGCATGCGCCAACGAAGGATACGATGTGGCTATAGGCTCACGTTATGTGAGTGGTGTAAACGTTGTCAATTGGCCTATGGGACGTGTACTGATGTCGTATTATGCATCCAAATATGTGCAGTTTGTCACTGGCATCAAGGTGAAGGACACCACCGCAGGGTTCAAATGTTACCGACGTGAAGTACTTGAGACTATCGAACTCGACAAGATACGCTTCAAAGGTTACGCCTTCCAAATAGAGATGAAATTCACCGCCTACAAGTGTGGATTCAAAATCAAGGAGGTACCCGTCATCTTTGTTAACCGTGAGCTGGGTACATCGAAGATGAATAGCAGCATCTTTGGCGAGGCCGTATTCGGTGTTATTCGCCTCAGATGGGACGGATGGTTCCGCAAGTATCCTAAGAAAGCGTAAGAAATAACCCATAGAGGTTATTCAGAAGATAAATATAGGACTCCGCTATGATGGTGGAGTCCTATATTTGTTCATCCATGCGAGACACCGCACCCATCATAAACACAATTTAAATGTGCGTGTATGGAGTGCTGCATTCTTTTCTATACCTATAACATATTATAGCGGATGATCCTCGTGGAAGGCACGCATACGCTCCTCCATCACATCATAGAGGTCAGCTCGCATGCGCGATGTGCAAGCACGCACACCCTGCTGCTCACTACCCGTAGTAGAAAGCGATATGCTGCTCACCCCATAGTAGAGCAGTTCGGTCAGCAGTTCGCCACCCGTCATCTGTCCGTAGCCGATAGTAAAGAAAAAGCCATCGCCTACGGGTTCGGTAGCATCGTAGTCATAGACAATATGAAAGCCATTATCCGTAAAAATGCGTTTCATACGTTCAGCACGAAGTGCGTACTCACGTGTATCCTCAACAAAATTGATGACACCCTCCGTCGAGAGACGCAACATCTCGGCATAGGCATATTGGGTAGAGGCCGTACAACCCGAAGTAATCATATAGAGTATCGATGCCAC
>JAFOYZ010000021.1 GCA_017424485.1 Bacteroidaceae bacterium
GTGATCCCGGTGGGATTCAAACCCACGACCTTCAGAACCGGAATCTGACGCTCTATTCAGCTAAGCTACGGAACCATTTCGAGTGCAAAGATAGTGCAAGGCGAGCGAAAAAGCAAGTTTACTTGCATTTTTCCGAGCCGCAGCCTATCTTCTGTTCTGCAAAGCAGGGCTAAAGGTAACAATAAATTCACAATTCACAATTCACAATTCACAATTAATTTATATCTTTGCCGATTGTATTGCAAAACGAAACTAAAAGATGAGTTATTTGATAAAACCTGATGGCTACAAGCCTGTACTTGACCTCAAGCAGACTGAGCTTGCCATCAAACAGATAAAGGAGTTTTTCCAGCAGAACCTCTCCACGGAGTTGCGCCTGCGACGTGTCACTGCACCACTCTTTGTACTGCAGGGACTGGGTATCAATGACGACCTCAACGGAGTAGAACGTGCCGTGACGTTCCCCATCAAGGACCTGAAGGATGCACGAGCCGAAGTGGTGCACTCGCTAGCCAAGTGGAAACGCCTCACGCTGGCCGAGTATGGCATACCCCAAGGGTATGGCATCTACACCGACATGAACGCTATACGTGCCGATGAGGAGCTGGGCAACCTGCACTCGCTCTACGTGGATCAGTGGGACTGGGAGCGTGTCATCGGTGAGGAGAACCGCAATGTGGAGTTCTTGAAGAAAATCGTAGAGCGTATCTACGCCGCCATGCTGCGCACCGAATATATGGTATATGAGATGTATCCCGAGCTGAAACCTTCATTGGCCGAAGAGATACACTTCATCCATGCTGAGGAGCTGATGCAGATGTATCCTCATCTTACACCCAAGGAACGCGAACATGCTATCGCCAAAAAGTATGGTGCCGTATTTATTATAGGTATAGGTGGCAAGCTGAGCCATGGCGAGCCACACGACAACCGCGCACCAGACTACGATGACTGGTCGACTCCCAACAGCGACGGATACAATGGTCTGAATGGCGATATCATCGTATGGAACGAGCTCCTTGGCCGCTCATTCGAATTGTCATCGATGGGCATACGCGTCAACAAAGAGGTAATGCAAGAGCAATTGCGCCTCACAGGCAAGGAGGACCGCTCATCGCTCTACTTCCACCAACGCATACTGAACGACACGCTCCCCCTCTGCATCGGTGGCGGTATAGGTCAGTCGCGCCTGTGCATGCTGTTCTTGAAGAAAGCACACATCGGAGAAATCCAGTCGAGCATCTGGCCCGAAGAGATGAAGGGCGAATGTAGAGAAGCTGGAATACCGTTGATATAAGTTTATAAGTTTTTGAGTTTGCGGACTGACATAGCTCATAAACTTAAGAACTAAAACTTTAAAACTAGAAAACTAAGACATCATGGATGTACGCATAGAAGAGAGCTGGAAGCAGCGATTGGCCAGTGAGTTTGAGAAGGAGTATTTCGTGAAGCTCACCGACTTTGTACGGGCAGAGTATGCACGCACCACGATCTATCCGCCCGCACGGCTTATCTTCAACGCCTTCGACCACTGCCCCTTCGACAAGACGAAGGTGGTCATCATCGGTCAAGACCCGTATCACGGACCAGGACAGGCCCACGGCCTCTGCTTCTCTGTCAACGAGGGGGTTCCCAACCCACCTTCGTTGCAGAACATCTTCAAGGAGATACAGAGCGACTTGGGCAAGCCACTCCCTGCGAATGGTGACCTTACCCGCTGGGCCAACCAAGGCGTACTGCTGCTCAATGCCACGCTCACCGTACAGGCTCATCAAGCGGGCTCTCACCAACGTCGTGGATGGGAGACCTTCACCGACGCAGCCATACGCATCCTGGCCGAGGAGCGCGAACACATCGTATTCATCCTATGGGGCGCCTATGCACAGAAGAAGGGTGCGTTCATCGACCGCAACAAGCATCTGGTACTCACCTCGGCTCATCCCTCTCCCCTATCGGCCTACAACGGATTCTTCGGCAACAGACATTTCAGCCGTGCCAACGAATATCTGTCAGCACATGGGGTAGCACCAATAGAATGGTAGTTTCATAATGGGAAATGGAGAATTACCCTAATGGAGAATGGATAATCAGCCATCCGGATGGCTAGTTTTCAGTTCTCCATTTTTTATTTTCAATTCCATCAGTACCAATCCACATTGCCACCGGCGCTGCTGCGCTGGTCGTACTTGAGAGCATCGGCCAGCATGGCCGAGTTGGCACGAATAGAGAAGTTATACGAGGTGTAGGGCTTGAGAACGATGCCACACGACATGCTGAAGCAGTGCATGTCACGAGATATATTCATCGTGGTGGTGGTGAGTTCCTTATCATCGAAGTCCCATCCTGAAGAGAAATTCATGTTCCACTTATTGGAAATCTTGATATTGCCCGAGAAGTTCATGTTCTGCGTCAGCTTATAGGGATAGCGCATGGTCTTCTCATT
This sequence comes from Bacteroidaceae bacterium, assembly GCA_017424485.1. Taxonomy (GTDB): domain Bacteria; phylum Bacteroidota; class Bacteroidia; order Bacteroidales; family Bacteroidaceae; genus UBA1189. Next base: position 2,444 of record JAFOYZ010000021.1, read on the forward strand.
GATCTTGGCTGCCGTATTCTCGCGCATGCTCACACCATACGATACCGAGAACGACCAAGGTATCTTGAAGGCCATATAGCCATCTTCATCGAGTTCCACACTACCCTCGCCCGCGCTTTTGTTGCTTGAGCTACGGTCTCGCTCGCCCTTGTCGGGGGCTGCATTGGCACCACTGCTCTTCGTTTCACCATCGTCTTCAGCCTCCTCGGGATGAAGCAATTTATTGATTTTCTCCTTCCACTTTGACAAGGTACTATTATTAAAGGTATAGGAGAAGTTCTGGCTCATACCCTGGAAACGTCCGAAGCGACCATACGACCACTCTGTGCGGTCGCCCACGATGACGCGTCCATTCTCATTGAACTCGTAGGCGTAGGTGGCCCATACGGAGTTGAGGCTGAAGGTATAGTTCTTCGTCAGCTTCAGGCGGATACGGGTAGAGAGGTTGCTCCAGGGCTTGGTCTTGGCAGCCATATTGTATGACAGGCTACCTCCCAACTCATCGATAATACTGATCTTGCGCACACCGGTAGAGTCACGATTGGTCTTGACCTTCATCTCAACATTATTAGACACATCCATATTGATGCTTCCCGAACGTCCCTTACCCGGCACACCATACAGCTGGCCCGCATAAGGAGAATAGTCTACCGTACGCACCTCGCCTTGCGCATCGGTATAAGTATACGACTTATAGTAGCCATATCTGGAATGTCCGAAGTCTGGTGTCAGGCTATAGCTCACCGATGGAGTGAAGACGTGGCGTATCATCTGCACCTTATCGCCAAAGATTGCCTTAATGGGTTTATAGAATCCATACAGCTTGGTATTGGCGCTGATAGCCAGATTGTAGTTATACACACGGTTGAAGCCGTAGGTCGTGTCCTGTCGTTCGCGCATACGCTCCTCGTCCCACGAGCGTTCTATCTTATGGGTATACCAACGCTCCGTATAGTTGAACGATGGTGTGATATTGATATACTTGAACGCCGTAAACGTGGCACTGACAGGGATAGTGTGCTTCACACCATTGCGCCAGTCCTTGAATATATTCTGCTGAAACACCTCATTTTCCTTGGCAGTGATGCTATTGCTGAGCGATCCGGTATAGGTAAACGAGATCTTCTCGTACCACTTCTCCTCGCCCATCGCCTTCTTGCGCTTGAAGGGGTATATACGGCTTACCGACCAGTTGAGCGAGGGCAACGTGAGCGAGAGTGTAGAGTCGCGCATGTTTTGCGAGATATTGAACGAACTGGAGAGGTTCATCTTCGCATCGGGAAAGCTGCGCGAGTAGCTCACACTCGAGGTACGTATGCTCTGCGAGGTGAGAGAAGGGTTATACATGCTGGAGAGGTTGTTGCGCTCATAGTTGGTGGTGGCATAGTTGACGCTGGCCGAAAAATTCTGATTGGGATTGGCCTTGGCATCCTGTCTGTGGCTCCAGATTATCTTGAAGTTCTTCGCTACCGAGTAATCGGGCATATTCTTCTCGCCCTTCTTGGTCACCATATAGTTGAGGTTCACATTACCGGAATACTTGTAACGCTTACGATAGTTTGATGCTGCGGTCACACCCCATGAACCCTTGGTGAAGATTTCGCCCGTAAACTTCATATCGATGAGGTCGCTGATGGCAAAGTAGTAACCTCCATCGCGTAAGTAGAAGCCACGCTCCAGTTCGTCACCATACGAAGGCATCAGGAAACCTGACGAATAGTCTGAAGTGAAGGGGAAGAAGCCAAAAGGCAAGGCCAAAGGCAGGGGCACATCGGCTACAACGAGATAGGCAGGGCCGAACACGACATCCTGATTGGGACGCATCTTGGCGCGTGTGAGCGAGAGGTAGAAGTGGGGGTGCTCATGGTCTTCGCAGGTCGTATAGCGGCCATTGCGGATATAGAACTCATCATTCGCACCCTTCTTGACGGTGTTGCTGGTCATATATCCCTCTCCCTGTTGGGTGGTGACATTGTTGATGAATCCCTTGCGCGACTTGAAGTTGTAGCTCATGGTCTCGGACTCATAGGGGGTATCGCCATCGGCAAATACCGGACGTCCGGTCACCGTGCCTGTGGTATCGGTTGTGCCCTGCGCATATACGGTAGAGGTCTCCAGGTCGATGGTAATCTCATTGGCCTTGAGCTCGATATTCTGATAGTTGACCTGACCAGCTCCATAGAGATAGGCATTGCCATTCTTATACCACACCATTGAATCCTTAGACTCATATATCACGGGAGCCTCCAGGTCGTCGCGCTGCTTGGTAGTATCATTGGCCAACGTATCAGAAGCAACAGCCAATGTAGTGTCTGCAGGCAACATATCACTACCCATTGCCACCGAATCGGGCAAAGAGGCAGCACGATTGATGGCACGCTGAGCCAGCAAGCCCTGCGAGAATGCCATCATGGCAACCAACATTATGATATATTTGCGCAACTTAGACAACGGATATTTTTCTTTTAAAACACAAAGGTACAAAACAATTGACAATTGGCAATTGACAATTGACAATTATTAAGAAGAAAAGGTGCAAACAACAAGAAAAGAGTGAGACTACAGGAAGCGTTCGCACCAAGCATCAAACTTCACCAATCCCTCTGCACCAAACTTTTCGAGGCTACGACGGGCCTGCTCCACGCTCTTGCAGCTGTCGAGCCGTGTCTTGGAAAAGAACTTGTCGGCAAAGCAGATGATCTGCTCCTCGATGCTCAGCGGCTGCATATCCTGATGAGGGAGCGGCAGTCCCTGCTGCACTATCTGCTCCAGCGTAAGCCCTGTACCGGTATGACGTTCACACACGAGGGCATGGCGTAGCAGCCCTTCGGCGCGGAGCATCTCGGCTCCCAGCACCCCGTGGCATATATAGGGTTCGGTGCCATGGCATGCTATAGCGGGGGCGTCGACCTTGACAATACCTATATCGTGCAGCATGGCCGCCTCTTCTACAAAGCGTTCATCGGCACCTAGTCCGGGATGATTGCGTACGATCTCCAAAGCCTTATCGGCAACAGAGCGACTATGAGTAAGGAGGATAAGCCGCAGCTTATCCTCCTTACAATATTTATTGATTATATCCAGCGGATTCATGGCATCCTATTTAACCACTACCATTGCGGCAGCAGTAGCTGTGCGTACTACATATACGCCAGGGAGCTGGGGCTGACGTGCATTGAGCTTCACACCCGAGGTGCTGTATACCTCAAAGTTGTCGCATCCATCAACACGGATCACACCATCTACCACGTAGGGTCTGACGTATGCTGCCTCATGCGTAATCTGCTCTATGCTTGTAGGCTCTGAGGTGCCCTCAGCGCGGGTATAGAGTACCACCCATCCGAGGTCGTCCTTCATGGTAGTAGCTGCAAGCTTGGTACCGTCAGAAGCGGTCTTACGAGACGAGTCTACTATACGCTTGAAGCGAGCTCCCACTACATACTCCATATCACCCTCGGTCACCGTAGTGCCGTCGCCCTGCTTGCGCACCATGGCTGCAGCGTCGTAGGCATTGGTCTGGAGGTTAGTAAAGATGTAGGGGTTCACAAAACGGAGCGTATCATCACCGAAGGTGAAGTAGTTGTTGCGAGCTGTAGCACCATAGATAGTCTCTACATTGCGTCCGGCAGCAATCATCACACCCTTAGCCTCATCTACCACGCCCACACCTGGTGTAACGGCCATATAGCATACATTGTACGATGTGGTGGTCACGGGAGACTCATCCTCAATCATGACAATACATTTGAAGCCTACGTTGGTCACATCGAAAACCTTTACCATCATGGCCGATTTCTTCACGATGGGCTTACGTATCTCAGTGAGCACCACAGGCACTACGCCTTCGGGGAAGGCCTGTGCAAACACCACTTCGGTGGTATCCTTCATCGAAACCTTGGTCGCACCCACCTCGCTATCCATGTCAGAGAACTTATAGTTGCCCTCCATGAGTGCCATGAAAGGTATAGCCTCAGATTTCTCAAATGCAGATGAAGAAGAGGTTGTCCACACCACGGGAGAATAGGTAAAGTTGGTTCTACCCACGGTTGAGATCAGATTACCCAGCTGGAGCTTAGAGTTGTTCGATGTGAGTGTACCCATGAATACGGCAGGTACATCGTCGAAAGCCTGCGTGAAGTTGAGCTGCATCTCTGATGCATTCAACATCACCAGTTCGCCATACTCCACCTTGTCGGCACCCAAGACAGTTGACTTGGCAGCCTTGACTGAATTGGCCGAATAGAAATCCTTGCCTGTAGGAGCCACATTGATTACACGATACTCATACACGCCAGGGGCAGGAAGGGTATCTGTATAGTTATAGTTGATGCTCTTGCCTGAGATATCCTTGGGCGAAAGGGTAGCCACGGTCTTGTAGGCCGAAGCGCCATCACCCTCGGGCTTGCGCTGAATCTTGATTTCGCTGAGCATATCACCATTGGTATCAGACCATGAGAGCTTGAAGGCGCCATCGGTCTGACTGGCCCACGTACCGGCCAGGTTTGACGGTGCTGTATACACCACATTGGGCACCTTCTCGTACTCCTTGCGATAGGCCATACCTGACTGCATGGTCTGGAAGTACTTACCGGTGAGCGAGAGCTCGTTTTCGCCACGGAGCAGTTTTGAGCAGTCGGCCTCACTGTTCCAGTAGGCATAGCGCTCTACGTAGGGCGAGTTGTTGAGCGAAGCAAAGATACCCTTCATGGCATCGAGGTTTTTCTGCTGGTTGGCCTGTGAGAAGCTACGGTCAGTATTGAAGATACCGTTATTGTTCCATGAGGCTCCCCATACGAACTCCGAAATCCAGATGGGGCGCTTGCCATACTTGTCGTAGTAGCTCTTCATGTTGTCGAAGCCCGAAGCCCAGTAGCAGTGGAGGTCGAGGATATCGCAGCGCCAGCCACGCTTGTCGATCTCGGCAATGAACTTGTCGAGGTGTGCCCAGCTACCGTCGTGTGACGACTCTGAGCAGAGGCGCATACCTGTACGCATCAGAGTCTGCCAGTTGTTGAGGATCTCCTCTACGGTATTGGGGGTATCGTCGGCACTGTTGCCCGGCTCGTTGTTGGTCTTCATATGGCATGAGAAATTGGCCTTACCGCAATCGGCCGGATTGGGCCATCCCTCGTGAATACGGTGAGGGATACACTCATGGTCGGGGCGCATATCACTACCCACA
>JAFOYZ010000154.1 GCA_017424485.1 Bacteroidaceae bacterium
GAACTTAATAACAGAAAAGTATGAAAGAAGTCAATCCTCAAACAACCACTCGTGCTTACGCTTTTGAAATGTGGATGAATGCCCCAATGCCGATGGTTACATTTTTCAAGACACTTGATGTATCAAATCTACTGAAGATCAGCAAAAAGAAAAGGCTGAAGTTCAATATGCTGATGTGCTATTGTATCGGAATGGCAGCAAGTAAGGTCAAAGAATTCTATATGCTTCCCGTGAGTGGTAAGTTGGTGCAGTTCGATACGATTGCAGTAAACACCATAGTTGCTAACAGTGCTGGAGAGGTTAGTTCGTGCGACCTCCCCTTTAGCAAGGACTTGGCACAGTTTAATAAGGCCTATTTACAACTCACGAAACAGGTGGCGGAAAGCTGCGTCGACCACGACCTCTCGGCAGAGAGTATGGTTATCGGCACCTCGGCATTGGCACAATATGAAATTGATGGTGCAGTGGGTATGTATAGTGGCATTTTCAATAATCCGTTTATGATTTGGGGCAAGTACAAGCGTGCATGGCTTAAAACTTATCTGACCGTATCTTTCCAGTTTCATCATACTCAAATGGATGGAGCACATGCAGCACAATTCTTGGAGTATATCCAAAAGGAGATTGATAAGATAAGGTGAGGTATCTTCAATGCTTTTCATTTTGTTATAATTGCAGATTCTGCGATTTTTTCGAAAAAAGTTGAGAATTCTCTTGACTCGTACCCTACGGCAGTATTTAACTTTGCAATTGAAAGTTGCGAAGGTTGGCTGCACTCGTTACAAGCAATTGCATGCATTGCTCACTCGTTGGCACAACCTTTGCACTTGAAAGTTGCAATAAATCGTACGATTATGAGAGAAAAAACAAAGTTAAAAATCGGAGAGTTTTCCAAATTGTGCCGTGTCACCGTGCGTGCATTGCGACACTACGAAGAGAAGGGATTGCTGAAGCCTGCCGTTGTCGACGAATGGACAGGCTACAGACAATACGACCTGAGCCAGTCGCAACGACTGTATCGGATCCTCCACCTGAAGGGTATGGGGCTGTCACTCGATGAGATTGCCGACATCCTTGATCGAGGAGACTACAGGCCCGACTCAGCGATGATAGAGCGGAGAATGGCACAATGCCGTGCCGAGATAGCCCGCCTGCAGCAGCAACTGAAGCAGTTGGAAAGTCTGGCACAGCTCTCCACAACAAGTAAAACAATGAACAAAACAACCATCAAACGAATTCCAAGCCGCATAGTGGCAAGCTACCGCAAGGTGATCAAGAACTACGATGAACTGAGCTCCTTATGCGTCAATGTCATCGGCCCCGAGATGATGCGCGTGGGCTGCACCTGCCCCGAGCCGCAGTACTGCTACACGATGGAGCACGATGCCGAGCACCGCGACGAGAACATCGACCTGGAGTATTGCGAGGCAGTAGGGGAGATGCACCCCGACACGGAAATCCTACGTTTCTACGAAGCACCCGAGATCCCGAAAGCGCTCTGCCTCCTGCATCACGGTGCGTACGACAGATTCTCTGAGACGATGACCGAGGCCTTGGCCTATATCGAAGAGCAAGGAATGCAACTCAGCGGCAACCCCCGTTTCTGCTACCTCGATGGTCCGTGGAACAAGCAGGACGCAGCAGACTACCTCACAGAGGTTCAGATACCCATCAAGTGAGCCCGTCTGAGCCGTTGAAACGATTTTAATTTTATTAGATAAGGTGCAGTTTCACGGCTGCACCTTTGCCTTTTCAGATGAAAAAATATTTGGAGTGGCATTGTACACTCCAATTGTATCATTCTGTTTATTTTCAAACGTGAGTTTTTATTTTTTCCAAACTGCAATTTGGAACTATCCAAATAGTTTTTTCATAGGCTTGACAAAAGTTTTTCAAACCGAAGGGACAAGCAACCGATTTATGAACTTTTGTAACCTAAATATACAAGGATTTGACCAGCCATCTTCGCTACATCCAGTTCCGAGATGGATTTTTTCCCTTTTTTGATTTACTTTTGCCTCTGTTTTGCGTCCTCATGGTAGAGACAATGATTATGGAGAAGGATAGATTTGACATATTGTCGAAGAAAGTTAGAGGCAAGCTGCTGGCGTTGGCGCGGAGCTTTCCGCTGCCTTCGGGAGTGGAGCCCGACGATGTGGTGCAGGAGGCAATGATTGCGCTTTGGGAGCTGACGGAGCAGGGCTACCCGATTCAAGATGCCGAGGCGATGGCCATAAGGCTGACGAAGAATATCTGCGTGGAGCACTATCGGAAGGCACATCTGGAGCTGCAGGCACTGACGCACGACAACTACCTTGGCGGCACCGAAGCGACCGTGCTGACCGACCGTGAGGACCTAAGGCGCATACAGGAGAGCATCTATGGGTCGCTCACCACGACACAGCGGGAGTATCTGCACCTGAGAAACGACGAGGGGCTCTCGCTCGATGAGATAGCTACACGCACAGGAAAGCCCAAGACAAGCATCAAGTCTACCCTGTCGAAAGCAAGAAAACAGATGTTGGAACTAATAAAAGGTCAGTTATGATGGATATAAAGGATAAAGATACGCGCATGGCACTCGTGGCCAGATACCTCGAAGCGGATACGACGGTGGCCGAGGAGGCGCTGCTAGCAGCATACTACGCCGCGAACGAGGCTGAGGAGGATGAGCGTGCCATAGCTCAGATGATACGGATGGAGCACGCTAACGAAGCGCTGCCCTCCATGGAAGGAGCTGAGGAGTTTGACCGCATCGTGAGTCAGACGAAGCCCAAGCAATCAAGACCTATCATTCGCCGTATGGCTTGGATTAGCGGTGCAGCGGCTGCCATCGCCCTGCTGCTTGTGCTCAACGTACAGCTACCGCAAGAGGAGTTGCCCAGCGAGGCCTTCACGACCGTAGAGATTGCCGGATATGTGCAGCAACTGATGAATGTGGAGGATGTAGAGACGGTAACGGCATCGCCCATCAAGGAGTGCGTATTGGTAACTGCCACCCTTGCCGACGGCACCACCAAGATGTATATCATGAACAAAGATTCTGAGGAAGGAAGTACTTCAATGTTAGCAATAAATTAAACCCACTAAAACATTCAAAATTATGAGAACAATCCTATTGACGGCACTCTGTGCCGTAGCCATCGGCACCCAAGCCAAGGTAGCAAACGACACGATAGACAAGTACATCATCGACAAGCAGCCGATAGAGCACTTCGACGGTTCGCAGCTCGAAGGGAAGCGCATCTCAAAGTATATGATTGCCTACAAGCAAGGCAAAGGCGTGGTAGAGAAGCATCACGTGATATATACGGATGCCAAGATTGTAAGGCTCACGGGAAACGACGACAAATCAGTTTCTGTAGTTACAGAACCTCTTCTCATTGTAGACGGAAAGGAAACATCACCCGAAGATTTTGCCAAGATTAATTCAGAGACCATTGATCATATTGATGTGCTCAAAGCGGGTGGAGAGGCTGCGGAAAAGATGTATGGCGAGAAAGGAAAGAATGGAGTGATCATAGTAACCACGAAAGCAGGCAAGAAGGATAAATAGTATAATTCACTTAAGGAGCATATACCCATTTTAAATTTCATGGTTTGTGTATAAGAGGCGAGGTGTCTGCAGACACCTCGCCTTGCTCCGTTGCATAGCCGAAGCAGAATTTTGCCGTTATCCCTAAATCACTACATTTGCAAAAACAATGACCGCGATGACGAGAGGATAGGAAATCGATTCTCTATCTTTTATCGGTAATACTATACGATGCCTACATCAGAAGGTGTAGCCCACGCGGAGGTGTACGTTGTTCATCGAGGCCTTGTTCTCGATGACACCCTTAAAGGCATGCTGCAGCTCGTAGCCGAGGCCTATGGTGAAGTGGCGCACGTTGATGCCCACCATGGGGTTGATGAGCATACGGTTCATCTTGTACTCGGTGTTGAAGACACCACCCACGCGAGCCGATACGAAGGGCGACACGCGCTTGTTGAGGAAGGTGTACTTGACATCGGCAAACAAGGGCACGAGGTAGTGGGGCGCGTCCTCGAAGTTGAGGAAGGTCTCGGCGGTGAAGCCTACGCCACCACCCACATAGAGTCCGTTGCCGAAGCTGAAGCCGTGGCTGGTGCTGAGGGTGTACTGCTCCGAGATGGAGGTGCTCACGGCGATGTCGGCGCGGTAGCCACGCTCATAGTCTACATAATCTTTGGCTTGAGCATCGACGCTCAGTATGCCCAATGCGAGGGCAAGGGTCATGAAAATCTTTTTCATAGTTATTAATTTATTTAGGCTATAATATAGGAGTTTACCCGGGCCTCTGGATTGTCCACCTAAATTAGGGGGACGAGCGAAGCGGAGGGGGTATTTTTGAGCAGACCATCATACCACCTCCCCCTCTTTGAGGGTACTCCTCCTATCTTAGGAGGAGAATTTCAAGGTGGGTAAACTCCTATATTACCACCTTTAATTTTAAGACCAATTCGATACAACGATAGGGGAGAGTACCCGACGGTACTCCCCCCTATACATGATGTTTGATGATATCCCTGTTTTATTAGAGTGACTCACCGAAGTCCTGACGGAACTTCTCGGCCAGCTGCTCTTGCCAGTAACCCTTCTCCTTGAGGCGGCCTGAGAAGAAGCGCAATACCGAAGGCTCCTCTACCCACTCGAGACCACCGATGAGTTCACGGTTGTCCCAGAGCCACTTCACGCGGTCAGCAACATATTTCAGTTGTGAGAGAGTATACACACGGCGGGGTACGGCGAGACGCATGAGCTCGAGCTCAGCGAAGGGCTCTGTGCCGTCAGGGTTACGCTGCTCAGAGAGTGTGCCACGCTCCATGCCACGGATACCGCTGGCGATATAGAGTGCTGCGGCAACAGCAGCAGCAGGGTATTGGTCGTGAGGCAGTTCGGGCACGAAGGCACCGGCGTTGAGGTGACAGCCCAGTCCGCCAGCAGGAAGTATTACGGGCACCCCGTAGTCATCGAGCTCCTTGGCAAGGTAGTTGATAAACTCAGGTCCCTGGCTGATGTACTCCATATCGAGACTCTCGTAGAGACCCTGTGCCATAGCCTCCATCGAACGAACGTCCATACCACCGTAGGTGAGGAAGCCCTCGTAGAGAGGGATGTATTCTACCATCATCTTGGTGAACTTCTCATCCTTGCTGGTGATGATACCACCCTTAGCGAATCCGAGCTTGCGGGCAGAGAAGTAGATGATGACAAAGTGGTCATCCAGGAGGTGATAGAAAGACTAGAGGTCCATATACTTGCAGCGAGCCTCGCGCGTCTTCATGAAGTATACGTTGTCCTGCAGCAATGACGCATCGAGTACGCTGATGATGTTGTTGTCGTGGCAGATGTCAGTCACGGCAAGCATGTTCTCGAGAGATACAGGCTGTCCGCCGATGAGGTTCGTACCAGCCTCTACACGTACGAAAGCAATGTTCTCGGCCCCCTTCTCCTTGATGGTAGCGCGCAGCTTCTTCAGGTCGAAGTCCCCTTTGAAGGGGTCGTTGCTCTGAGGCTTGAGACCCTTCTCAGCAACCAACTCCTCTACGGTGCCGCCCATACGGGTGATATGCGCCTTGGTCGTGGTGAAGTGGAAGTTCATGAGTGCAGTTTGGCCAGGCTTCACGAGAGCCGACGAAAGGATATTCTCGCAAGCGCGTCCCTGGTGTGCGGGCAATACATAATCAGTACCGAAAACCTCCTTTACGGCCTCCTTCACGCGGATAAAGGTCTCAGAACCAGCGTATGAGTCATCGGCACGCATTGATGCCGCCATCTGAAGGTCACTCATCGCGTTCACACCAGAGTCGGTGAGCATATCGAGATAGATGTCGCGGTTTTGGAGGAGGAAGGTGTTGTTGCCTGCTTGCTGTATCTTCTTCAAGCGGTCCTCAACAGGGAGGAGTGAGAGTTTCTGTACCATGCGCACC
>JAFOYZ010000155.1 GCA_017424485.1 Bacteroidaceae bacterium
ATGAGCGAGAACTGCAGCGTGCGCGGTATAGGTGTGGCGGTGAGTGTGAGCGTGTCGACCGACACCTTCAGCTGGCGCAGTTTCTCCTTTACCGACACGCCAAACTTCTGTTCCTCGTCTATGATGAGCAGTCCCAGGTCCTTGAACTGCACGCTCTTGCCTATGAGCTTGTGCGTACCCACCACGATGTTCACCTCGCCGCTCTTGAGTCCCTCGAGCACCTTCTTGGTGTCGGCGGCCGAGCGGGCACGACTCAGGTACTCCACACGGCAGGGCAGGTTCTTCAGTCGCTCCGAGAAGGTGCGCCAGTGCTGATAGGCCAGCACGGTGGTGGGCACCAGCACCGCCACCTGCTTGTTGTCGCAGGCAGCCTTGAAGGCGGCACGCACGGCCACCTCCGTCTTACCGAAGCCCACGTCACCGCACACGAGGCGGTCCATCGGGCGCTCGCGCTCCATATCGCCCTTCACGTCGAGCGTAGCCTTCAGCTGGTCGGGCGTGTCCTCGTAGAGGAAGCTGGCCTCCAGCTCGTGTTGTAGGAAGCTGTCGGGGCTATAGGCAAAGCCCTTCTCCTGTGAGCGCTGCGAGTACAACTTGATGAGGTCACGTGCGATATCCTTGATTTTGGTCTTGGTACGCTCCTTGAGCTTCTCCCAAGCGCCCGTGCCCAGCTTGTTGATGCGCGGAGCCTCGCCCTCCTTGCTCTTGTACTTCGATATCTTGTGCAGCGAGTGTATGGAGACGAACACCACATCGTCGTTGCTATATACGAGCTTGATCACCTCTTGCGTGCTGCTACCGTTGGGCATGCGCACCAGTCCGGCAAAGCGGCCCACACCATGGTCGATGTGCACCACATAGTCGCCCGGTTCAAACTGCGACAGCTCCTTGAGCGAGATGGCCATCTTGCCGCTGCGTGCCTTGTCGCTGCGCAGGTTGTACTTGTGGAAACGGTCGAATATCTGATGGTCGGTATAGCAAGCCACGCGCATGGTATGGTCGGCAAATCCCCCATGGATGGTCTTGTCCACCGCCGTGAAGGGGATGTCGCCTCCGCGCTCCTCGAAGATGGTCTTCAGACGCTCGGCCTGCTTGGCGCTATCGGTGAGTATGTATAGTTGGTATCCGCGCTCAATGAGGTCGGTGAGCGACTGCTCCACCAGCTCAAAGTTCTTATGGAAGAGCGGTTGGGGCGAGGTATCAAAGTTTATGGTAGCCTGCACTGTCGTAGAAGCCTTCGTCCCAAACTCGATGCGGCGGAAGGCCTGGGTCTTGCGGATGAAATCCGCAGAGGATAATAGGGAGGCCTCCCCCCCGCCCCTCCCAAGGAGGGGTGATTCAGACATCGCGGATCCAAGTCCCCCTCCTTGGGAGGGGTTAGGGGAGGCTTCTAGTTGTTCTATCCGCTCGTGCACCCAAAAGTAATCCTGGAACGCCAGTGCCGAGCCCTCGGGCAAGAAGTCGAGGAACGACACCATGCCCTGCGTCCCCGCCCCATCAAAATTGGGCACGATGCTCACGTGGCTCACCTTGTCGCGCGAGAGCTGCGACTCTATCTCGAAGGTGCGTATGCTATCCACCTCATCGCCGAAGAGGTCTATACGGTAAGGATACTCCGATGCATAGGAGAACACGTCGATGATGCTACCACGCACGGCAAACTGTCCCGGCTCATACACATAGTCCACCCGCTCAAAGCCCTCGCCCACCAGTGCCGCCTCCATCTGAGGTATCTCCACCGTGTCGCCCACGGCAAGCTGCACTGAGCGGTCGGTGAGCGTCGCCTGCGACACCACCAGCTCGGCCAGCGCGTCGGGGTAAGAGACTATATATAATTGAGAATTGAGAATTGACAATTGAGAATTATTGCCATCCGGACGGTTCTCGTGTTCTTCGCAAGTCTCTGTACTATTAATTTTCAATTTTCCATTTTCAATTTTCAATTCGCTGAGGCGAGTAAGCACCTCGGTGCGCAGTACCTCGTTGGCCGAGTCCTTCTGTCCGTACTTGATGGCCCGCTTGTATGATGAGGGGAGGAATAGCACCTGCCCCTCGCCCATCATCTGCGTGAGGTCATGATAGAAGTATCCTGCCTCCTCCAGATCGTTGAGCACGAAGAGCGCCACAGGTACCTGCCATGGCTTGTCACCGAGAGCCATTGCACCAAACAGCATCGGAGCGGCCGAAGCCGACAGCCCCTTCAGATGCATCGTACCCACCGTCTTGTCGTCCCATACATGCTGCAAGGCACTCACTCCCGAGTGTCCGGCAAAGCGCTTCACCAAGTCTTGTATTTCCATAATCTATACGCACATTGGGCAGACAGAGCCATCGCCCCATCTGCCTAACTATATTAACACAATGCAAAGATACGAATAAACGAGCGAGAAATATCAAGCTTGCTTGAATATTTATTGCAGCGAGTGAAAGTATCTTCTTGACGAAATCATAAAGATACGAATAAGCGAGTGAAAAGTCAAAACTTGTTTGAACTTTTCGCAACGAGCGAGAGTATCTCGACTTCGGCCCTACGGCTTTAAAGCCTTGGCTGTAAAGCCGTAGAGGCTGAAGTCAATTTCTACGAATTACTATTACTCAACCTCCAAACATTCTCTCACCACCTGACTGATGGCCTCACCGCGCATACCACGCTTGAGAATGGTGCCGTCGGGTCCAAAGAGAATAATATGTGGAATACCTGTGATGCCATATATTTCGGTTGGGGTATGGCCACCGTTCATTATCTGCGGATAGGGTATACCCAATTCTTTGATTGCCTTCTCGGTGTTCGCAGGGGTATCGTTGACGGCAACGCCCAATACCACGAGTCCTCTGTCCTTGTATTGTTTGTATATTTCTACAAGTCCAGGGATTTCCTCACGGCAGGGACCACACCACGAAGCCCAAAAGTCTACCAACACATATTGGCCATGCCCAACGTAGTCGGCTAGGCGTTGCACCTTGCCGTTGTACTCCACTTCAAAGTCGGTAAACATACAGCCTTCGTCTGTAGTGACGGTGAGCGCATTCTTGTTCATCTCTTTCTTGATGGACGAGATATACGAATCTGCAAAAGGACTTTTCAGTATACTGGGGTCGGCATTCTCAATGACAGCGGCGCTCTCCTCAAGCGTCAAGAGATTCACTACTGCACTGTAGTAGAGTAAGGCAACAGGAGCTGGCGTGTGCTTATACTTTTCAAAGAATGCCGCAATGCGTTGTAGCTTCAGCTCTGTACTATCGGCTATCTGCTTCAAGTAGGTCAGTTCATTATAAACAGCATCGTTGAGCGGAGTACCCTGTATGTCGCCCTTCATAAAGTCATTGATGACAATCTCTCCGGGTTCGAGAATAAATAGAAGCATTGAACCTCCTGTTCCTCCCGGTACAGTAAGGTCGGCCATCAGGTACGCTTCTTTAGGAGCATCAATGGAGCCTTTTAGGACAAAGGTCCCATCAGGGGCGACAGCCACCTTATCACCCAGAGTCGTCATCTCATTCAAAGTGCTATCATTAAATGAAATGTTAATATAGGCAGAATCAATAGAACTTCCCTCACCATACATATCAAGGAATCCATTAAGATTTCCCGTTACAGTATAGTTCGTCGGTTTGTTCGCGCACGCCCCCAGCAGCACCGCCACGGTAAGGGCAAGGAATAGTTTTGTCTTCATTGTATTGGGTGTTTATGTTGTTACACGATTTTATTTATGGATAATTTGTGGGCAATTTACGGTAATTCGCGTCTAAGAAAATAAAACATAAATTGCCATGTAATTAGCCAAAAATTTTCATGAATTAATTCTTCGTCCCATTCATC
>JAFOYZ010000156.1 GCA_017424485.1 Bacteroidaceae bacterium
GGTAGCCGCGACCTGGGCGAGATCAAGCCCTTCTCAACCCTCATCTTCGAGGTTGAACTGCTCGAAATCGTAGAGTAATATCGGTTTAGTGTTTAGATAAGCTGCTTCGCAGCGGTTAATCGCTCCGTTGTCGCTGGTTAATCACTCCCTTCGGTCGTTGGTTAATCGCCGCAAAGCGGCTGGTTAAAGCGCCTTTGGCGCGGTTGATGGTTTAGAGTTGAAGTTTAGTGTTCAGTATTTAGAGTAGCGCCTTTGGCGCTCTTAACCGCTGCTTGCAGCTTTTAACCAGCGACGAAGGAGCGATTAACCGCAGTCTCCGACTGCTTTAACCAACAATCATCGATTGTGATTAACCGCGCCTCCGCCGCTAAGTTATCGTTAACCGTTCAACATTCAACATAAACCATCAAAACAAACAAAAGGCTGTCCCTTACAAAAGGACAGCCTTTTGTAATATTATGTCGGCAAAAAGGTGTCAATTTTGACTAAAAGAAATAAAAAAGTCGAAATGCTTTACATTTTTCCAAAAATTAGACTTACATTTGTCAAGGGAAATTAAAATCACACACGTACAAAGGATCTAATTACAATGGAAAAAATTGACGACCTAGATAAGAAAATTCTGGAAATCATAGCACAGAATGCACGCATACCATTCAAAGAGGTAGCCGTAGAATGCGGCGTATCACGCGCAGCCATACACCAGCGAGTACAGCGACTGATGGACATCGGCGTCATCGTAGGATCGGGCTACCACGTGAACCCCAAGATGCTGGGATTCCACACATGCACCTACGTAGGACTGAGCCTGGCCAAAGGATCAATGTATAAGGAGGCCATAGAGGAACTGAAGAAGATACCTGAAATAGTGGAAGCACACTTCACCACGGGCCCGTACAGCATCATCGTAAAGCTCTATGCCCGCGACAACGAACATCTGATGAACCTGCTCAACGAGCGCATACAGGAAATACCTGGCATCATGGCTACGGAAACGATGATATCGCTCGACCAAAGCATCAAGAAAGAGATTCCCATCACGATAGAGTAAAAGGAAATGAGAACATTCGACATCGAAGAGGAATATGCGAAACTGCATTCCTCTTTTCCTATATATAAGCACCGCCCCATAATAGGTATCACGGGCAACTATGACAGCGGCAAGTGTACTCTGCTAGAGGGTTACTACCGCTCGGTACTCGAGGCCGGCGGCACACCGCTCATCGTCCCCTCATTTGACGATACCGATGCGATGGTGAGCGTACTCGACAACGTAGATGCCCTCATCCTCTCGGGCGGAGGCGACATCAACCCTCTATACCTAGGCGAGGAACCCATACCCGAACTGAGCTCAATAAACCCTGCACGCGACTGGCAGGAGCTGATGCTGGTGCGCCTCGCAGCCAACCGACAGATACCCATACTGGGCATCTGCCGTGGCATACAGGTGATGACAGCTGCGCTGGGAGGCAAGCTCTACCAAGACATTTACAGGCAGGCAGGCGCCACACTCAAGCATAGCCAGGACACCGACCGGCACATCGCCACACACAGTGTGCGCATAGCCTCATCGAGCAAGCTGGCAAAGATATTCGGAAGCACAAACCTACATGTCAACTCATTCCACCACCAGGCGGTACAGGAGGCTGCTCCGGGATTTGCCGTAACGGCGGTATCGCCTGACGGACTCATCGAAGCCGTAGAGAGCACGCAGTGCAAGTCGATGATAGGTGTGCAGTGGCACCCCGAATGCATGATACTGGGTGGCGACCGCTCGATGATGCCGCTCTTCGAATGGGTTGTGGGCGAAGCCCGCTCATTTGCTCAGGCTCGCGAGTGGCACCGTCAGGCACTCTCGCTCGACACACACTGCGACACACCCATGAAATTTGACCAGAAGATACGATTTGACAAGCGCGACCCACGCATCCTCGTAGACCTGCACAAGATGACCGAGGGACACCTCGACGCTACCATCATGGTGGCTTACCTGAGACAGATGGAGCGCGATAAGGCATCGCTCGATGCTGCCTTTGCCAAGGCCGACCGTCTGCTCAACGAGATAGAAGAGATGGTGGCTCACAGCGCCGAGAGCGTAGGTATTGCCTATACGCCCGATGACCTGTATCGACTGAAGCGAGAAGGACGCCGCGCCCTGATGCTAGGCATCGAGAACGGATATGCCATCGGCGACGACCCCACACGCATCGAGTACTTCCGCCGCCGCGGAGTGGTGTACATGACGCTCTGCCACAATGGCGACAACGACCTGTGCGACTCGGCACGCGGCAATGCCGAGCATGGCGGACTCAGCGCACTGGGGCGCAAGGTGATCAGTGAGATGAACCGCGTAGGCATGATGGTGGACCTCTCACACGCTGCCGAGAGCAGCTTCTACCAGGCCATCGAGGCCAGTAGCACACCTATCGTATGCAGCCACTCATCGGCACGTGCCCTATGTGATCATCCGCGCAACCTCACCGATGACCAACTGAGAGCCTTGGCGGCCTCGGGCGGCGTGGTACAGACCTGCCTCTACGACGGGTTCCTACGCAAGGAGGGAGGCGCCACGATAGACGATGCCATACGACACATACGACACATGGTAGATGTGGCTGGCATAGACCATGTGGGCATAGGTACTGACTTTGATGGTGATGGAGGCATCATCGGCTGTGCCGATGCCTCGGAGGTAATCAACCTCACCCGACGACTACAAGCAGAGGGATTCTCCGACCCAGACATCGAGAAACTGTGGGGAGGCAACTTCCTGCGCGTGATGAGACTGGTGCAGGGGAGGTGACAATGGACAATTGATAATTGACAATTGATAATTGACAATTCCGCAGCGTAGCGAGAGCAGAGTCAAACTTGTTTGAACTATGCCAAGCCAGCAAGGGATCTTGATACGCAGTATCATAATGGATAATTCCGCAGCGCAGCGAGAGCAGAGTCAAACTTGTTTGAACTATGCCAAGCTAGCAAGGAATCTTGATACGCAGTATCATAATGGATTTTATCTACAAAAAAAGCCTTGTCTCGAGACAAGGCTTTTTGAATATCATTTACTTCAAGTAATCTTCAAAGTACTGTGTGATGCGCTCGTGCAGGTGCACGCTCTTGTGCCCCATCATGTTGTGACCCTCGCCAGGGTAGGCGAAGAAGTCGGGCTGTGTGCCAGCCTTGATGCACTCCTCGATGAACATAAGGCAGTGCTGAGGCACTACGGTGGGGTCGTTGTACCCGGTGATGATCTGTAGCTTGCCCTTCAGGTCTTTGGCCTTGGGGAGCAGTGAGCACTTGGCATAGCCCTCGGGATTGGCCTGCGGAGTGTCCATATAGCGCTCGCCATACATCACCTCGTACCACTTCCAATCGATGACGGGGCCACCAGCTACGCCTACCTTGAATACGTCGGGGTAGTTGGTCATGAGCGAGATGGTCATAAAGCCACCATAGCTCCAGCCATGCACGCCGATGCGGTCGGCATCGACATAGGGCAGACTCTTGAGATACTCTACGCCACACATCTGGTCGCGCATCTCCTGCTGGCCGAGTTGGCGGAAGGTAGCCTGCTCAAACTCCTTACCGCGGTTCTCGCTACCGCGGTTGTCAAGGATGAAGAGGATGTAGCCCTTCTGTGCCATGTAGGTCTCCCATGAGCGGCTGCTATAGTTCCAGCGGGCATCTACATTGTGTGCGTGGGGACCGCCATATACATACACTACGGTGGGGTATTTCTTTGTCTCGTCAAAGTCGGCCGGGCGCACCATACGCCAATAGAGGTCGGTAGTACCATCGGCCGCTTTCACCGTACCGCATGAGAACTGAGGCACCTTGTATCCTTCCCATGGGTTGGGCGACTCATAGTATGCCGTATGCTTGCGGGTCTTCACGTCGGCAATCTCAATGTTGCGGGGCACAGTGGGTGTCTGATAACTGTCAGCTACATAGCGCCCACTACCGCTCAAGCTAGGTGTGTGCCATCCCTCACCATTGTCAAGTAAGGTGCGCTTGCCTGTGGCTACGCTTACTTCCCAAGTGTTGCACTGGATGGGGCTGCACTCGTTGCTGCTGATGATGATGCTCTTGCGGCTAGTGTTGAAACCTACGACATTCATCACCACCCAGTCGCCATCGGTGAGTTGGCGCAGTTCGTTGCCCGCCTTGTCGAAGAGGTAGAGGTGGTTGTAGCCGTCTTTCTGGCTCTGCAGGACAAACTTGGTGTCGTCCCAGGGGAGGAACACGATGGGATGCTGCGGCTCCACGTACTTGGCATCGGTTTCGCGGTAGAGCTCAGCTATGCGATTGCCCGTGGCGGCATCGTAGCTTACGAGACGACAGTCGTTCTGGTCGCGGTTGAGCTCAAAGATATAGATGGTCTTCGAGTCGGGACTCCAGGCCACGTTGGTAAAGTAGCGGTCCTTAGGGTCGCCAGCCTTGAGATAGAGGGTAGTGCCTGTAGCCACATCATACACACCCACGGTCACCTCATGCGAGGTCTCGCCTGCCATGGGGTACTTGTCGGGCTCGTGAGCTGCGATACGAGGGAAGAGGTTCACCTGCGGATAGTCGGCCACCATGCTCTGATCCATGCGGTAGAAAGCAAGACGCATACCGTCGGGGCTCCAGAAGAGTCCGCTATGGATGCCAAACTCGTCGCGGTGTACGCTGCGGCCATACACGATCTCGCGCGAACCGTCGGTAGTGAGCTGTATATCCTTGCCACCATCGGCAGGGCGGAAGTAGAGTTGGTCGCCATCGACAAAGGCGGTATGGCGAGAAACGGTGTTGAAGCTGCTTGCCTGTAACTCATCGGCATTGCACTGACTCCATACCTGCTTATGCTGCTTGAAGTCGACCAAACGACGCTCACCGCCATAGTTGATGAGCACTACCGACTGATCGGCATAGGGGAAACGGGCTCCACTGAGTGAGCGTAGCCCATTATCGGGTGTTCCGCCCAACCACTCATTCACATCGTCGAGGGTGAAGAACACCGTCTCCTTACCCGTCTTCTTGTCTACGAGATAGCACTCCGACGCTTCGAGACGCACGAGCTGGTCGCCCCACCAAGTGAGGCGGCGGTTGCCTGGAATCATGTTGCGGTAGTTGGTACCGCCAAAGTTGAGATCCTCAAGTGTAAACTCCTTCATGCCCGTAGTCTCCTGCGCTATAGTATTGGGGGTGCATAGTGCCAACAAGGCTACCATAGCACCGATAATATATTTACTCTTCATTGCGACGGCGAGATTTGTTGGGGTTGGGCTTTGAGAATCGTTGGGCACGCTGGCTACGCTTATCCCCTGCTGGCTTACCGCCACGGAACTCGCGCTTGGCGCCATCGCCGCGATATTCGCGCTTGCCTCCATCGTGGGGCTTGCCTGCCTTGCGCTCACGCGCTGCCTGCATCTTGGCAAACTCGTTGTGACGCTCGTAGAGGCTACTATAGTTGGTATCCTCTTCGTAGCGCTCGCGATCGTTGCGCTCGGCCAACTCGCGCTTGTTGAAGGGGCGGTCTTCACCGAAACGACGATTGTCATCATTGAAACGACGGTTGTTGTCGTCGTTGAAGCGACGGCGTGGACGCTCCTCCTCGCGCTTCATGCCAAAGGATTTGGCTGCTCGCTCCTCACGCACACGAAGCGGACGGCGCTCAGCTGCGGGGCGCTCGCTCTTGTCGAGCTCCTCGCCATTCTCGCGGAACTCACGGAACTTACCATCAAACATCTCATACTTGCGGAACTCGCAGGGGAGGGCGCCATTAAAGAAGGGAATAATAACTGATGCCTTGAGGCCAATCTTGTCAAAGCACTCCTTGCGGTAGCTCAGAATCCAAGCATCATTGCCCTTGAAGGCGTGCTTGAGGCGCTCGCCGATGGTGCGGTACAGACCCAAGAGGTCGTCAGTGGTGATGCGCTCACCATAGGGAGGGTTGGTAACCATGATGGCACGCTCGGCAGGCTCCACGAAGTCGGCCATATCGCGATGCTCAATAGTGATGTCTTTAGAGAGGCCTGCTGCACGCACATTGTTGGTAGCAATGTTCACTGCTTTCCAATCGATATCATAGCCGTAGATATGATGCGTAAACTCGCGCTCGGCAGAGTCATCGTTGTATATCTCATCGAACAGCTCTTGGTCAAAGTCGGCCCATTTCTCGAAAGCAAACTCCTTGCGGAACACACCTGGTGCAATATTGCGGGCGATGAGGGCTGCCTCGATGGGGAGGGTACCTGAACCGCACATGGGGTCAACGAAATCGCACTCACCCGTCCAGCCCGTCTGCAAGATCATACCTGCAGCCAACACCTCATTGAGCGGAGCCTCTACAGCCTCCTGACGGTAGCCACGACGATGGAGTGACTCACCCGATGAGTCGAGCGATAGGGTGCAGCGCTCTTGTGCAATATGTATATGGAGCGTGAGGTCGGGGTTGGTCACCTGCACCGAGGGACGCTTGCCCTCCTTCTCGCGGAAGTAATCGGCGATGGCATCCTTGACGCGATAGGCTACAAACTTAGAATGACGGAACTCGTCACTGAACACGACAGAGTCGACAGCAAAACTAGTATTCACATCCATGTAGTCTTCCCACTTGATGCGCTTCACGATATCGTATATCTCATCGGCATCCTTAGCGTTGAAATGTAAGATAGGCTTCAAAATGCGAATGGCTGTACGCAAATGGAAGTTTGCACGGTACATCATTGCCTTGTCTCCTGTAAACGAGACCATACGGCGACCAAGCTGTATGTCGTTGGCACCCAGCTCGGTAAGTTCCTTTGCCAATATCTCCTCTAATCCCTGGAAAGTCTTGGCGATGAGTTCAAATGTTTTCAATGTCGTATCTATTTATTTATATATATGCAAATAATTTGCAAAGGTAGTAATAAGCGAGCGAAATACAAATCTCAACGAGCGAAAGTATAGAAAAAGAGATGAACAAAGTTTATTTGAAGAATAAATGATGGGGTATATGGTATTTTTTGTAACTTTGCCTACAGTTATGGAAAAGAAACGCATCATCATCGTAGGCCCCGCCTACCCCTATCGTGGAGGCATAGCCGATTTCAACGAACGCCTGTCCCGTGAGTTTCAGCGTGAGGGGCATGAGGTGACTATCTATACTTTCACCTTACAGTATCCCAGTTTCCTATTCCCAGGCAAGACACAATATTCCACTAGTCCTGCCCCTGAAGACCTCACCATAGAGCGTAAGGTAAACTCTATCAACCCCCTAAACTGGATAAAGGTAGGGAGGGAGATACGCCGCCAACGCCCCGACATCGTAATGATACGTTTCTGGCTTCCCTTCTTGGCACCATGCCTAGGTACCATCGCCCGCATAGTGCGACGTGACAAGCACATCAAGGTAGTAGCTCTATTGGACAATGTAATCCCTCACGAGCGCCGCATAGGCGACCGCATGTTTGCACGCTACATGATAAAATCAGTTGGAGGCTATGTAGCCATGTCGGAGTCTGTACTGAGAGATGCCAAGAGCTTTGACAACACCCAACCCTGCTCGCTTACGCCTCACCCCCTCTACGACAACTTCGGAACCAAGGTGACGCGTGAAGAGGCCATATCTCACCTAGGACTTGATGCCGACCAGCGTTATATCTTGTTCTTTGGGCTTATACGTGACTATAAGGGACTTGACCTCCTGCTGCAAGCATTTGCAGACAAACGGCTGCGTGGTAAAAAGGTCAAGCTACTCGTAGCCGGTGAGTTTTACAGCAATGCCGAACGCTATGAGCAACTCGAAAAGGAACTTGATCTGGCACAACATATCGTATGGTGCAAAGAGTTTGTCCCTGCCGATAAGGTTCGCTACTACTTTGCTGCCGCCGACCTCGTGGCACAGCCCTACAAAACGGCTACCCAAAGCGGCATCACGCAGATTGCCTACCACTTTGAACGCCCCATGCTCGTGACTAATGTTGGTGGACTTGCCGAGATTGTCCCACACGGCAAAGTGGGATATGTGGTAAACCCTAATGCAAATGATATCGCTGATGCGTTGGTTGACTTTATCGACCACAAGCAGGAGAGCGATTTCAGTGCAGGGATTGCCGAGGAGAAGACCAAGTACACCTGGGACAAGATGACGGCTGCGCTAATCAATGTGGCCAATAAAGTAAACCTAACGTAAAAAGCAGAACTGTGCGTGTACTCATCATAAATACTACAGAGCGTCAGGGTGGACCTGCCATAGCGGCCTACCGACTCACCGAGGCTTTGAAGAACAACGGCATCAAAGCCAAGATGCTGGTGCGAAAGAAGAGCACCATGCAGGTGACTACCGTAATGGCCGAACGCAGTGCCACAAACCGCCTCACCATGTTGTGGGAGCGACTATCGGTAGCCCTGCACACCCATTTCAGACGTAACCGCATCTATGCCATCGACCTGGGACACTCGGGAGGTGATATCACAGGACTGCCCGAGTTTAAACAAGCCGACGTCATCCACCTACACTGGATCAATGGTGGCATGCTGTCACTCTCCTCCGTAGAGAAGATTATCGCATCGGGCAAGCCCATCATATGGACACTGCACGACATGTGGCCCTTCACAGGCATATGCCACTATGCCCACGACTGTGACCACTATACCAGCCACTGCCATGACTGTCCGCAGCTGAGTAGCCGCAAGCATCGCGACATGGCATACAAGATATTTGAACGTAAGACCCAACTCCTACGAGGTACCAATATACGCTTTGTCGCTTGTAGCCGATGGCTGGGCAATATGGCAAGCAATAGCCGTCTGCTGCAAGGTAAAAAGGTGACATGCATACCCAATGCCATCAACACCAACCTGTTCAAACCACGCAACAAGCAGACTTGCCGCACAAGCTTGGGTCTGCCGCATGACAAGCGTCTGGTACTTTTCAGTTCGCACATATTAGGCGACGAGCGTAAAGGTTTCCACTACCTGAAAGAATCGCTCATACGCCTGACGAGCGAACATGCAGAGTGGAAAGAGCACCTCGGGCTGGTGCTTGTAGGTAAAGACATCACTCCAGCGCTCTATCAAGATATTCCACTTGAAGTATATCCGCTCAACTACATCGCTGATGAAAAACAACTGGTAGACATATACAATGCCGTAGACCTCTTTGCCATACCCTCGCTGCAAGACAACTTGCCCAACACGATCGTAGAGGCGATGGCTTGCGGTATACCCTGCATAGGATTCAATGTAGGCGGCATACCCGAGATGATAGACCATCTGCACAATGGATACGTGGCCGAATACAAGAATGTAGGTGACTTTGCCAATGGCATACACTGGCTACTTACCGAAGGAGAGTACGACATACTCAGCAGAGAGGCTGCACGCAAAGCCGCAAACACCTACGGAGAAAACAGTATAGCGATGAAATATATCAGTATATACAACCAGATGACAGGAAAGAATGAATGAAAATAAAGGAGATAAATGGAGTTAGTCGCTTTGCTCCAATGGAAGATAAAGACCATCAGTATTGTACACACGAGAAAAGCTGTTGACTTTTAACTCCACTCATCTCCATTTCACACCCTTTAACTCCCAAGAAATAACAATCAAAACTCTAAGAACTATGTTTGCAAAAGAGACCTACATCCATCGCCGCCAACAGCTGAAAGAGACGCTGAAGAGCGGTTTGTTGCTGTTCCTAGGCAACAATGAGTGTGGCATGAACTATGCCGACAACACCTATCATTTCCGTCAAGACTCTACATTCCTCTACTTCTTCGGTTCGGACTACGCAGGTCTGGCAGCAGTCATCGACATCGATGAGAACAGAGAGATCATCTTTGGCGACGAACTCACCATCGACGACATCGTTTGGATGGGTACCCAACCTACCATCAGCGAGAAGAGCGAGCGCGTAGGCATCAGCGAGACACTGCCCATGAAGGAGCTAAGAAATTACCTCGAACGCGCTGCTGCCAAAGGACAAAGCATACACTATCTTCCACCCTACCGTGGCGACCATAAGCTATGGCTACAGGAACTCCTTGGCATACATCCCACAGAGCAGGCTGCCAAATCATCAGTACCCCTCATACGCGCCATCGTAGAGCAACGTAGCTACAAGAGTGCCGAAGAGATAGCCCAAATAGAAGAGGCCGTAAACACCAGCGTAGAGATGCACGTCACAGCCATGCGTATGGCACGTCCAGGCATCAAAGAAAGCGAAATCGCTGCAGCTGTTACCGAAGTGGCTATGCGCAATGGAGGCAACCTATCCTTCCCTGTGATAGCCACCATCAATGGCCAGACATTGCACAACCACTGCCACAGCAACGTATTGAAGGAGGGACAGCTATTCCTTCTCGATGCCGGTGCCGAAAATGGTATGCACTATGCAGGTGACCTCACCTCTACAATGCCCGTAAGCACGCAGTTTACAGAGCGCCAGAAGATAGTATACGACATCAATCACCGTGCCTACACCGCAGCCGTCAACGCCCTCAAGCCTGGAGTACCCTTCCGTGACGTGCACATGATTGCTGTTACCGAGATTGCCAAGGGTATGAAGGAACTCGGACTCCTAAAGGGTGACCCTGCTGAGGCAGCACGCGTAGGAGCCTACGCTCTCTTCATGCCTTGCGGATTGGGACACATGATGGGTCTCGATGTACACGATATGGAGAACCTAGGTGAGGTATGGGTAGGCTACGATGGTCAGCCCAAGAGCACTCAGTTTGGTTTCAAATCATTGCGCCTTGCCCGCAAGCTCGAGCCCGGTTTCGTATTTACCGTAGAGCCCGGTATATACTTCATCCCCGAACTTATCGACAAGTGGCGTGCCGAGAAGATGTTTACCGACTTCATCTGCTACGACAAGCTCGATGCATGGAAGGACTTCGGTGGAATCCGTAATGAGGAGGACTATCTCATCACTGCCGATGGTGCCCGCCGATTAGGTAACCATAAGCCCAGCAGCGCCGAGGAAATCGAGGCTGAACGAAATAGATAATGCCGCTAATAGGTCAACGACCTAAAATATTAAAAAGATTCTCCCCCAAGCACGAGGGTGCTTGGGGGAGAAATTGTATTGCTTAGTGATTATTACGAAATCGCTATTTGTATTACATTACGAATTATCATAAAAAGAATCACCCCACCATAGATAAGTTTAACCCCTGTGGTAAGCACAAAGCCGAGAAACGACATCATCGCCACCCCCAAAGCCTTGCCTGTGGCATTATGCGCAACAATCTCACCAATGAAAGCACCTACAAACGGGCCAAAAATAAGTCCCCAAGGTGGAAAGACAAAGAGTCCGACCAGCATACCTATCATAGAGCCACGTGTGCTCTGCTTGCTTCCACCACAAAGATTGGTAAACCATATCGGAGCCACATAGTCGAGTATGGACACAATAACAAGAAAGATGGCTGCTATCCATATCGAGGTACTACTAATATGTGCCCCATCACAAAGTAACAGCAACAACAATCCACCGAAACTCATCGGAGGTCCTGGCAACACGGGCAATATAGAACCAGCTAGTCCTACAATACCAAATACTATAGCTATGATGATGAATAATGTTTCCATTATCTGTATTACTGTTTAGAGGTTAAAAACAACTCGTAGATGCGGCACATATCTCCTTGCAGACAATCGTATCTTCAGGCTTTAGGATAATCTAATGTGTAGTGCAACCCGCGACTCTCCTTACGCTCCATAGCCTGACGAGTGATAAGGTAGCCTACATTAATCATATTGCGCAACTCACAGAGTTCACGCGTTGCTTTAGTGCGTTTGAAGAGAGCCTCGGTCTCTTCGTAAAGGATGTCGAGACGATTCCACGCCCGAGTCAGTCGTGTATTGCTACGAACAATGCCCACGTAAGACTCCATGATTTGGTTCACCTCCTTCATGCTCTGCGTAATAAGCACACGCTCTTCCGTACTGATGGTACCCTCGTCGTTCCATTCGGGGATATCCTCATTATAATCGTAACGCTCAAGCACACTCAGAGCATGCTTAGCTGCTGCATCGGCATATACAATGGCTTCGATAAGCGAATTTGATGCCAAGCGATTGCCTCCATGCAGACCCGTACATGAGCACTCACCAATAGCATAGAGACGACGTATGCTACTCTGCCCGTCGAGATCCACCTTGATACCTCCACACAAATAGTGGGCTGCAGGTGCCACAGGAATATAATCCTTAGTGATATCGATACCTATAGAAAGACACTTCTTGTATATATTGGGGAAATGAGCCTTGGTCTCCTCGGGATCTTTATGAGTGACATCGAGGTATACGTGCTCATCGCCTCGTGTCTTCATTTCATTATCAATAGCACGAGCTACAATATCACGTGGAGCCAGCGAGAGACGCGAATCGTACTTCTGCATAAACTCTTTGCCGTCCTTGGTACGAAGCACTCCGCCATAGCCACGCATAGCCTCAGTAATGAGGTATGAGGGGCGGTCGCCAGGATGGAACAAGGCTGTAGGATGAAACTGAATGAACTCCATATCCTTTACCACCCCCTTAGCACGATACACCATAGCAATACCATCACCTGTAGCTACAAGCGGATTGGTAGTCTGACGGTACACAGCCTCACAGCCTCCAGTTGCCATGATAGTCACTTTGGACAGATAAGTGTCGACCACACCTGTATCCTCATTGAGCACATAAGCTCCATAGCAGCGGATACCCGAAGTATGACGAGTGATAATGATACCCATATGATGCTGAGTAATGATTTCAACAGCAAAATGGTTGGTAAGCACTGTGATATTGGGGTGCGCCTTTACTGCCTCAATAAGTGAGGTCTGTATCTCTGCACCGGTATTATCCTTATGGTGTAAAATTCTGAATTCAGAGTGGCCACCCTCCTTATGAAGATCAAATTCTCCATTCTCCTTCTTGTCAAAGTTGACACCCCAGCGTATCAGTTCCTCTATCTGAGCAGGCGCACCCTTCACCACCTTCTCGACGGCTGCAGGATCACTGATGTAATCACCAGCAATCATCGTATCCTCAATGTGCTTATCAAAGTTATCTACCTTGAGGTTGGTAACCGATGCGATTCCACCTTGTGCGTAATAGGTATTGGCCTCTTCAAGACCTGCCTTGCAGATGAGCGCAACCTTACCTTTATGCGCCACTTTAAGCGCAAAAC
Organism: Bacteroidaceae bacterium; assembly: GCA_017424485.1. Lineage (GTDB taxonomy): Bacteria > Bacteroidota > Bacteroidia > Bacteroidales > Bacteroidaceae > UBA1189. The sequence goes on from JAFOYZ010000156.1 coordinate 13,151, forward strand.
TCATACCAGCCAGCCCTGAGCCGATAACGAGAAAATCATATTTGTGTACCATCGTTATTATATTATCAACGGTCAACAGTCAACAATCAATAGCCAATTTGACTGATTTGTTTATGGCTAGTCGTTCGTTCGCAATTCCTCACACTCCTCAATCAGCTGCAGCAATTTATCTACAGCCTGCTCCTCGGGGATATTCTTTTCGATACATTCTTTCTTACGGTATAGACTCACCTTACCACGAGCGGCACCTACGTAGCCATAATCGGCATCGGCCATCTCGCCAGGTCCGTTGACAATACATCCCATAATGGCAATCTTGAGTCCCTTAAGATGCGATGTAGCGGCTTTAATACGAGCGATAGTCTCTTCCAAAGCATAGAGTGTGCGTCCACAACCAGGACAAGAGATATACTCAGTCTTACTGGTACGTACACGAGCCGCTTGTAGGATATTAAATGCCGTTGCATCTACAGCCTGAGGAGCAATACTGTTTCCTATATTATGCAGATATAAGCCGTCGGCCAAACCATCGATGCAGAGCACACCGCTATCAGCAGCTGAGCGAAGCTGAAACTCTGAGAGCTCGTCCTCGGCATAATGCTGGAAATATATGATAGGGTTAGTGATACCCTCATGCATAAGCAGATGAGCAAATGCCCGATGTTCGCCCACTCGATGAGGATGATTGGTCTGGTGGATTACCACCACCTCGGGATGGGTTTTGAGACATGCCAATACCTCTTCTGAGCATTGGCTGTAGGTGACAAAAAGGAACTTTATTTTAGCAGGGCAAGCTGCTAACAATGGTAGGTAGTTCTTATCGCCGAAACCCATGAATACAGGATAGGTATTCTCTACGCCAGTCCATGCCGGAGCATCTACGATAAGTGGTATATCGGGACATTCGGCGGGAAAAGTGCTACCACAATAGAGATAGTCAGGACGTAAATTGGCATCAAAGGTGCGATTCTCACCGAAACAACTACCAATGACCACTGGCACTTGGTCGCCACCAATATTGCCTACTGCATGAGTCGTACGACGCAAAGGAGCGACATAGTTGAAGTCCTTGGCCCTAACTCCCTCAATATATGGATGCATGGCATGAGCCGTCACATATTGCACCAATGCCTTAGCTACGGGAATTTCTGCCTCAGGAGCTTCGCTCAGTGATACACGGATCGTATCACCCATACCATCGTAGAGCAGAGCACCTATACCTACGGCACTCTTGATACGACCATCTTCGCCTTCACCAGCCTCGGTAACACCGAGATGGAGAGGGAAGTTCATACCCTCCTGCTCCATCGTCTTGACAAGTAGGCGTACAGTGCGCACCATAATGACCGTATTGCTTGCCTTGATAGAAATGACGACATTACTGAAGTTCTCGTCTACACAGATACGCAAAAACTCCATGCACGACTCTACCATACCCTCGGGCGTATCGCCATAACGACTCATAATGCGATCACTGAGCGAACCATGGTTCACGCCAATACGTATGGCCGTATGGTTTTCTTTACATATATTTAAGAAGGGGATGAAACGAGCACGTATTTTGGCTATCTCGGCTGCATACTCCTCATCTGTATAGGTGAGTTGCTTAAAAGTGCGGGCCGTGTCGACATAGTTACCCGGATTTATGCGCACCTTCTCTGCATAGAGAGCGGCCACATCAGCTACACGAGCATTGAAATGTACGTCGGCCACAAGCGGAGTTTGTATACCCTGGCTGCGCAGCCCTATATTGATTTCGCGTAGGTTCTCTGCTTCGCGCACGCCCTGTGTGGTAAGCCGCACGTATTCTCCTCCGGCTTCAATGATGCGCTTAGCTTGAGCCACCGAGCCATCGGTATCAGTCGTTGCAGTCGTTGTCATTGACTGCACACGAATAGGATTGTCAGCTCCGAGTGGAGTGCCACCTATTTGCACCTCACTACTCTTTCGGCGCTGGTAGTTGAAAAAGGTCATTGCTGTTTTTTGAGTTCTAAATCATGAATATTAAATGTCTGTGCAAGTTAATAGCATGGTACCATCAGAGGATACCAATCACTCAACACTTATATTCATAGCTCACGGCCTTCAGTTCCTCATTAGCCTTTTCAATCTTGCGCTTAAGGTTCTCCTTAAAGTTAGCAAATCGTGCGGCAAGTTCGGCATCAGAGAGAGAGAGCATCTGCACAGCAAGGATACCAGCATTCTGTGCTGCATTGATTCCTACAGTTGCTACAGGTATGCCAGGAGGCATCTGCACAATAGCCAACAGCGCATCTATACCCTCGAGAGTACTCTTAATAGGTACACCGATAACTGGAACCGTAGTGCTTGCAGCTATCACACCCGGCAAATGGGCCGCCATACCAGCAGCAGCAATAATCACTCGAATGCCTCGAGCTGCTGCTCCTTTAGCAAAAGCCTCAACCGCTTCGGGAGTACGATGGGCCGAGAGGGCATTCATCTCAAATGGCACTTGCATATCATTGAGAAACGCAGCCGCCTTTTCCATAACAGGCAGATCGCTGGTACTGCCCATAATAATGCTTACAATAGGTTTCATATGCTTATATATTAATTTTTGCTGCGAATATACGATTTTTGTGTGTAACAACAAAATGTCTATTCATGATATAAACACAAATAAGTACCGCTGGCACTTACCATCGGCGCGTAGGCATCACCTCCTCTACAGGCTCACTCCAAAGGTTTCCCCATTCTCCACGACGAGTGATGGCATCAGCTTCGATGTTGGGATCTTCAGTCTCTCCACCATCCTCAGTTTCATCCAACGTACCTGCCGCAGATAGAATAACCATCATAGGCTCTGCCTCATATGCTACAATCTCAATCTCTGGCTTTATATATGTTTTTTTCATTATTATCGTATTTTTATGCTCCATAGCAAGGTTCCGCTACACCAACAAAATGAGGGCAAGAGGCTATTCGAGCCAACTATCCCCGTGATAGTAGACTACTCTTATTGGTATTAATGTGCAAATATAGGAACTTTTTATGAATATATGTGCCTTTCTGTGCAAATAAACACAAAGACAGCTACTTTGCACTATTTTACCACCTTCATCTTCTCGAAACCTTCTCCGTATACACCGGTAACATTGCTCTGCGACACGAAGGCGTTGGGATCGATATCATGGATGATGCGAAAGAGGTTGACAGCATCTTGTCGTTTGGCCAATACCACAAGCACTTTGCGAGGTTGTTTGCTATACCATCCCGTGCCCTCAAGTACAGTGACACCTCGATGCAGCTTCTGATTAATGTAATCGGCAATCTCATCATACTTATTGGAGAAAATGAGAAATTGTACTGAACCTCGAGTACTATTGATGTAGTAGTCAAGCGCCACACTCATAATAATCAACGACACGAAACCGAACATCACACGGCGCCAATCATGAAACACAAAATAGCAGCTGCTGATGATAAGGATATCAGAAATCATCGTAGCACGACCAAAACTAATATTACGAAACTTATTGATAATGGCGTTGACAATATCCATGCCTCCCGTGCTACCGTTGTGTGTAAAAGCCAATCCCACACCTATACCAGCACAGCAAGCTCCAAGTACACAAGCCATAAAGTCTTGACCAGGACCAAGTAGTTGCATAAACTGGCCGTTATCATCAATAAACCACTTTTGTGTCATATCAAGCATAAAGGTTAGCATGAAAACAGCATAAATGGTTTTGACACAGAACTTCCAACCTAAAAGGCGTAGAGCGAACAACAATAGAATAGCATTGATACAAAGATAGGTAATTTGCATATCGATACCCGTAGCATAATAGACGATAGCAGATATACCCGTAACACCACCCATCGTAATCTGATAGGGAAGCATAAAACAACTCCAACCTAGCGAGTAGATGAACAACCCTAAACATATAGCAAGGTAGTCCTTCACCTCACGCATTAATTTGTGCTTGTCAGTCAGAAAGGTTTGCATAAGATTTTGAGTAGAAAGTGAAAGTGAAGAGTAAAAAGCCGTCATTCTATAGACTCAACTCTCGACTCTCCACTATTAAATTTTTAACCAATTACTATATTCACAATCTTCTTCGGCACAACGATGACCTTGCGGATGGTCTTGCCATCGATGTACTTCTGTGTGTTCTCATTGGCGAGCACCGTCTCCTGGATAGCAGCGTTGTCCAAGTCGGCAGCCAGCTCCATGGTGAAGCGTGTCTTTCCGTTGAACGAGATAGAGTACACTACGCTATCCTCCTTGAGGTACTCCTCATTGTATGCGGGCCACTGGGCATCGCACACAGAACCTGTACCACCGAGCTGCTCGAACAGCTCTTCGCACACATGAGGTGCAAAGGGTGCCAAGGCTACTACGAGAGGCATCAGCACCTCGCGCTTGGTGCACTTGAGCGACGAGAGCTCGTTCACGCAGATCATGAAGGCGCTGATAGAGGTGTTGTATGAGAAGTTCTCGATGTCGCCAGTCACCTTCTTGAGCAACTTGTGCAGCGACTTCAACTCCTCCTTGGTGGCAGCCTCATCGGTCACGAGCAGTTCCTCGCCACGACCGTAGAAGAGACTCCAGAACTTTTTGAGGAAACGGTGGCAACCATCGATACCGTTGGTGTCCCAAGGCTTCGACTGCTCCACAGGGCCAAGGAACATCTCGTACATACGTAGGGTGTCGGCGCCATACTTCTCGACAATCATGTCGGGGTTCACAACGTTGAACATTGACTTTGACATCTTCTCTACCGCCCAGCCGCAGATATACTTGCCATCTTCGAGGATGAACTCAGCATCGGCATACTCGGGACGCCAA
>JAFOYZ010000022.1 GCA_017424485.1 Bacteroidaceae bacterium
ATCGAGTTCTACGATGTCTTCCGAAGCGAGCTTGTCAAGCGCGAGCTTCACCATAGACACGGCACCATCGACAATCTTCTCACGAGCGGTGATGATAGCACTGGCCTGCTGACGCTTGAGCATGATGGCTGCAATCTCGGGAGCGTATGCCAAATAGTTGATGCGAGCCTCTACCACCTCTATACCAGCCATAGAGAGGCGCTCGTTGAGTTGCTCCACCAACTCCAAGTTAATCTCGTCGGCGCTTGAGCGCAAGGTGAGCTGCTCATCCGATGCCGTATCAGTATCATCGTACGCATAGCGGCCAGCCACCTGACGCAATGCTGCATCGCTCTGCACACGCACGAAGTTCTCAAACGCACGCATACGACTTGCTACGGCTGTAATACCCGCAGTGGCACCGGCCATCGTCTGTGAGTCGATCTCGAAGAGTGCCTTATAGGTATCCTTCAACTTCCACACCAGTACCACGCCAATCATAATGGGGTTACCTGTGAGGTCATTCACCTTGATAGGCTCGGGGTTGAGGTTACGAGCGCGGAGCGACACCTTCTTCTTCTCCACAAAAGGATTAATCCAATAGAAACCTGCACGGCGGAATGTTCCCTTATACTTACCGAAGAACACCATCACACGTGCTTCGTTAGGCTCTTGTGTCATAAAGCCAATGAGATGTATCAGCCAGAAGACAGCCAGTACAGCAGCAGTAACACCGCCAAGCACGCTGGGAATGTCTCCCTCTATCGAGGCCTTTAAGAGCAATACCACAGCCGGTATCATCAGTAAGTTGATCAACAAGGCCAAAAAGCCATTCATCACAAACCCTTTGTAATCTCTTTCTTTTGTTTCCATTTTCTTAGTTATTTAGAGGTTTAATAAGTAATATCATTTTGATATCACAAAGATTTCATTTAAAATTCGACATTTCCAAATATTTTTACAAAAAAGTTTTATCTAACACTAAAAAAATGTAACTTTACCGCAAAATCGTCCATACCATGCTACTCAAACTCTACGAAAAGAACAATTCACGTCGTGATCTCGACCATATCGTCGATGTACTAAACAGTGGCGGCGTCATCATCTACCCAACCGACACGACCTATGCCATCGGATGCCATGCACTGAAAGAGCGAGCCATAGAGCGTGTGTGCGAGATCAAAGGTTTAGACACAAAGCATCATCTGCTCTCTGTGGTAGCCCACGATATCAGTAGCGTGAGCGAATATGTACGTATAGATAACGAGACCTTTCGCATCATGCGCGATCAGCTACCAGGCCCCTTCACCTTCATTTTACCTGCGGGCAACCGCTTGCCCAAGATCTTCAAGAATCGCAAGGAAGTAGGCATACGCATCCCCGATAACAACATTGCTCGCGAGATATGCGAAGCCTTAAATGCTCCCCTGCTCTCGACAAGCCTGAAGGTAGCTGCAAATGAAGATATAGAATACATGACGCTGCCCGAGCTCATAGATGAGAAGTATGGCGAGCGTGTTGACCTCGTCATCGATGGCGGCGAAGGAGGCACTGAATATAGCACCATCGTAAGCTGCTTGGATGGCGAGCTAGAAATCATACGACAAGGAAAGGGGTGGATATAATACCCACCCCCTTATCAATTCATCTATATAACTGATTACATAGCTACCGGTTCGTTCTTCTCGAAGTCGTATAGTGTCTTACGCATGATATCTGCCAAGCTAAGCTGGTATGCGATATATGCACTCAAGTGATTGCGGTAAGCACTATTGAGACGATTACGTTCGAGCGCCAAGGTCTGGCTGTCGATATCACCATCAGTAAAGCGTTGTAGCGTGATGGCAAAACTCTTCTCGGCTATCACCACATTCTTCTCGAGCAGTTGCAAGCGCTTGAGGTTGTTGTTGAGTTCGGCAACAGAGTTGCGTGTCTCCGTCTCGATAGAGCGCTCCAGTTCCTCCTTCGACAGGATATTCTGACGCTGACGTGCCTCAGCTGCACGTACTCGAGCCCTGTTTTCACCCCAGTCAAGGAGCGGTACTGACACGGTAAATCCTACACCATAGTTGATAGGTCGGTCCATGAAGTCGTTAGCAGATGTCTTAATTGTGTTGACATAGCTGGTGCTCAAGTCATCCATACTCGTACCAGTCTTCTGCACATAAGCATCGAAATATCCACGCACCATACCCTCAGCCTTGCGCTGACGAATAGACATTTTCTGTTGTTCTATAGCAATATCACGTTCACGCAGTTCGATACGATTCTTGAGAGCATACTCCACAGCCTTATCTTCATCCACCACGATCACATTATATTTCAGTTCATCATTCAGCACTACGCTATCAGTAAGCTCTATACCAAGAAGTTCTTTGAAGCTATTGATAGCCGATTCTTGATTGATGAGTGCCATCTCGTAGCTATTTTGCGCTTCAGCAAGGTCTACTTCCATCTGCAGAGCATCTACCTCACGGATAAGTCCCGAGGCATATTTGTTTTGCGCTATCTCATTCGCTTCGGTCTGACGCTCATAGTCAAGCAAGGCAATTTCGGTACTGCGCTGCAAAGAGAGCAGGTTGTAATAGCTGCTACTAACTCGGTACACGAGGTTAAGTTCTTCTCTACGAAGCGACTTATTGGAGCGTTCATAGTCGAGACGAGCCGACTTCAGCGATGAGCGTATCGCGTTGTATCCATAGAGAGCATCGATAGGTTGGCGCAGTCTCAATCGCGTGTTGAACGTTGCCGAGCGGTCTCTATTGTGAAGGTCGTCATAGCTATTAAGGCTTGTCTCCCAATAGATATTACCATTCGTAATAAGGGGTTGGTTCACAGTCACCATACCACCATAATCCATACGCTTAACAGAGTAGAACGACACACCGGTAGTATCGTCCCATGTACGTACAGTCTGGTTAAACTCAGGCATTGTGAGGCTAAAGTCGATATGTGTCTTCAAACTGCTGGTAGCCGATTTCAGATTATACTCAGCAATCTTTAGATCCTCTTTCAGGTTACGCATAGTGTAGCTCTTCTCCTTTGCCAGTTCGATACTCTCCTGCAAAGTGAGCATATAGGTATCGGCCTTTGCTGTCAGTCCCACAAGGGCCATACCGAATGCGATAATGTGCTTTGTCTTCATATTATTTTACGATTGTTCTATTGGTGTTCAGACGGTCATAATGGATGCTACCGTCTTTGATATATACGTTACGAATGGCGTAGTTGGCAATCTCCTGCTCGTGAGTAATCAAGATGATAGTATTACCTTCCTGATGGAGTTCGTCAAAGAGTCGCATGATTTCCACACCCGTTTTCGAGTCGAGCGCACCCGTAGGCTCGTCGGCCAAGAGAATACCTGGATTAGTTACCAGAGCACGGGCAATAGCTACGCGCTGACGCTGTCCACCAGAGAGTTCACTGGGCTTGTGGTGCATACGTTCGGCCAGCTTCACGCGCTCTAGTGCACGCACCGCACGTTCATGACGCTCTGCAGCGGGCACTCCAGCATATGCTAGCGGAAGCTCCACATTCTGCACCGCATTAAGCTTAGGCAGAAGATTGAAGTTCTGGAATACAAACCCAATCTCTTTGTTACGCATAGCAGAGAGGTCATCATCATCAAGTTTACTTACATCGACACCACGAAACTTATATTCACCCGTCGATGGAGTATCCAGACAGCCAAGTATATTCATGAAGGTACTCTTTCCAGATCCCGAAGGTCCCATGATACTCAGATACTCACCTTCTCGAATACCCAGGCTTACATCTTGCAATGCCATCACCACATTATCGCCCATTTCGTAGCGCTTGGTGATATGTGTTATTTCAATCAAAAGGTTATCATTCATAGCGAATAGAATCTACAGGTTTCAGATTAGCAGCATTCTTGGCGGGCAGATAGCCGAAAACGACTCCCACCACCACAGAGAAGGCAAAAGCGATAATGACACTATACAGACGAATATAGGTGCTTACATCGGTAAACACAGAGACGAGGAGCGATAGCGACACTCCCAATACCACTCCGATGAGTCCGCCTGCAATACTAATCACCACGGCTTCGGTCACAAACTGCCCCATGATATCGCTCTTTCGTGCTCCGATGGCACGACGAATACCGATTTCGCGCGTACGCTCCATCACCGTGGCAAGCATGATATTCATAATACCTATACCACCCACGATAAGTGAGATAGCCGCGATGGCACCCAAGAGGAAGTTATATATCTGACGTTCCTTTTCCTCCTGCTTAAGCAACTCGAGAGGAATAACGATACCATAGTCTTCATTGTTGAAATGGTGACGGCGAACGATTTCGTTCACCAGCGCCGATGTCTCCATCAGGCGTTCAGAGTTCTCTACCTGAATGGTAAGCTGCTGAATCTCGCTTTCCAGGACATTGCCACGAGAGAAGCGATCGAGAAACATCGATAGCGGCACATACACGTCGGTATTGAGGTCGCGAGCCGCAAGTTCACCTACAGTCTCAGTAAAGAGTGCTTTCGACTCAAGCACACCTACCACCTCTAGCCACTGATCCTCTATCTTAATCATCTTGCCTATCGGTTCTTCTTTCTGAAACAGCGTATAGGCAATGCCTGCGCCCAGCACACACACCTTCTGTCGTGCGCCATAATGTATGTCATTGACAAACTCACCTTCCTTAATCTTATAATTGAGGATATCATAAAATTCGGGAGTCACGCCTATCACCGATGATTTCACCGAACGGTTGGCATACTTCACCTCGGCATTGATCTCGGCCTGTGCAGCTATACGTGTCACTCCAGGCACGATCTCACGTATCACCTCAGCGTCACGTAACGAGAGGCCAGGAGAGAACTTTGTGCGTACCTCTTCCAGTTCCTCATCACTCATATCCTTCTCGCGAACGATGATATTGTTAACACCCAGGTCCTGATATTTAGCAATGGCCTCACGCTTGGCACCTTCACCAATCGAGAGCATGGCAATCACCGAAGCCACACCAAAGATAATACCAAGCATCGTCAAGAACGAACGGAACTTATGATCGGTTAGTCCTTGCCATGCAACTTTAATATTTTCGCTATATTCCATATTGTATTCTTCTTTATATTACCCTAGGTTCTCCTAGGATTCCCTCTATAACCTAGCGTTCCAGGTGAATTTTAGGACTTAGACTTCTCCTCCTCCTCCGCTATGAATTCACAACTAACAGTCATGCCAGGCTTCAATCGTTCGTCCGACACTAAGAGTCGCACCTCCACGTCGAACACCTTCTGACGAGGCTTATTACGATCTTTTGCATGGCAGAAGAGACCTATATTAGATATTTCGCCATCGAAAGCCACCTCGGGAAGTGCATCAAGGCGCACAAGCACCTTATCACCCTTCTTGATGCGCAAGAAGTCATTCTCATTGATTTGTGTTTCTACCTTCATCCATGTGAGGTCAGGCACACTGGCCATCGTGTTTCCACGATATACCTCGTCACCAATCTTGAGCAGCTGGTCGGTGCGTCTGTTACGTGTAATCTGGAAGATTCCAGGTATGGAGCTACGTATCGTCAGCTGGGGGATGATGTCATACGCATCTTGGATATCCTTCTTTATCTGCTCTACACGTATCTGCTGAATCTTCAGGTCGTTCTCATTGATGATAGAGTTGAGTTCGAGACGACGCTTGGCGAGGTTGAGCTGTATGGTAGCCTGCTGAAACTCCAGTTCCTTGATTCGCTTCGTGCGGTCCGACTCAAACTTGGCAGCCTCGTAAGTCAGTTTGCGCAGTTCGTATGTGGCCAATTCCGACTTGATGGTCGACTCAGCTTCACTGTCACGATTCTCCTGATTGACCAGCATCTTCTCCAACGAAGCAAGCTGAGACTCCAATGCAGTCTCTCTATCTACAATATACTTTGTCACATCAGCCGGGTCAAGTTGGATTACCGAGTCTCCGGCCTGTAATACCTTTCCATGTTCGGCTAGTCCGATGATACGGAACGAGCCAAATCGTCCGAAACGAGGCAGCACGAATGCCTTGGTGCGCACGGCCGACAGTTCACCAGTCTCCACAATCGTCCTTTGCTCCTGATTGGCATCTTTATCGCCACCAAAGATACCGCCCTTACACGACACAAGCAACGGCACCAGCAATAAATATATAGCTATGCGTCTCATTTTTTCTTCTCCTCCTTTTTCTCCAATGTCGACGGGTCTATCAGAGCCACACGGTCATGTTTCCCGAGTCCCGACTCAATAATTACATAGTCTGAGTTTGATTGTCCGGTACGTACCTCTACCTTATCGTATCCACCTACCGTTTTCTTGAACACATAACTCTTGTCGCCCTCTACATGCAGAGCCTCCAGCGGCACATACTTCACATCGGGTATCTCGTCCACAATGATACGGCAACTTACCGTAAGTCCGGGCAACAAGTTCTTGTTATATTCATTGATGATAATCTCTACGGGGAACACCTTGATGTTTGATCTATTGTCCTTGTTCTGTGCCAGATTAGCTACAGTTGACACATAGCCCGTAAATGTGCTGTCTGAGAAAGCATCAGGACGTATCTGCACCTTCAGTCCCTTGGTCACCTGTGATATATCCACCTCATTGATGCTCACCTTTGCCTTGAGGGTAGACAAGTCGGGCAGCTGTATCAGCTCTTGCGATGACCAGCACTGGTCACCCAGCTGAAACTTGTTATCTGTACTCCAGTTGCGCGAGATGATAGCGATACCTGGCGATGGAGCTATAACAAAGAGTTTGTCCAGCGTACTGTTGGCCTCCGCCAAGCGCTCCTCGTCCTGACGAATCGACAGACGCTTCTGCTTCACCTCCTCTATCTGTATCTTACGGCGATTCTCTATCTGCTCCTTCGCACGAGCCAGTGAGATATCGGCCTTGTCAAGGTTCAGTTTGATTTCGCGACGTTTGATATCACTCTCGTGTGCTGCCGACTCCAGCTGCATGCGAGTTATCTCATGCGATATGCGTGTCACCTCATAGTCCGCATTGAGTTCCTCCATATCCAGTTCGTGCTGTGCCAGCATCTTCTCCAGTTCGGCATTGCTCACGATGAGTCGGTCTTCGTAGTCGAGTATAGCCTTACGCACCTCCGAAGGGTCAAACGTTATAAGTGTATCACCTGCCTTCACCTGAGCGCCATCGGTCACAATATTCGAGATCTTCAGGTTTCCAAATCGCCAGGGGATGTTGGGCGACGAAATATTGATTGAGTTGATGGCCTCTATCTCACCCTCTTCATAGATGTCGATAAAGAAGGTGCCGTGTTCCACTTTGGCTTCGGGTACATGCTGTGCCTCTTTCTTTCCGCAGGCCCCCATGGTACCCGCTACAAACACCAGCATAGCAAGTGATTCTGTCAGTTTTTTTCTATTCATATTAGATATATATATTATTTCAGCAGTTAATATGAGCTATAGTCAGCTTCATCTCCTTATACTTATTTCTCTTTCGGTCTTATCAGTGCTATTTGTTCTCCGGGCTCAAGTCCATTGTCTATGATGGTCATCTTGGGCGAACCTATACCAAGTTTCACCTCTCGCGGCTCATACTTGCGTCCTTTCTTCACATACACCACCTTCAACGAATCCTTATCGAATACGCTGATCGTAGGCACCACAATCTTATCCTCGATATGCTCCATATAGATATGGCAACGGGCACTCAAGCCAGGCTCTACAGGCTGCATCAACGAATCTATCGAAGCCTCCACCTCAAAGGTCTTCACCTGCGACCCCTCCGTGCGTGCCATGCCTACAGCGGCCATTTTGGTTATTCGGCCCCATCCACGGTTGCCGGGTACAGCATCAAATGTATACATCACCGAGTCGCCCATATGCAGACGCTTATAGTCGGTCTCCTGCACATAGAGCACCACTTTTATGGAGTCAAAGTCGGGCATCGTCACCACAGCTCTTCCGTCCCACACATTATCACCTATGATCCATGTCTCGTTTCCCCATGGCCATCGTTTTGATCGTACGGCTATGCCATCCTTGGGTGCCCTTAGTGTGAGCGACTCTTTGCGTTCCTTTTCAGTAGAGAGACGTCGCTTGATGCGTTGTATGCGTTTTTCTATGCGCATCACATCGGTTTTCTGCATCACCTTTGTGGCATCCACCTTCTTGAGCAGGCGTTCGCGTTCTATCCGGGCACGCTCCAGTTGCAGTTCTTTGGTTCTGCGCTCTACCGGACTCATATACACCATCTGTATCGAGTCAAACCCTGCGAGCATGGTTTCAGCGTCATTATTTCTCACCTGAGCGTCGAGCAATGCCGTTTCCAGGCGTTGCGATGCATTCAGCTTCTCCAGTTCGGCATATGCCGACTCCAGTTCCAGCGTCAGTTCCTCATATTCATTGGCAATATTCACATCCTCTATCACGCACACCACATCGCCCTCCTTCACCAAGGTGCCACTCTCTACGATACTGATGATTGTTCCATCCACATCGGGCGGACAACTGATGGTGACTGCGTTGACAGACTCTGTCTGCCCCTCCACTACAAGCACATCTTCGTATACCATACGTTCGATGGCATACGCAGGCAACGCTCCGTCCTCACCTGATGAGCACGAAGTCACCAACATGGCTACTGCTGCCACTACCGACAACGAATATTTTCTGCTACCTAGCATTCAGATTCCAATATATTTTTTACAAAAATATGTTATCAATTTACAAAATTACAACTAAATTCTTAATCTTCTGCACAAAAAACATACATTAACATCAAGTATTCTAATTTTTGACTACAAATACGACAAAAAGATTAAAAACCGCATGTTTTTTTTACAAATCGTTCTTCATCTCATCTATTTTGTCTACATTTGCACTTCAGTTAGTCTGAAAAAGTTATAATAGGTATTAATTTTTTAATAGAAAAGATGAAAAGAGACGATTTAGTATTCAACTTGATTGAAGAAGAACATCAGAGACAACTCAAGGGTATCGAGCTCATCGCATCGGAGAACTTTGTTAGTGACCAAGTGATGCAGGCCATGGGGTCATGCATGACAAACAAATATGCTGAGGGCTATCCTGGCCGTCGTTACTATGGCGGTTGCGAGGTAGTTGACAAGAGCGAACAGCTCGCTATCGACCGTCTGAAAGAGCTCTTCGGAGCCGA
>JAFOYZ010000157.1 GCA_017424485.1 Bacteroidaceae bacterium
AATCCCTCATTGGTCTTCCACACCAGCTTCTTCTCGTAGTCGGCACCCTTGAGGTCGGCAACGGCCTTGTCCTTCCACTCCTGAGTGGTGGCAGGTGCAAACTCGCTGAAAAGTTTTTCTTTACTATTTGCCATAGTCTTTACTTGTGAATTATGATTTATAAAATTGGTTTTATCTTAATCCGTGCAAAAATAGTGCAAGCCGAGCGAAAAAGCAAAACTATTTTGTGTTTTTCCGAGGCGCAGCCTATTTTCTGTCTTGTGATACTATTTATGGTATTATACTTTTAAATAAAAACCATATTACTGGTATGAGCAATGATGGTAACATGTTTAGTGTCTTGCAGTCCTTGAGTTTGAGGAGGGATAGGCCTGAAGCAACGATCATCAGTCCGCCTACAATGAGTAGTTCGGCCATGAGCGCCTCGCTGATGATTGAGCTCGAAACTTTAGCTGCAACATAAAACATGCCTTGCCAAAAGAAAAGTACGGGTGCGGCAAGAATCATCCATATGCCATAGGTACTGGCAAAGACGGTGGAGGTCACAAGGTCGAGTGTCGCGTTGGTGTAGAGAAAGGTATTGTCGCCTTTCAGTGCGCTTATCACTGGACCGAGCATGGCAAGCGGACCTATACAGTAGAGTAGGATGGCTGTGGAGAGGCCGTCGGCAAGGTGAGTGTTGGTGCCGCTTTTCGAACGTTTGCTAATCAGACTGGCAAATCGTCCGTCTATGTTTAAGGCCGTACCGATAATGCTTCCTAGTGCAATAGAAACGATGAATAGTACGGGATATTCACTTTTGGGAAAGTTGCTTATCACGGCATTAAGGCCGATGCCAAGACAAGCAAGCCCCAATCCTGTATACAAGGTGTCTTTGTATTTATCTTTGATGCCTCTGTTCATTACGGCACCGGCAATGCTGCCAATGATTATCGTGCAGGTATTTATGATTGTTCCTATCATCGTTCTGAATGTTTTTGTCCATATATGGTGGTAAGTACATTACCTCGCCTTCATTACTACGGGCACTAGGGGATTCTTCCACTGCAATGGCTCGCTCTCATTGCCGTAATGGTCGATAGCTGTGATGGCATAGTGTCGCGGATAGACGATACTGTGTGTAGCCTCTTCGAAGTGGGGTTGCTGGAGATAGGTGTGTTGTAGGTTGGCGGGGTCAGTAGTGTCTACAGGATAGGTGGTACTGCTATATATATTATATAGGTATGTGCTGTCGCTGCTCTCCCATACGAGTGTTGTGGTTGCTTTATCGACAGCTACTTGCAAGCCTTGCGGTGTGGTAGGCTGGGTATCGCTGAGCCATGTCATGGCAGGCACTAAAGCAGGGGTAGGGTAGAATAGGCGTAAATATTCGTATACTCCCTTGGTGTTATCAGTCACAAACTTGGAACGGAACTGTGCTGCTCCACCAGTAGGGTGGGCGCGTACAACATTTAGTTGACGTACAATCTCTTCGAGTTCCCAATCCTTCTCGTCGGGGTGGAGTTGATAGGTACCCATGCCTGCTATGATGTGCCGTCCGTAACTATGCTCGTGCCAATCGGTGATGAAGGGGTAGAAATGGTGTCCTGCGTAGTATAGCATGGGGAAGAGAGCATCGACGATACCCTCGTGCATCCAGGCCTGTGCCTCCTGATGTACGGTGTGGTAGGCGTTCCAACCGTAGCTGCTGTAGCGTGAGGTGTCGGCATGCTTGCCTAGCGTAGCGGCACTCACACAGACCCAAGGTTTGATGCTCTTGACCTTGGCATAAAGGGTACTCATAAGATGAGTGATATTACTGCGACGCCAATCGGCCTTGCTCATACCACGGCGGTTACGATTGTAGCGCGCTCCGTCGGGATAGGTAGCATTACCTTCAGGGTAGCGTATGTAGTCGAAATGAATACCATCAACATCGTATTTGGTAACAATCTCCTCGACCAGCGCACTCAAATGTCCAACAGTGGCGGGATGCGAAGGCTCCATATACCAAGCCCCCTTGAATTTGGTACATTGATCGGGGTGTTTGGCAGGGAGCGACTGCTTGCCATGAGCTTTTACATGGGCAGCATCGCCCAAAGGAATGGTGACAAGCCATGCGTGCAACTGCATTCCGCGCTTGTGACACTCCTCAATGGCAAAGGCCAAAGGATCGTAACCGGGAGCTACACCATGCCTGCCGGTAAACACTGAGCTAAATGGCTCGATGGCTGAGGGGTAGATAACATCACCACGAACGCGAGTTTGCAATAATATCGTATTAATATTGATTGCCTGCAGGCTATCAAGGATGATGCACAACGCCTCCTTCTGTATGGCCTCATGAGCCGTTCCCACAATGGTTTCATTGGGCCAGTCGAGACCCTTGATGGTGGTGAGCCATACGGCGCGGTACTCGCGCTTGGGCGCTTGTACGAACTGTGCTTGTGCAAATACCGGCAATGACAGCAATATGTATATCAATAAAGTTTTCACATTGCAAAGATAGTGCTTATTCGGTAATTTATTTGTACATTTGCCGCCGTTTTTCGACAATCAATAGGTATAAGTTAAGTTATGGTAACATTTTCTGTAGCACTAGCCCTGCTCATCATAGGCTATATGGTATATGGTGGTTTTGTGAACCGCATCTTTGGCCCCGACCCCAAACGAGAAACACCCGCTGTGGCTATGAACGATGGCGTGGATTATATCCCCATGCCCACGTGGAAGATTTTCATGATTCAGTTTCTCAATATTGCAGGTCTCGGACCCATTTTCGGCGCCATCATGGGAGCGCAGTTCGGTACGGCATCCTATCTGTGGATTGTCATCGGTACTCTTTTCGCTGGTGCTGTGCACGATTTCTTCTCGGGTTGTCTCTCTATCCGCAACCGTGGAGCCAATCTGCCTGAACTGATAGGAAAATACCTGGGTAATCGCACCAAGGCGGTGATGAACGTCTTCACCATCGTGCTGATGGTGCTCGTGGGAGCAGTGTTCGTGTCGGGACCTGCCGAACTGCTGGCAGGTATGACACCCGACGTGTTGAACGTGAACTTCTGGATTGTGGCCATCTTCCTATATTATATATTGGCAACGTTGCTGCCAGTGGACAAGATTATCGGACGCATCTATCCCGTGTTTGCCATCGCTCTGCTGTTTATGGCTTTCGGCGTACTTATCATGCTGTATGTCAAGTCGCCAGAACTTCCCGAGATATGGGATGGCTTCGGCACCAAGTACGACCCCTCGCCCCTCTTTCCCATGATGTTTGTGAGCATCGCCTGCGGTGCCATCAGTGGTTTCCATGCCACGCAGTCGCCCCTCATGGCACGCTGCATGAAGAACGAGCGCCACTGCCGCCCCATCTTCTACGGCGCTATGGTCACCGAGGGTATCGTGGCCCTCATATGGGCTGCTGCCGCCACCTGGTTTTTCGGCGAGCACGGCACGGTAGATGCTGCTACGGGCATCCCTTATAGCGGTGCCAAGGTGGCCACGATGATCTCCAAGGACTGGCTCGGTGCCATCGGTGGCGTGGTGGCCATACTCGGTATCGTAGCTGCGCCTATCACCAGTGGCGACACGGCATTGCGCTCGGCACGCCTCATTTTGGCCGACATCCTGCACCTGGAGCAGAAGAGCATCCGCCGCCGTCTCTACATCTGCATACCGCTCTTCCTCGTCACGATGGGGGTACTCATCTACAGCCTGGCCGATGTCGATGGCTTCAAGATTATCTGGCGCTACTTCGCGTGGAGCAATCAGACACTCTCTGTCTTCACCCTCTGGGCCATCACCGTGTACCTGGTGCAGCAGAAGAAGCATGTCTATTGGGTAACCCTTATCCCCGCCCTGTTCATGACCTGCGTCAGCGTCACCTACATCTGTATCGCTCCCGAAGGCTTCCAGCTGCCCCAGCTGGTATCATACGCTATCGGTGGCGTAGCTGTGCTCGTAGCCATCGTATGGTTTGCCGTTTGGATGCGCGGATATAAGCAGCGCCAACGGTAATAAAGTATCCTAAAAATAGATACATTGTACGGAAAAATATATTTGCGTAATTGAGATACTATTATTTGTTATGAAAGGCATAGGTAGTAGAGTTACGATTGGATTTTTGAGTATCGTTGTGTTACTCTTTGCTTCGGGTGTGATATCGCTATTTGAGTTGGGAAATTTGAGTAACGACACAGAGACCATTCTATCGACTTCTCGTCGCAATCTTGAACTGGCAAAGGATATGCTTAGTTGTGCCCATGAGCATAGCCAGGCAACAATTCACATCGCTCTGTTTAACGATGAGTCGCAAAGGGATGTTTGTCGTCGTGCGATGAGCGACCTTGAGGGAAAACTTGCTGCGGCACGTAATGAGGCTTTAGACGCTTCTCGCCTAGACTCTCTCTCCGTTAGCGTTACTCGTCTAAGAGAGGTTTCAGAGAGTTATCTATTCACACCTGCACTCTTGACTACAGACACTCTGGTAGTTAGCAAACCAATAGCTATCAATGATAGTTTTGCGGCCAGCGGTAAAAAATGGTATAACGAACAGTATAAGGTTGTATACGATGATATGGTAGACCAGATTCAGAGTTTTATGACTCACATACATAGCTCATTGGCACCAAGAGCAGAGCAGCTAAACAAAAATGCGTATCGCTCTGTAGCTCCTGTATTGATATCGCTGGTAGTGATGATTGCCATAGTGCTTATGTTCTACTACTTTATTAGGGTCTACTGCGTAAATCCTATTGTGAGGACTAATCAAGCTCTAAGTGATTTTTTGACATATCGCCTACCATTTAACGTAAAGGCTGATTTGAGGGATGAATTTAAGGAACTTGCCGATAACATTGAGAAGTTAATTGGCATTTCAAGGTTGAAGAATAGTTAGTATGCGAGCAAGTGTTATATTGAGATATGTGGGCTCTGTGATGCTCTGTGTGTCGGCATTTATGTTGGTGTCGGCAGTTATCTC
>JAFOYZ010000158.1 GCA_017424485.1 Bacteroidaceae bacterium
GAATGAGTCCGTGGCCATCGTCGGCGAGTCCGGCTCCGGTAAGTCCGTCTTTACCAAGACCTTTGCCGGTATGCTGGAAACCAACGGTTTCATCAGCGAAGGCTCCATCATCTTCAATGATGAGGAACTGGCTGATACCGTTGTCGCTCTGAATTCTTCCGCTGTCAGAACCATTGAGCGCGATACCGAAAAGCTCAATGAGTACGCAAAGCTGGAGCTGGGCGCTGATATTTATCGCCAGATCCTGGAGCTGAAGGCTGAGAAGAAGGCTCGTGAGACCATGAGCGACGAAGAGGCCGAGGCAACCGATAAGGAAATTGATGATCTGATTTTCAAGAAGACCGAGCTCTTCAACATGCGCCAGACCATCGATACCGCCAAAGAGAAGGCTCGCTACAAGGCTGTCGGCGAGGAAATCAAGGCAATGGAAAAGCAGATCGAGCAGCTGCAGAAGCAGAAGGCTGCTGTTATTGCCGAGCACAAGAAGGCAATGAAGCAGGATACTGCTTACCTGAACGCCTATGAAAAGAAGAAGGCAGAGCTGAAGGCAGCCTATGAAAAGAAGATTCAGGGCACCGTCTCTGAAGAAACCAAGGCTCGTAATGCCATCATTGCCAAGGAAATCTACCTGTCCATCGGTCGTTACGGCAGCAGAAAGCGCAGCCAGCTGAATACCAAGCTGATGCAGGCAATGAAGAAGGCCATGACCCTGGGTGTGGATCTGGAGAACGAGGACCTGCGCAACAAGGTTTTTGACGAGGTTGTGTTCCGCGTCAAGTATCTGGATGAAACCGCTGACCAGCTGCACGGTGTCTGCGTGCTGAACCTGGCAAAGGTCCAGTACTCCAAGGACTGGTCCAAGATCCGCGGCTGCAAGATCGCTACCGTCTTCCAGGAT
Source organism: Bacteroidaceae bacterium (assembly GCA_017424485.1). Lineage (GTDB taxonomy): Bacteria > Bacteroidota > Bacteroidia > Bacteroidales > Bacteroidaceae > UBA1189. Next base: position 899 of record JAFOYZ010000158.1, read on the forward strand.
CCCATGTCCTCCCTGAACCCCATCATCACCATCGGCAAGCAGATCACTTCCGTTATTCTGAAGCACCAGAATTGCTCCGAACTGGAAGCAAGAGAGCGCGCCATCATCATGATGAAGAAGGTCGGTATTCCCAACGCAGAAAAGCGTTTCGACGATTATCCCTTCCAGTATTCCGGCGGTATGCGCCAGAGAATTGTTATTGCAATCGCTCTGTCCTGCCAGCCTAAGATCCTGATCTGTGACGAGCCTACCACTGCGCTGGACGTTACCATTCAGGCACAGATCCTGAAGCTGATCAAGGATCTGCAGAAGGAATTCGGCTACACCATCGTCTTCATTCGGGATGGAGTTTTTATGCATCTATCAATATGTCGCCTACCAACAGCATATGGCGCGATGCACCTGCCTTCTTCGACTATATAGGCCGCTGCCAGTCGTTCCTGCAGATGGGCAAACCCGACAACGACTTTCTCGTGTACCTGCCCGTATACGACCTCTGGAACGAACAGGAGGGGCGACTCCTCGCCTTCGATATCCACAAGATGCATCGCGTGGCACCCAAGTTTATAGCTACGGTGAATGAAATATGCAACAATGGTTACGACGTGGACTACATCTCTGATAGCTTTGTGCGCACTACACGTTGTGTGGGCGGGCAGTTGGTGACCTCGGGTGGTGCGGCCTATAAGGCCATCATCGTACCCGGTGTGAAGCGTATGCCTGCCGATGTGCTGGCACAGCTGGAGAAGCTGGCACGCGGTGGCGCCACCGTGGCATTCATCGGTGGTATGCCCGAGGATGTGCCTGGCTATGGCAACCTTGAAGCACGCCGCAAAGTGTTTGGTAATGCGCTGGAGCGGATTAAAATGACAATTGACAATTCACAATTAGGAACCACCCCGGAGGCCAATTGTCAATTGTCAATTGTCAATTGTCAATTGGGAAAGGGTCGTATCATCATCGGACAGGACTATCGCGAGACACTGGCCCTCTGTGGCGTACAGCCCGAGGAGGTGAAGACACAGCATGGCATGCAGTATATACGTCGCCGTAACGATAAGGGACACCACTACTTTATCAGTGCGCTGCAGCCCGAAGGTCTCGATGGTTGGGTGACCTTGAGTGTTGCCGATGTAGATGCTATGATCTTTGACCCTGTGACAGGAAAGAAGGGCCGTGCTGCTACTCGCGCTACAGACAAAGGCTTACAGGTGTACTTGCAACTAAATTCGGGGCAAAGCCTCATTGTGCAGACCTTCGATGCTCCCGTGGATGCCGAGGCATGGAGCTACCTACAGCCGCAGACTCTGGCTCTCACCCTGGATCATGGATGGAGGTTAGACTTTGTGGAGAGCACTCCCACTATCGAGGGCACATTCAATATAGACTCACCGCGTTCGTGGACCACACTAGATGCTCCACATGCTACTACCACAATGGCTACCGGACGCTATACCTTAGAGTTTGACCTACCGGCTATAGCAGCCGACGAGTGGGTGCTCGACCTGGGCGATGTGCGCGAGAGTGCCCGTGTGCATATCAATGGTAAGGAAGCCGGTACCGCATGGTGTGTGCCTTTCCAATTGGCCGTAGGAGAGTATCTTGAGTCGGGAAAGAATATCATTGAGGTAGAAGTTACCAACCTGCCAGCCAATCGCATTGCCGAACTTGACCGTCAGCAGGTGCCTTGGCGTCGATTTAAGGAAATCAACGTGGTGGATCTCAACTACAAGAAGACGGGTTATGCCCACTGGGCTCCGCTCCCCTCAGGACTGAACAGTCAGGTAAAGCTGATACCGATGCATAACGTAGTGCCCCAGTAGGGTAGCGTGATAGGAAGAGGGGAAGCTATTTAGGAAATAAGAGGTGAACCCTGAGAGTTGAACTCTCGAAACTGAAGTTATTCCTATAATAAAGAAGGGTGGAGCCAGCTCCACCCTTCATCGTTTTCTGCTTAGTCCTGTATTATGGTATCATCACCTTGCGGCCCCCTATGATATATATACCAGATGGAAGGTCGCTGACAGAGGTTCCCTCACGGAGTCTGACTCCTGTAATGCTATATATATCTGTAATTTGACTTGTAGGAGATTCTATCTCTTCAATGTCGGTGGTTCCTTCAAATCTATGTGCCTCCTCAGCAGAAAGGATAAGCCAACGCTGAACAGCTGCAGAGTTGCTTAAATTGAATGCTGCTGTGCTGGTAGCTCCATTGGCTGAAGGAATGAACGTCGTGGGGTTGTTCTTGTTCTCAGGATGTATAATCCAATATCCGCGGAAGTTCTCCTTCTTTTCACCAATGGTCACGGTGACATCGACGCGTGAACGCATGAGATGGAAGTTCTCATTGCTAGATGGTGAAGTCTTCTCTGCTGTGCGTATGCCATTGGTGCCAGTACTGGTATAGCTTACGTAGTGGCCTGTAGCGGCATTGCGCAGTTGGTAGTAGCAGTTTACGGGGTTGAAGGTGATATACCATGCAGCCTTGTCATCGGTCGTTGCAGTGGTGGCATCCATCTCCTGCCATACGAGGAGTCCCTTCTCATTCTCTACGAGGTATGAGTCGTTCAGGCCATAGTTTTTATGCTCACTCTTGATGTAGTACTTGATGGTATCTTCCTGCTCAAAGACATAGGCCGGTGTGGCAAATCCGCCTGTAGGAGGCAGACCATCCTCACCCAGTGCCTGATAGATGAGTGTGTTGCAGATGTAGAGGATGGGCTTTCCGTTGTCCTCGTGAGCGCCATTGACACCGTATGGCCACATGTGTGTGCCATCGCCTGTCATCACTGCAGTGTTGCTGTTGTCGAGGAAGCGCAGTACGGCAGTAGCGCGGTCGCCCAGCCAGTTGCCACGTCCGTTTTCGGCACGCATGGGCGAACTGCCATCGGTCCATACACCGTGTGTGCCTACACCGATGGCATGGCCCAACTCGTGCAGGATGGTGCCTGTGCGCTGGTAAGAGGAGTTGGGGCCTACACGCATCCAACCACCATAAGAGCAGTCGGCTGTAGGTGTGCCCGAGCCATAATGTACATTGGCATGCAAGCCATTGATACTAGTATAGGTATTCATATAATTAACAGCATCCTCAACCGCGGTTGCGATACGTTTGTTTGCCGCGTCGTCGGCGCCATAGTCGTATGACCATCTCACCTTACCGGCAGGCAGTGTGATTACCTTCACCACATCGCCATAGCCTACGGCATACTCCTTGCTCACGGCATAGGCGCGTACGTAGTAGATGGTAGAAGGCTCAAGGCCCTCCATGGCATAGATGGTGCCAGCTTGCGAGTATGACTTTGTAGAGCGGTTGTCAAATAGAGTGGGGTTCTTGTGGGTACTCCAGCAGAATCCTTGCTCCAGCAGATCGCCGCTTGCGGTGCTGCGTCCCAATGCTACCGTCGAGCCACGAGCTACGAAGGGGTGGGTCTCTACGATGGGAACCTCGCCTGAGCCGTTACGTACCTGATACATGAACCCAGCCTCCTTGAGTTCTTGGGTGAGAGCCTTTATCTCGTCGGCATTCATGCCCGGCACTGTTATGGCTTGCAAGACCTTGTCAATGGTAGCCTTGAATTCTGCAGCGCCATTGCCATCACCCAGCAGAGCATTAGCTTCTTCGATTGCTTCCTGTAGTTTGGCAAATGCTCCAATTACCGTCTTGTACACCGCTACAGCAGTGTCGAGAGCCTTTTTTGCTGCATCGAGCTGCTCTGAGGAGGCTTCGGTGTTGGTTACCAGTTGAGTAGCTGCGTCGATGGCTGCCTGCAGTTCGCTTGAGCCATATCCCGTATTGCTGCCCAAGGTCTTGGTGGCAGTGTCGATAGATTTCTGAAGAGCTTTGTACGATGCTTTTAGTGCTTTGAATACGTTGATGGCCTTGTTGAGTGTGGCAGTCGCTTTCACCTGCTCGTCGGCAGTAGCATCGGTGTTGTCACGTACTATTACGGCTGCGTCGATGGCAGCCTTTAGGTCGTCGCGGCCATTGGCTGTGGTGTCTGTATAAAGTTTCTCGGCGCTCTCTATAGCATCGGTAAGCAGTGAACCATCCCAACTATAGCTGAATAGGCGCACATAGTCGAGCGATAATTTGGCAGTGCCTTCCGAACCGCCCCCCGCGGCCTTTATGCCTATCTGTATTTTACCGGATTTCTTTATGATAAGCTTGAAGCTCAGCGTATCTACACTCCATTTGCCTGCAGGGAATGATTTTAGTTCAGAAGAAATACCTGTGCCACTGTTGGGTATCCAACCGGTGAGGCTGGTAGCTGTAGCTGATGTTCCTCCGTTATAAAAGGCGGTTACAAGAGAATAGTCTCCTTTGGGGAGGCTGACCTCTTGATATAGTTTGATAGATTCTTCCCAACCTGTGCTCAGTGCCAGCACACCGCCTTCGGTAGTGCCATCGACATTGGTGGCAGGGACTTTTGCTCCATTGAAGGTCTTTTTGGTGCCTATCTGATAGGTTCCCACGATGGTGTAGTTCATCGTGTAGTCGTTGGTCCATCCCTCAACGGGAAGCATCTCTTGAGCCACGTTACCTGTGGCACTAGCATCATAGTCGTAATAGGTATCGAAGCCTGCATTTTCCAAGTAGATAGGAGTGACGTCGACTTGTGCCATGGCGTTTGCTGTGCCTAGTAGAGCACATAGGGCAGCGAGTAGTTTGATTTTCGTTTTCTTCATTTACGTAGTTTTTAGAGTTGTATTATGCTTCGGGAAGCACATCCAGCGCACGGCGTGCACGGCGCAAGGTTTCCTCCTTACCGATGAAGTCGGTGAGTTCGAAGATATGGGGACCTACGGCGGCACCCACGAGGGTAACACGGAAGGCATTCATCACCTTGCCTACGGGCCACTCCTTCGATGCTATCCACTCCATGATGAGAGGCTCAATCTCGGCCCCAGCAAAGACAGGGGCATTCTCGATGAAGTCGCAGAGCTCGCTCACATAAGTATTAGATACGGCAGGCTCTTTCCACCACTTCTTGAGTGATTTCTCATCGTAGCTCTCTGGAGCCTGGAAGAAGTAGCAGCAGGTGTCCCACAGTTCGTGCACGAAGTTGACACGACCCTTCATGAGAGATACCACCTTGACGATGCGCTCGAACTCCTCATTGATACCGCGCTCGCGCAACATAGGTTCGAAGAGGTGGGCGATGTCTTCGTCGCTCTTTGAGAGGATATATTCGTGATTGAACCACACGAGTTTCTTGTAATCGAAGCGGGCACCAGCCTTTGAGCAGCGTGAGAGGTCGAAGAGCTGTATCATCTCGTCGAGGGTCATCTTCTCCTGATCGTTGCCGGGGTTCCAGCCAAGGAGAGCGAGGAAGTTGATGACGGCCTCGGGCAGATAGTCCTTCTCACGATAGCCTGAAGAGATGTCGCCTGTCTTGGGATCGTGCCACTCGAGGGGGAACACGGGGAAGCCTAGGCGATCGCCGTCGCGTTTGCTGAGCTTACCATTGCCCTCGGGCTTGAGTAGAAGAGGAAGGTGTGCAAAGGTGGGCATGGTGTCTTCCCAACCGAAGGCACGGTAGAGCAATACGTGGAGAGGTGCTGAGGGCAACCACTCCTCACCGCGGATGACGTGAGTCACCTCCATGAGGTGGTCGTCGACGATATTGGCCAAGTGGTAGGTAGGTAGTTCGTCGGCACTCTTGTAGAGTACCTTGTCGTCGAGTACAGAAGAGTTGATTACTACCTCGCCGCGGATGATGTCGTGCACGTCTACCTCCACACCAGGTTCGATGAGGAAACGTACTACATATTGGTGCCCAGAAGCGAGTAGCGCATCGACCTCCTCCTTGGAAAGTGATAGGGAGTTGCGCATCTGCATGCGGGTGGTAGCATCATATTGGAAGTTAGCGATTTCACCGCGCTTAGCTTCCAACTCCTCGGGAGTGTCAAAGGCCATATATGCTTTACCATTCTCAAGCAATTGCTTTACATACTTCTTGTAGATATCGCGACGCTCTGACTGGCGGTATGGACCATGATCGCCACCAACACCTACACCCTCATCGAAAGCAAGGCCGAGCCATTGGAATGACTCGATGATGTATTCCTCAGCACCGGGTACAAAACGATTTGAATCAGTATCCTCGATGCGGAAGATGAAGTCGCCCCCATGTTGGCGAGCAAATAGGTAGTTGTACAAGGCAGTGCGCACACCGCCGATATGCAAGGGTCCTGTGGGACTAGGTGCGAAGCGCACTCTAACTTTTTTTTCGGTCATATAGTTAATGTTAATTCTCTATTCTTTATTGTCTTACTGCAAAGGTACGACAAATTATCAGAACAAAAGGAGGGGAATCCAAAGTTTTTTTGTAAATTGCGCCGTTTTAGAATTGAAGACTATGAAACCCGCTACCAAACAATATATGTTTATTGCAGCAGTATTTGTGGCAACTGTTGCTCTCATTACCTTTTCGTTGCCACGTGAGAAGACTGTAAACTACGATTTTGCTCTCGGGAAACCATGGAAATATGAGCAATTAACAGCCCCGTTCAACTTCGCGGTATACAAGAGCGAACAGGCTTTACAACAAGAACGTTCAGAGGCTTTAGCGGCACAACGCCCATACTATATAGTTCAGCAAGATAAAGGAAACGAGGCTATCGGTTCGTATGAGAGTTTTTATAGAAGCGATTTATACCTATTAGTAGGTGCTCGGCTAAATCAGAAGATTAGCCGACGTCTGGAAGAACTATACAATACAGGTATTATCAGTAGTAGTGATCTCGCTCGTTTGCGGAGTGACAGTATTACTACTATCATGTTTGTTAAGGATAATATGGCTGCTCCTGTAGCACTTGATCAATTGTACACTGTGCAAGAGGCCTATGAGAGTCTAATGTCTATTGATACCACATTGTGGGGCCGACATGCCTTGCAGAATAGCAATCTTAACGACTTTGTACAGCCAAACTTGCGTTATGATCAACTCAAGTCGGAGGCTTCGCGCAAGGAGGCACTTGAGGCTATATCGCTTACCAGTAGGGTTATACAGAAAGATCAGAAGATTATTGGTACTGGCGATATGGTAGATGAGGAGAACTATCAAGTTTTACTGTCGTTTCAGCAGGAGCAGAACAAACGTATCGATGAACGTGGCATACAAATGACGCTCTTAGGACAAATGCTGTTGGTAGCACTTCTTATCGGAGTCTATGTGATATATCTTGTCAACTTCCGTAGAGGTTATTTGTCTGAACGTAACAAACTGCTTTTCCTCGTTACACAACTAACTATCTTCCCCATTGTAGCCGCATGGTTAATTGGTAGAGGAAGTGGACTCATGATTATACCCTTTGCTATGGCGCCGGTGATGGTCAATGTATTTATAGATTCTCGCACCGCTTATATTACTCATTCTACCATTGTTCTTATCACCTCGCTCGTGGTTCCTGATCCGTTTGTCTTTGTGATGCTACAACTGACAGCTGGAGTTGTTGCTATCTACTCGCTTACCGAACTTACTGCGCGCTCGCAAATCTTTCGTGTGTCGGTAGTGGTGATGTTGTGCTACTGCCTAGTGTTTTTTGGTTATGAACTTATCACGAAGAGTTCGTTTGCAATGTTTGATAAACGTATGTATATCAATTTCTTTATTAATAGTTTGTTGCTATTGTTTACCTATCCGCTGATGTTGCTCTATGAGAAACTTTTCCGATTCACCTCTGATGTAACTCTGATGGAGCTTTCAAATTTTAATATTAAGCTATTGCGTCAGCTTTCTGAGAATGCACCAGGAACCTTTCAGCATTCGATGCAGGTGTCGAACCTTGCTGCTGCAGCTGCACAGAAAGTGGGAGCAAGTAGTTTATTGGTGCGAACAGGGGCTATGTATCACGATATAGGTAAGTTGGAGAATCCTATATTTTTTACTGAGAATCAAGGAAAGACAAACCCTCATGCCTGTTTGCCCTATGAGCAGAGTGCAAGGATTATCATCAATCATGTTACCGATGGGCTCAAGTTGGCTGATAAATATCACTTGCCAGAGGCTATCCAGGATTTTATACGTACTCATCACGGACTCAGTAAGGCCAAATACTTCTTCATCTCATACAAAAACGAACACCCTGATGAGGAGGTTAACGAGAGTCTGTTTACCTATCCCGGACCAGAACCTCAATCGATGGAAACTGCCATACTCATGATGGCCGATGCTGTAGAGGCCGCTTCTCGTAGCCTGACTGAGTATACTGAGGAAAATATCAGTAGTCTTGTGGATCGTATTATTGACGGGCAGGTGGCTGAGGGACATTTTAATAATTGCTCTATTACCTTTAAGGATATCACTGATATTAAGATTGTTTTCAAAGAAAAATTGCGCACGATTTACCATACGCGCATCAGTTATCCGAAGTTGAAGGGTTGATGGTTACCGCGCTATATCGGGTCTACATCGTAATAAACCATGGCGCCATGGAGTAGTCCTTGTGAAGCAACCTCTTGCTCTGCTGCTCTCAAACACTGGCGCACTTGAATGATGCTCAGGGAGAGCTCGGCTTTGAGCATGAGTTTGCGTATGTGGAGCGACTGCACGCGAGCGACTGCAGGTGGTTCTGGACCTAATATGCGATTGCCGAAATAGTAGTGTAGCCGCTGTGCAAGGGCGTCGGCTGCATGCGTGGCAACAGCCTCGTCACGAGACTTTACATATATATATATGAGACGGCAGAAAGGTGGATAGCTGAATAGTTCGCGCTCGCTTATCTGATCGGTGTAGAGGGCTTGGTAATCATTGTTTGTAACTTGATGGATGACGGGTACATCTGCATTCCTTGTTTGTAGTACCACCATCCCTTGTCTTCCACGGCGTCCAGCCCGGCCTGCCACTTGTGCCATCAATTGGAAGGAACGTTCATAAGAACGGAAATCGGGGAAGTTGAGCATAGTGTCGGCGTTCATGATGCCTACCACATCGACATTGCCGAAGTCTAGTCCCTTAGATATCATTTGTGTACCGATAAGCACATTGGTGCGCCCCTCTTGAAAATCGGAGAGAATCTTGTCATAAGCACTTTTGGTACGCGTGGTGTCGAGGTCAAGGCGTGCTACACGTGCAGCAGGGAATCTGTGCTGTACCTCCTCTTCGATACGTTCGGTACCCATGCCGTGCTTGTTCAGTGTATGTCCGCCGCATGAGTGACATTGGGTAGGCGGGTTGTATATATTGCCGCAATAGTGGCATATGAGCTGGTGTGTACCTCGATGATAGGTGAGACTGACATCGCAGCGGTCACACTTGGGCACCCAACCACAAGCAGCGCATTCTAGCATGGGAGCATAACCACGACGGTTCTGGAAGAGGATGACTTGGCGCCCCTCGGTCAAAACTTTGTGTATCGTATCGTGTAGTAGGGTAGAGAAGGGACCATACATGCGCTTCTTGTGGTACTCATCCTTGAGGTCAACTACTGCAATCGTGGGGAGTTGCACTTGGCTATAGCGTTCGGTCATTTGTACCAGTCCGTACTTGCCGTGTTGGGTATTGTAGTAACTTTCGATGGAAGGTGTGGCTGTACCTAGCAATGTCTTTCCCTTGTGGTAAGCAGCCAATATCGTAGCTACGTTACGTGCATGGTAGCGAGGAGCAGGCTCTTGCTGTTTGTAGGTGGTCTCGTGTTCTTCGTCTACAATTACGAGCCCCAGATTCTTGAAGGGGAGGAAAACGGATGAACGTACACCAAGTATCACATCGTAGGGGGTATCGCTCAACTGCTTTTTCCATACTTCAACGCGCTCGGCATCGGAAAACTTCGAATGATATACTCCTAACCGTAATCCGAAGCTACGGCGCAGACGATCAGTCATCTGTTGGGTAAGAGCAATCTCAGGTACGAGGAACAGTACCTGGCGTCCTTGCTGTAGCTGCTCGTTGATGAGGTGGATATACACCTCTGTCTTGCCGCTTGCGGTTACACCATGTAGCAAACAGACATCGTGATGTCGCCAACTCTCTTTTATCTCATTGAAGGCATGTTGCTGTTGGGTGCTGAGTGGTGATAACTGACAATTTTCGGTAGTGGCTCTGGTAGTCAGACGTCCGGTTTCTACGAGGTAAATCTCGACGAAGCCTTTGGCAATAAGTGCGTTGAGCGTAGCGGAACTCATCCCACTTGCTTTGAGCAGTGCGCTCCGTGACACCTCTTTATGGATATGGTAGGGCACTTCGTACTCGGCCAGTTCAATGAACTGAATCAGCAATTGCTGCTGTTTCGTGGCACGCTTTAGCGAAAGTATGGCTTCGTTGAGCGCTTCCTCGGTACGATACGCTTCACATAGGCGCACGTATACTTCACATCGCGGCTTGTAACCTTGTCGTAAGGTTTCGTCAATTCTTATTGCATCCTTCTCAATCAAGGACCTGATAACCTGCATGCCACTTCGTAAGCCGCATTTTTTTAGCAATTGTTGTACTCGCTGCTTAGGAGTGGCCGACAGAGAATCCAATATCTTTTGCTCCTTATCACGTAAGGGGACTTCAGCGATGAAGTCCTCATTGAGCGTAACGACCGTTTCGCTCTCAAGTTTCAGGCCAGAAGGAAGTGCAGCTTTATATACGTCCCCAAGAGTGCACATATAGTAATCTGCAATCCACTGCCATAGCTTTAGCTGTATGGACTGTACAATGGGGGTCGTGTCAAGGACTTCGACAATATCTTTTATCTCATAGTTGCCTTGTGGCGCATTGGTGTGTTTGTGGAGCACCAGAGCTGTGTAATAGCGCTTGGCTCCGAACTGAACCACTACGCGGCTACCAGTCTGTATTGTCTCGGCATATTCCTGGGGCAGACGATAGGTGAAGCTACCGGCCAACGGAAGGGGTAATATAACGTCGACATAGAATGACATAGTGCTACAAAGATAAAGCAAACAGATGAATAAAGCAAACAGGTATCGTTGGTTTATTCAAACGTTTGTATTACCTTTGCACACAATAAAAATATCTTATGCAAAAGTACACATCAACACAACTATTTAGGTATGAGGTTCAAGATGGAGTATCAGAGTATCATGCAATACTCCGTATCACTGATCCTCACCTTACATACGTGGAACAGATAGAGAGCCTGCAGGCTGCTTATGATCATCTGATAAGCGAGGAGGTCCCTGGGGCTGTAGCCGTACTGAAGCGATATTTCCTAAGTGATGCTGCCAATCAAGCCAATCTGCTGTTGGCTTCGCAGATTGAACGCTCTGATTGCGCGTTGTCTATCATAGAACAGCCTCCATTGGATGGTACCAAAGTGGCCTTGTGGGTATATCTAATGACGGGAGTGCAGACTCGTACGCTTCCTTATGGAGATTATGAGGTTTCTCATGGTAGCTATCGCCATATATGGAGTGCCTCTAATTCCAATAAGGCATCGAAATCGGAATATCAAACTCGTCTTTTGCTTAATGACTATGTGATGCGACTCGCCGAGCAAGGTTGCTCTTTGGCTCAGAATTGCATACGAACCTGGTTCTTTGTGCAGAATGTGGATGTCAACTATGCAGGTGTGGTTAAAGCACGCAATGAGGTATTCCTTACTCAAGGTCTTACCGAACACACCCACTTCATTGCCAGTACGGGTATTGCTGGTCGTCATGCTGACCACGAAGTGTTAGTGCAGATGGATGCATATGCTGTAGATGGCTTGAACCCCGAACAGCTGCATTTCCTTTATGCTCCTACACATCTTAACCCTACCTATGAATATGGGGTGAGTTTCGAACGCGGTACTTATATTGATTATGGTGACCGACGTCATGTACTAATTTCAGGTACGGCCAGCATCAATAACCGTGGCGAAATCATGTATCCGGGTGATATACGTCGTCAGACACTGCGTATGTGGGAGAATGTGGAGGTTTTACTTGCAGAGGCTGATTGTACATTCGAACATGTGGGACACTTGATAGTATACTTGCGGGATATTGCGGATTATTTAGTGGTGAAGGAGATGTTTGAAGAACGATTCCCTAATATTCCCAAGGTATATCTACAAGCCCCAGTCTGCCGACCAGGATGGCTTGTGGAGATGGAGTGTATGGCTGTAAAATCGCAGCATAAAGAATCTTATCCTCCATTCTGATATAGCATATATACCTAAATTGGATTAAGCTTATTTATTGAGGCGGTACCCAAATTTACCTAAAAATGGGTATTGCCTCTTTTCTTATGCGGTAGTACTTTTGCACTGTTTTTAGGAAATAGTCAAAATAAGTATATAAGAATTTACATAAGGTATGAGAAAATGTTTGTATGTCATGATTGTACTCGTGATGAGTATGCAGAGAATGTTTGCTAATAATCCCATCCATGAAGGATTCACGATTTCAGGGCATGTTATTGAAAAAGATTCAGAAGAGGATATCCCTTATGCCACAGTTCTGATTGTGGGTACCGATAATGGTACGGTGTCCAATGAAGTGGGGCAGTTTCAATTTAAAAACCTAGCCGAGGGATCCTACACCTTGCGTGTGTCGGCTGTAGGTTATAAGACCCTGGAGAAGAACATTGTTGTTGGAGGTGAATACATGGCTGTGGTGCATTTCCCTCTAGAAGAAGAGGCGCTGCTTGTAGATGAAGTAGTGGTTTCGGCCAGTCGTAATGAGGTAAGTCGTCGAGATGCTCCTGTAGTGGTCAACGTACTTAGCCCTATTCTGTTTGAAACGGTTAATAGCACTGATTTGGCCAAATCGCTCAACTTTCAATCGGGATTACGTGTGGAGAACAACTGTCAGAATTGCGGCTTCCCTCAGGTGCGTATTAATGGTCTTGATGGTCCCTACTCTCAGATTCTCATCAACTCGCGTCCTATTATCAGTGCTCTGGGTGGGGTGTACGGGTTGGAGCAGATTCCGACGAATATGATAGATCGTGTGGAGGTAGTACGTGGAGGAGGTTCGGCTCTCTTTGGTGCTAATGCCGTGGGTGGTACCATCAACATCATCACCAAGGATCCTATCAATAATTCGTTCCAGGTATCAAGCACAATGTCTAATCTTGGGGGTAAGGCATGGGAACAATATATGGGGGCCAACGTATCTCTTGTAGCCAAAGACAATTCGTACGGGATAGCCATGTATCAGAGCTATCGTAACCGTAATCCCTACGATCATGATGGGGACTCGTTCTCCGAACTGGGATTACTTAATCTAAACACCTTTGGTCTGCGTGCTTATTATCGCCCTACGCAGTTCAGTCGTCTTAATGTAGAGTATCATACCACAAACGAACTTCGTCGTGGAGGTAATAAGTTTGACTTGCAACCCCACCAAACTGATATTACTGAGCAGACCAAGCATATCATTAATAGTGGTGGTATTAGTTATGATCATTTCTGGGACGATTATAAGCATAAGCTTTCTACCTATGGGTCTATCCAACATACTGATCGTGACAGCTACTATGGAGCTCAGCGTGACACGGCGGCATATGGTAAGACCGATGACCTTACTTGGGTGGTAGGTGCCATGTACGTAGGTAATTATAAGCGTTTTCTCTTTGCTCCCTCGACCTTTACTGGTGGATTGGAATACCAACACAATGCCCTTCATGATATCATGGTAGGATATCAACGTGATATGATGCAAGATGTGCGTATTGCTAGCGCCTTTGTTCAAAATGAGTGGAAACTGAGCGATTTTACTCTGCTTGCAGGAGGGCGCATGGATAAGCACAACCTCATTGAGAATCCTATTTTGAGTCCGCGTGTGAATCTTCTATACAAACCGCAGGATATGTTTCAGGCACGACTGACCTATTCAACAGGATTTCGTGCTCCTCAGGCCTATGATGAGGACCTCCACGTGACAGCCGTTGGTGGTGAGGGGGTATTGATAAAGTTGGCCGAAGGTTTGCGTGAAGAGCGCTCAAATAGCTTCAGTGGTTCGGTCGATTATACTGCCACCTTTGGACATTGGCAAGCTAACGTGCTTGTTGAGGGTTTCTATACGGGTCTAAACAACGTTTTTGTACTCGAAGATATTGGTCACGATGCCAACGGCTATGCCATTAAGGAACGCCGTAATGGTAGCGGTGCACGTGTATATGGGGCTAACCTTGATGCTAAGATTGCCCATGGCAAAGAGGCAGTATTGAGTCTTGGTTTTACGGCACAGCGTAGTCGTTACAATCAGCCAGAAGAGTGGTCAGAGGGACAGTTTACCTCTCGCATGATGCGGACCCCCGATTATTACGGCTACTTTACCTTTACTTCGGCTCCTGTCAAGAACTTCGACTTCTCGCTCTCGGGGACCTACACTGGCGAGATGATTCTACCTCACTATGCTGGCTATATCGTAGAAGACCAGTTGGAGACTACACCTCACTTCTTTGACTTGAACCTTAAACTTAACTATACCTTCGTATTGCATGACCATATCAAACTGCAGGTAAATACGGGTGTACAGAATATCCTAAATCATTTCCAACCCGACCTTGATAGAGGAGAGTTCCGTGATTCAGGCTATTTCTATGGTCCCACACAGCCACGCACTGTATTTGTGGGATTCAAGATCGCCAATTGAGATGAATGTCAAGTAATCTACTAGGGATTATATATGTGACTGCATAGGCTCAGTACATATATAATCCCTTTATCTTAATTGTCAAATCTAAGCTGTTGGCTTTTTCCCGTAGCTATGAATGTGGGTGCATACATGCATTGTATGGTGCTGACACCGCAAGTGTATAGTCCCGACTGAGACACCCACAGGTCGCAGTCGATAAAGTACTCGCCCTTGCTCAGTCGATAGAAGTAGTAGCGGGTTTGCGTATTCTCGATACTGCAATAGTAGCCAAGTCCGTTGCTATAGGTATAACCCGAGCGAGTGGTTACAGGTTCCAAAGCTGCAGGACGCTTAAAATAGAGCTCTACGTAATCCATGGTGCGGTCGGCACTGAAGTGTAAGCGTACTCGGATGCGGTCACCTTTGGAGAGAGCACCTTCGGATAGCTCGGTGAGGATTTCCTTGCCATCTTTGTTCTCCACTTTATAATAGGTACACTTTAGTGACAGCCCTGTACCCGAAGCCTGCACCTTATCGGCATCCTCGTAGTATTGCCAGGTTATGGAGCCCCAGGCCATAGAGGGAGCCTCTTTCCCTTCCAGTAGGAGGGGGATTTCGGGCATCGCGGAAGTTTGCCTGTCCTTTTGGGGTGTCACCTCATATTTTATGGTTCCTCGCTTGTCTTGTTCAATCAGCTTAAGTGTCGCATTCTTTACCTTCAGCTCAATGTTTTCCGCACTGTCGGGAAGCCCCCTCTTCGGGAGGGGGTGGGGGGAGGTCTCCATTAGCGCATACACAGCCTGCGCAGTAGCGATGCTATTGCTCCACTCTGTAGTTTGCTTTTGCTTGAGTAACCATTGCTGCATGCGGCCAATGATATCGGAAGGTTGGCGTAGCTCAGTGAATGCCTCGATGAGCATAGCCTGCGTAGCGATGGGATTGCTGTCCCAGCTCCAACCATAGTTATTGTCGCGCCAGTAAATACCCATTTCATCGGACTTTAGGGAAGATTGGTATACTACCTCAGCTATTGCAGTAGCCTTGTCGCGCTCGTTGAGGTGAATGAGGGTGAGCATCTTCATGCCCTTCTGCATCAAAGTTCCTTTGGTAGCCTTGTCGGATAGCAACAACTTCTTGTAGTGCTCATAAGCGATGTTCGAGGTGTTCCCAAACGGCATTTCGGGAAACATGGAACGCATATAGAGGTAGTACAAGGCGTAGCTGTCGAGCGTTGTAGGCTTACGCTTCATGCGGATGTAGCTATTATGATAGTTGGTATCAAGGAAGCTTATGCCATGCTTCACCATCGTATAAAGCGTGTCATTTTGGGCAATGCTGATACAGCCCATCGCCTCTAGCTCTCCCAAGCCCTTTATGATGAGGAGTGTGGTGTATCGGTCGCTGTCGAATCCGTTCATCCATGCCCAGCCACCATCGCCACTTTGGTTGGTGGTAAGACGATTAAGTAACTCTTGGCGCAGCGTGATAAGGCTATCGCGATGATAAAAGTCGCTGTAGCCCTCTAACTCGGGGTAGCGGTCGATGAGGTGAATGCCCATCGTAGCTGCATAGTACCGATGGAAGAGGCGCTCATTGCTTGGGTTCTCTTCCTTGCAGAGTGGTGGCAGTGCCTCAATGGCATACCAGATGGGATTGCTCACGATGTCGAGCTTCAGGCTCTTATGTTCCAAAGTTTCGGAGTGGTGCTTCTTGAGTGCATCGAAGACAAACTCGCGTTTTTCCTTACCATTGACATATAGTGCCATTGTCTCTGTTATGAGTGTGCGGCGTGGGAGTATGGTGATTCTCGCTTGTTCGCCATCGCTATATCGCAGGCTCTCTGCTGTGATGCGGTAGGTCAGATAATTCTCTCCCGTAGGTGCGATAATCGGGAAGGATACCGAGGTGCTGCTGTTGGGAGCAATGGAGACTGTTAGTGACTGCTCTCTTCCACCGGTCTCCAGTTTTACAACAGCCTCTATCGGTTTATCGCCACTATTTGTCACCTTGGCCGTGAACTCACACTGGTCGCCCTCGTAGAGGAAGCGCGGCACATGGGGTTGCACCATAAGTGTCTTGCGGGTGACGAAGGTTGTGCTCATGCGCCCATGCTTCAGGTCTTTGGTATGGGCCATACCCTTCACATGCCAGCGTGTGAGCAGGTCGGGAGCGGTGAGGGTGA
>JAFOYZ010000001.1 GCA_017424485.1 Bacteroidaceae bacterium
CGGAAGCGATAGTAGTCCTCAGCCGTGTGGCCTACGAATCTATCCTTGATCCAGTCGTAATTGACATCGCGCCATACGACAGGCACCTGACTCATGTTTATAATTTTCAGGAATTTCTCCTCCTCACCCGTTGGTTTGGGCAAACAGAAGGTGGTTTCCACATCGCCCTGAAGGCTTAATCCCTTCGTTATACCATAACTGGCAACTGCGAGACCTCCATATATCTTAGGAGGGAACTCCCAACCGAACATTAATACTTTCATACTTTCGTTCCTCCTAATCGTTAAATATCATACTCCTTTAATACATCCAATATGCGCAGTATCTCGGCCACGTTCATAGCAAAGGCTACGGCACCACGTCCACGGAACGGGGGATTACCATCGAACAGTTCGGGGATAGAACCGATACAATGCGAAGTCATCTCGTCCTCGAAACCGATGAGCTGACGTTCTACGAATGACAGACCACTCATCTTGTGGATGCGCAGGTATGCCTCCATATAGAATCCACCGAGCCAAGGCCATGCGGTACCCTGATGGTAAGCATAGTCACGCTCTACCTGCGGGCCCACATAGTTGGGGTTGTATCCGAAGCTCTTGGGGCTGAGTGAGCGGAGACCCTTCGGGGTAAGGAGTTCCTTGGTAACGATATCGAGCACGCTCTTCTGCTGCTTACGATCGAGGGGTGAGTACTCGAGCGCGGCGGCAAAGATCATGTTGGGACGTACGCTCCAGTCAGGAGTGTCGCCATCCACGAAGTCGTAAAGCCAGCCATGCTCATTGAGGAACTTGCCTACAAAAGAGAGCTGGCAGCGCTGTGCCAAGTCGTTCAATGTCTCAGACATCTCCTCATTACCGCCCACATGACTCAGTTCTGACACAAAGCGCAGCGCATTGTACCAAAGAGCGTTGATCTCTACCACATAGCCGGTACGAGGCACTACAGGACGTCCGTTGGCTACGGAGTTCATCCATGTTACAGCCTTATCCTTACCATAGGTACAGAGCAATGCATTGTCGTGGAGGAAGAGGTTGTCGTGCTTTCCAAGACGGATATAATCGATGATATCTTGAAGCAGTGTGCCATACTCGTCCCAGCATTGCTTGAGCGAGGTCTTCTTGGCATATTGCTGCAGTGTCCATACAGCCCAAAGCAGCACGTCAGGATGCTCCATCTCATATATCTTGCACTCGCTAGGACGCTCGTTGATGAAGTCATTGATAGCCTCAGCAGCCGTCTTCATGGCTGACTGGAACTCGTCCATCTCACCTACAGCAAGTGTCAAGCCGGGGAGCGATACAAACATATCGCGAGCGCGGCACTTGAACCAAGGATAGCCGGCAAGGATATAGTGACGATCGCCCTGTACGTTGTGGAATTGGTGACCGGCAATAAGCAAACTGTTCTTGAATGTGTCGCGTGGAGGACGAATTTCATATTCGTGCTCAAACATCTGCTTCAACTTGCGTGATGAAGCCTCAGAGACACCTGCCGAGAAGATGATAGTCTCACCCTTCTTGATGGGTACCTCAAAATAGCCAGGCACGTAAAGGTCTTCGTTGAAGTGGTATCCACGTTCTTGCTCCTTCGGATACTCCATGCCACGATACCAATCAGGGCAGTACACAAACTCACCCTTCTTATTGGTCTGCATATAGAGTTCAGGATAACCTGGATACATACAGGTCTTGATACCATTATCAACTACCTGATAGTCCTTGTTGACCTGCCAGTTTTCATGCGTAAACTGTCGTACGCTGCGGAACGCCAAGAAGGGGCGCAAGCGCAGTATCGTGGGAGAATGGGCTTCAAGTAATGTATAACGGATGAGAATGCGATTTTCGTGATGTACGAAAGCCTTCTCCTTCTTGAGGATGACGCCACCGACACGATAAATAGTGGTCGGCACACGCTCCCATTGAAACTCTCGGATATACTTATGGCCTTGTGGACTGAAGTTGGTACCCGAATACTTGTGAACGCCAAGATTGAATTCGGCGCCATGTTGAATCACTGTCTCATCGAGGGTAGAAAGTAATACATGATTTTCATCGTCCATCTCAGGAATGGGGATGACGAGCAATCCATGGTACTTTCTTGTATTGCAGTCAATAATGGTAGAGCAACTATAAGCGCCCGACCTATTGGTACGCAATATCTCGCGAGGGAGCGATTCTTCTAAGTTCGTCATTAACGTCTTGTCGAATCTTAAATATCCCATAGCTTTAGATTATTAATAAAGTAAAGTGACCCAAAATTAATGTTTTTTATTTATATACGGTCAATAGTTTTCGCTTTATTTTAAAAAAAATCATTTTTTATGGTTTTTCCCACCTTTTTATAAGCTTTACAAACGAAAATCATATAAAATGCTTAACTTTGCGACTTTATCGGGTGTAAATAGTATGCCCTACGCAAACAGAAATGAACAACTAATTATAAGGAATAACCACTATGTATACCGTAGTAAGCAAACAACAGTTTTCTGAGAAGGTCTTCAAGCTTGAGATTACCGCTCCGCTCATTGCGCGTTCGCGCAAGGCGGGTCACTTCGTTATAGTACGCCTTGGCGAGAAGGGCGAGCGTGTGCCCCTCACCATTGCCGGTGCTGATGTAGAAAAAGGCACCATCACCCTCGTCATCCAGAAGGTGGGTCACTCGTCAACACAGATCTGCGACCTCAACGTGGGCGACCAGATTGCCGATATCGTAGGTCCTCTCGGCCAGGCTACCCACATCGACAACTTCGGCACCGTAGTATGTGCCGGTGGTGGTGTAGGCGTAGCGCCCATGCTCCCCATCATCCAGGCCTTGAAGGCCGCCGGCAACCGTGTCATCTCGGTGCTCGCTGGTCGTTCCAAGGACCTCATCATCCTCGAGGACGAGGTGCGCAAGAGCTCTGACGAGGTAGTCATCATGACCGACGACGGCTCATACGGCACCAAGGGTCTTGTGACCGAAGGTATCGAGAGCATCATCCAGCGCGAGAAGGTAGACAAGTGCTTCGCCATCGGCCCCGCCATCATGATGAAGTTTGTGTGCCTGCTCACCAAGAAATATGAGATTCCCACCGACGTGTCGCTCAACACCATCATGGTCGACGGTACCGGTATGTGCGGTGCCTGCCGCATCACCGTAGGTGGCAAGACCAAGTTTGTCTGTGTCGACGGCCCCGAGTTTGACGGTCATCAGGTAGACTTCGACGAGATGCTCAAGCGTATGGGTGCCTTCAAGGACATCGAGGTGCAAGAGATGGAGAAGCCCGAGCATACACACCCTGTGACAAATGACAATTCACAATTGACAAATGACAATTCAGAATTCAAAACTCATAATTCAGAATTAACGCCAGTTGACATCGACCGCAACAGCGAGTGGCGCGAGGCACTGCGCAAGAGCATGAAGGCCAAGGAGCGCACCCAGATAGAGCGCTGCGTGATGCCCGAGCTCGCCCCCGACTACCGCCGCCATCAGCTGCGCGAGGAGGTCAACCAGGGTCTTACCCTTGAGCAGGCGCTCACCGAGGCCAAGCGCTGTCTCGACTGCGCCAACCCCACCTGTATGGAGGGCTGCCCCGTGGGTATCAACATCCCCTCATTTGTAAAGAATATCGAGCGTGGCGAGATCCTCGAAGCTGCCCGCGTGCTCAAGCTCACCTCAGCCCTGCCCGCCGTGTGTGGCCGTGTATGTCCGCAGGAGAAGCAGTGCGAGAGCCGCTGCATGCACCTCAAGATGGGTCACAAGCCCGTGGCCATCGGCTACCTCGAGCGCTTCGCTGCCGACTACGAGAGAGAGCATGGAACATCAAAAGCTAATTCAGAATTCATAATTCATAATTCAAAATTACTCAAGGTTGCCGTCGTAGGCTCAGGCCCTGCAGGCCTCTCCTTCGCTGGCGACATGGCCAAGCAGGGCTTCGATGTCACCGTCTTCGAGGCATTGCACGAGATTGGTGGCGTATTGAAGTATGGTATCCCCGAGTTCCGCTTGCCCAACCACATTGTTGATGTCGAGATCGAGGGACTCCGCCAGATGGGCGTACACTTCGTGAAGGACTGCATCATCGGTAAGACCATCACCGTAGAGCAGCTCGAGGCCGAGGGCTACAAGGGCGTCTTCATCGCTTCGGGTGCCGGCCTTCCCAACTTCATGAACATCCCCGGTGAGAACAGCACAGGCATCTTCTCATCTAACGAATACCTCACCCGTGTCAACCTCATGGATGCCTCCAATCCCGAGACCGACACCCCCGTCATCTTCGGCAAGCGCGTAGCCGTCATCGGTGGTGGCAACACTGCCATGGACTCTGTGCGCACCGCTCTGCGCCTCGGTGCCGAGCGTGCCATGATCATCTACCGCCGCAGCGAGGAGGAGATGCCTGCTCGTCTCGAGGAGGTGAAGCATGCCAAGGAGGAGGGCGTTGAGTTCCTCACCCTGCACAACCCCATCGAGTACATTGCCGATGAGAAGGGTCGCGTGAAGCAGGTAGTGCTGCAGAAGATGGAGCTTGGCGAGCCCGATGCCAGCGGTCGCCGCAGCCCCGTGGCTATCCCCGGTGCTACCGAGACCATCGACATCGACATGGCCATCGTAGCCGTAGGCGTATCGCCCAACCCCATCGTGCCCACCTCGGTGAAGGGCCTCGAGCTCGGTCGTAAGAACACCATCGCCGTGAACGACGACATGCAGTCAAACATCCCCACCATCTATGCCGGTGGCGATATCGTGCGTGGCGGTGCTACCGTAATCCTCGCCATGGGCGACGGCCGCCGTGCAGCTGCAGCCATGGCCAAGAAACTCAAAGGAGAGTAATCATCCATACCCTCAAGGTGGCTTATAGCAGAGAGCAGCAAACTCTCTCATAAGCCACCTTTTATATATTATACCTCATTTTATATGTTTGCCTCTACACTCAACATAGCCCACGAGCTACGAAAATTTTGCGAGAAAGACAAGTACGTAGAATTCCGTACCTGCTTAAAAGACATTTTCGGCACCTATACCATTCTCGACAATGGCATAAGCATGGGCAGTGTAGAGTTTGACTCAAACTATAGAGTACATATAAGCAAGCCTCGCGGCACCTCTCACGGAGAATGGCGTATCCTCAGCCGGGTCATGTACGATATAGGAGAAAAGGCTGAGTACGAGGAGCGACATGCTAAATGGAAAAAGGACTCCGATGGCGGATTAGAGCCTAAGCCCCCTACCAAGGAATTCATTTACGTGACGTATGACGAACAGCATTTCTACCTCTTTCCCATATTCAAGATGCACGGCATCTATGGGTTTGTCAAGTTTGACACCCTACCCTTGGAATGGTCTACCCCCCAAGAATGGTTGAGCCTTGAGGATGAATGCATATTCCTTGTAAAGAAGAAACATCAAGGCAACTATCGCCTCTACGACCGCGACATTCCCCGCACTTGGGACGATGCCCACACACTGACAGCGTCTATCCTTGAGGCCGCTCGCAGAGAGAGAGACATTCCCCATGCATCCCTCTCTATAAAGGTAGGCTGCTTGAGCTTCGTAATAGCCGTCATTGTGGGCATACTGACTTTCATGGAAGCCTCCCAAGCGATCTTCAAGCCGGCAATAGGCAGCATGCTCCTCGACCATGGCATCGGCTACGCCCTTACCAATGCCCTCCTCAGTATACCCACTATATTCTACCTGATTATTTACATCACAGCCGTACTCATGTTGAGCAGGCAAGCATTGCTTCCCTATACGCAACGCAAGATGAAGGAGGGACTCACCAGCTATTATGAGCGCTACCGCAGTGCCGATAGCGACATGGCGCGTACCTACCGACTGTTGCAACACCGATACTACCTCAAGGAAGAGAAGAGACGAGGATACCTCATCCCCGTATCCTTCACGATACTCTTCTATGCAACATGCTTTTATGCGATCATCAGCTACCACAACAATCCCCTATGGGAAAATGCCGAGAAGGCGCGCATAGAGCAGGCACAAAAAGAGCAACGCGAAGCCGAGCAACGCAAGCTGGAGCAGCAGGCTGCAGAGCGCAAAAGGCTGGAGCAGCAGAACGCCGAGACCCGCAAGAAAAATGCCGAGCGTGCAGCAAGAAAGTCACAATCCACCTCGCAAAGCAGTACAGCGAGTCAGCACACACCGCCACACTTCTACCCCGCTGACGCACTGCCCAAGACACCGACAGATCAAGTAAAGCATACGCGCGTAGCTGTAAATAAGACCACGCTCACCCAAGAGCAGAAGACCAACATACAACGCTTGAAAGCAGAGAGAGACAAAGCATACGAAGCCAACGACAAGGCACGCTACGCAGAACTGACGGGAGAGATTGCCCGGGCAGGAGATACCCAGACACAATACAACATAGGCACCTGCTACGAAGCGAAGAACCAATTCCTCGCAGCCATCTACTGGTATCAGATGTCGGCTGCCGCGGGTCACGGACTCTCCCTGCAGTCGCTTGCCATGATATACGAGGAAAGAGAGGGCATGCGCAACTACACATTGGCCCGCTACTATTACGAGAAGGCAGCTGAGGCCGACATCGCCTACTCGCACTACCGCTTGGGGCACTACTACGAAAACGGAATAGCTGGTAAGAAAGATCTCAAGAAAGCTCTCGATCACTACTATGTAGCAGCTGCTGCCGATCTGAGCAAGGCCAAGGAGGGCTACAAAAGACTTAGCGGCAAGCAGAGCGGCGACTATTTGCAAGAAGACCAGACCGTCACCGAAGTCACAAAACCCGCTGCGACTCCCAAGCCCGCTGCAACACCCAAGCCTGCCACAAAGCAGCCCTCCACACAGGGCGCTACCCAGCAGGCCCCATCTACAAATAGTGACAAGCCCCAACCACAAGCCACGGCAAAGACTGAAGCCGCACCGGCAAAGACCACCACACCAGTCACCTCTACCAACAGCACTATCGACTACGAGGTAGTCTTGTCAAAGCTCCAGTTTACCGATCGCTATGAGCCTACCCTCCAGGATGACTCAGACTACTACACAGCCCTTAGGAAACTCGATGAGGGCGACTATCAGGGAGCATTCACCCTGCTAGAGAAGGCAGCTGTCAACGGATACGACAAGGCACAAAACAAACTTGGTGTAATATACTGGAACGGAGAGGTGACAGGAAGAAACATGGACAGGGCCGCATATTGGCTGCGCCGAGCAGCCGAGCAACGACACCCGCAATCGCTCACCCTCCTCGGCATATACCACTACACCAGACGCAGCAATCCCCTATGCGCCAAACTGGCATTCCAAGCACTTTATGAAGCCAGCAAATATTACGAATCTTCATCTTACTATTACCTCGCACATTGCTATGAATATGGCATAGGCACACCGGTCAACTTGGCATATGCAGCCATGAACTACAAACTCGCTATCGCAGCAGGTATCACCAAAGCAGAGTCCGATCTCCAGAGAGTGCGGGCGAAGTCGAAATAGCAATCCGAGCCTTCTTCACCTATCGTCACCCGAGCACACGGAATCGGGCAAACTTGAGCAACAGCTGTTTCTCACCTGCATTCTTGAAGCGGATGAGTGCCTTGGTGTTCTCTCCAGTGCCCTCCACCTTGATAACCTCTCCTACTCCGAAACGTTCGTGCTCGATCAACTGTCCGGGCGTGAGCTGAGCCACTCGCGTGGCGCCACCACTGGCATTGGGCGACACAAGGCGACGTGATGTAGAGGGGGAAGCCTCACCCCCCGCCCTCTCCCAAGGAGAGGGAGCTGCAGGCCTCGCGGTAAAGGGAGCCTCACTCCTTGTCCTTTCCCTAGAGGGGGTAGCTGCAGACTGCGTGCGACTGCTCATAAATCGCGGAGCGTCTGATGCGCCCCACATGCCCGACTGCGACGATGATCTCCCCCATGGTGTTGCTGAGCGGTCGGCACCGAAGAGTGCCGATGGTCCTCCTGGTGAAGGAAGTTCTATATATCCGCGGTCTATGTCCTTGAGGAATCGGCTAGGCATGCCATACTCCACCTTGCCGTAGCGGAAACGGCTCTTGGCGTAAGAGAGCAGACATCGCTTCTCGGCACGCGTAATGGCCACATAGAGCAGTCGGCGCTCCTCCTCCATCTGTCGCGTGCTGTCGTAGGCCATCATCGAGGGGAAGAGCTGCTCCTCCATGCCCACGATGAATACCGTGTCAAACTCCAGTCCCTTGGCAGCATGCACCGTCATGAGGGTCACCTTCGGCGTGTCATCCTCCTCGGTATTGTCCTGATCGGTGAGCAGCGCCACATCGCTGAGGAAGTGAGCGAGCATCACCTCCTCGTTGCCCTCCTCCTGTCGCGAGCGCAGGAAGTCGTGCATGCCATCCATCAGTTCCTGCACATTCTCCTGTCGGCTGATACCCTCTACCGTGCGGTCCTGCATGAGGTCTGTCATGATACCCGTCTCCTGCACCACCATACGGCCCAGTTCATAGGCATCTACCTTGTCGGCCTGCGCCATGAAGCGGCTCACGAGGTTGTAGAAACCAGCCAGCTTGGAGAGCGTTCCCTTGTTGACAGCCAGGTCATAGGCTGCGGGGTCGCCAATCACGGTCCACAGGCTCACTCCATGATCCGAAGCCGCCGCCATGATCTTACCCACGGTAGTGTCACCGATGCCTCGTGCGGGATAGTTGATGACACGCTTGAAGGCCTCCTCATCGTGCGGGTTCACCGCCAAGCGGAAGTAAGATATCACATCTTTCACCTCCTTGCGTTGGTAGAACGACAAGCCGCCATAGATACGATAGGCAATACCATTCTTGCGCAACGCCTCCTCGAAGATACGCGACTGCGCATTGGTACGGTATAGTATGGCAAAGTGGTCGTAGGTCAGTCCCTCGCTGCGCTTGAGCTTGCCTATGCGCTGTGCCACGAGTTCGCCCTCCTCCACGTCAGAGTAGGCCTCCACCACCTGCAGGGGTGTGCCCACATCGCCACGTGAGTACACCTCCTTGTGTATCTGTTCGCTGTTCTTCTCTATCAGACTGTTGGCTGCTCCCACGATCATCTGTGTGGAGCGGTAGTTCTGTTCCAGCTTGAATACCCGTGCTCCCGTATATTGGCGGGTAAAGCCGAGGATATTGTCTATGTTGGCCCCACGAAACGAGTATATGCTCTGCGCATCGTCGCCCACCACGCATATATGCTGATTGTCGCGTGTGAGCTGCCACACGATGCTATGCTGCGCATAGTTGGTATCCTGATACTCGTCTACCAGCACGTAGGCAAACTGCGAGGCATACTTTGCCAGCACCTCGGGATGATTCTGAAACAGCAGGTAAGTATACAGCAATATATCGTCAAAGTCCATCGCCCCAGCCTGTCGGCAGCGTTCCTGATAGCGCAGGTATATCTCGCGCGTCTCGGGCACCTTGGCCTGGCGGTCGTCGGCCACAGCAAGAGCATCAGCAGCATACATCTGGGCTGTCATGAGGCGGTTCTTGGCATTCGATATGCGACATTGGACCACGCTGGACTTGTACACCTTATCGTCGAGTTGCATCTCCTTGATGATGCTCTTGAGCAGACTCTTCGAGTCGGTCTGGTCATAGATGGTGAAGTTGGGAGCAAAGCCTATATGCTCAGCCTCGGCCCTCAGTATGCGCAGAAACATGCTGTGGAAGGTGCCCATCCACAGGTAGCGAGCCCGGTGCTCGCCCACCCTACGACCTATGCGTTCACGCATCTCGCGTGCCGCCTTATTGGTAAATGTGAGTGCCAGTATGCGCCACGGCTCCAGGCCCAGTTCCATCAGGTAGGCCACCTTATAGGTGAGCACACGGGTCTTGCCCGACCCTGCACCAGCAATCACCAGCGAGGGTCCATCATTATAGGTCACAGCAGCCAGCTGGCTCTCATTGAGTTCGTTAGTTATATCTTGCATTTCTTATTTTCCAAGAATTTTTATCGAAGTGCCGTCGCTCATCTTCACGATATTCAGTCCCTTCTGCATAGCATCCACCTGGCGGCCATCTATCGTGTAGTATGCCACAGCATGGGGAGCCGACGTGGAGGCATCCACGCCAGTAGAGTAGTCCTGTATGGCAGTCTGCGCCGCATTTACGATAGCCCCTGAGATACCGTCGATGAGCAGCGCTATGGCCTTGAGTTTTCTCTTGTCTTGAATCAGCGAGTTGCCTGATATATCTCCTATATGTGTATATTCCTGAACCGCTCCAGCCACGATCTCGCTCTGCACCGACCCACTGACACCACGATCTATATCCCAAGCAGCCACAGCCACATGGTCGAATGCCAGCCCCATCACTGCCGATCCTGCCTTATACCAGAAATCCAAGTCGGGGTCTCCAGTACCTCCACTCAGGTAGTTGCTCTGCACCCAGCCGTTGCCTGAACCCGTCATGCCATCCTCTACGAGCACATAGGCGATGCCGTATCGTCCGTCATTATCACCGTATACGAACTTGGTTTTCGTGTCAAATCTTACAGCCTTCCTTTCCTCGTCTGTCCACATGGCGCTAAGTTCAATGGTTCCCTGTACATCGCGGTCAAGCGAAGACTTGATTGTATTAACCATAGTAGAGGCAGAGGGATAGAAATCCTTCTCCCTGTTCATCCTGGCACTCGGAAATCCCGTCACCGAGGCCAGTATGGGATAATAGTCGGCACACTCCATCGCATCGCTGGCATGGGCAGCTATCAGTACCACTTGGTCTCCATAGGTTTCGCGAGCCTTCTGCATCCCCACAATACCATTGGGGCAATATCCGCACCAGGTACCGGTAAACTCCTCTACCACGGGTACAGCTGCCAGCTTTTCGGTGATGGTGATCAGATAGCAGATGCCAGCTTTGGCGGCACACTTGTTGGCCTCGCCATCCACCTTGGTGATATTAAACGTCTTGGTATATTTCTTCGGTTCCTCGTCAGACTTGAACGTCACAAACGCCGTGTAAGAATCGTTGAAAGCGAGGTTACCTACCTGTATCGTTGTCTCGGGAGTAGTGCCTCCACCTTCAGTAGCGATGGTATAGGTGATATTACTGATAGCGTTCTTGCCTTTATTGGTAATCACTACGGGTACGGTCACGCTCTCGCCTTTCTGCACGATGTACTGCCCCATGTCATTTGCCACGGCGCTATGGGTAGGATAGTCGCCACCATCAATGAGGAGCTGTAGTGCCAATTTTCCGTAGCCTGCTCCGTAGAAGTCGTTCCACCCTTGATTAGTCACACGGTAATAGAAGGCATGGGGTGCATCGGCACCGTTACTCATAATGGGGAAAGCGCTCTCGCGTATCGAGAAGGAGAAGCCCACATATATGCCCTGATTGTTCACCTCAAAAGGTGTAGCCAGTTCCACCTCGTTGACACCTCTTTTCAAGGCCGACTGAGGTACCGTCTGCACGTAGGCCGACTTGTCCACATCAGTAGGCAGCACGGCAGATATCCATACCTTCATATTACTGTTTACCGACGTCACATCATCGCCCAACCAGATACGCACGGCCTTGATGGTGCTACCACCAACGAAGTCATCGCCTGCAGGCACATAAATGGCTGCATCTATCGTACACGGAGCACTGTATCCCAGGTTTCCCGAGTAGGGCATACCCTGAGTATCAGATTCGCTCAAATAACCCCACCACATTTGCGACTCGGTAGGTGTGATTGCAGCAATTGCATTCATGACGGATGCCAACGCCAGCATCAAGACGTGAAGTATTCGCTTTTTCATAGGTATAAACATTAATAATTGTTTCTACTGCAAACTTAAGAAAAAAAAGTGAATTTACAGACCTATGCGATAAAAAAGGAATGTTTTTATCATAAAGATACGAATAAGCGAGTGAATAAACAAAGCTTAAGTTAGGAAAGCTTGCTTGCCTAAACTTAAAGTTTTGATTTATTCTCTACGAGCGAGAGTATCTTCTGTGACGAAGTCACTAAAGATACGAATAAGCGAGTGAATAAACAAAGCTTAAGTTAGGAAAGCTTGCTTGCCTAAACTTAAAGTTTTGATTTATTCTCTACGCCGACGCGAAATGAGCGTCGGTTCTCGGACTAGCCGAGCGCTCCGCATTGACGACGACTGAAGCTTTAGCTTCATAAAGGAGTGTCTCACTCATCACATAAGGATGAGTGAGACTAGAAGCAGCCCTAGGCCGCGCAATATACGGATAAGCACGTCAGTCATAGCTGCTTAGGATATGCAACTCGCCAGTCCGAGTGAGCCGGCAAGTGCGGTGAGCACAGCGATAAGTATTTTGAGCAACTTGCCCCAGTCGAAGGAGGGAGACCC
>JAFOYZ010000023.1 GCA_017424485.1 Bacteroidaceae bacterium
AGGGTTTAGCTACCTTTGCGGAGTAAGTAAACAATACAGTATTAACAAATAAAACGAATTGCCTATGGAGTAAACTC
This sequence comes from Bacteroidaceae bacterium, assembly GCA_017424485.1. GTDB lineage: Bacteria > Bacteroidota > Bacteroidia > Bacteroidales > Bacteroidaceae > UBA1189. Next base: position 78 of record JAFOYZ010000023.1, read on the forward strand.
GGACAGACGCTTTCGAGAAGGTTTGTGATAGTGAGAATATCACTTAAATAGAATTAATAATTCACAATTCAGAATTCAACAACGCGTCCCGTTCGTTCTTGATAAATAGATATGGAGCTTTTGGCTCTTGTTCTCTTCTTAGTGAAAACCGCCAATTTTCAACACACGAGGACAAGTAGACTGAAGGTTCACCCCCGATAGGGTGTGGACTATTCTGTGCTTGTTGTGTGGAAGGTCACTTGGCGGTACCTACTAAGAAGGCGAGTAATGGATGGTTTCACGCCTTTTTATTGTGCAATTCATACGAAAATATATAATTTAATATGAAAAAGTTGTTATTCATTCTTTTTACATTGCTGGTTGCCTGCTCGGAGAAAGAGCAAGTTGAATTTGATGGAAATGATAAGATTGTTTTCCAAGATTTGGAAGTTCATGCCGTATGTGTAGAACATTGGGATTTAAATGGTGACTTAGAAATCTCATATAAAGAAGCTTCACTTGCATTAGTAACAGATGAATTTGCAAACAATGAACGTATAAGATCATTTGCAGAGTTTGTTTATTTTAAGCGAAACCCGATTATAGTGAAGGAGGCTTTTAAGGGTTGTACTAATCTTGCTTCAATAGGCATAGGGGAACACATAACATCTATTGAAGAAGCAGCATTTGAAAATTGTACAACACTGGCTGAAATATGTATTCCTAATTCTGTAAATGAAGTTGGATGCAACTGTTTTAAAGGATGCAGTTCTTTGAAAAGTGTTTTGCTATCAAATAGTTTAAAGTCTATAAGGGAAAGGACTTTTATGGAGTGTATAAGTTTAGCATCACTAGAGTTGCCATTATCTTTAGTTTCTATTTCCTCAGCTGCGTTTTATGGGTGTGGACTAAAGTCTATAGTTTTTAATGAGGCTATTGAAAACATATCTTTCTCGGCATTCTATAATTGTAAAGATTTAAGCACTGTCTATTGTAATAGCAAACGTCCTCCTTATATAGCCTATGACGCATTTGAAGGGTGTTTGTTATTAGAAGTCATCTTTGTCCCATTGGAGTCCGTAAGCGCTTATCGAAATGATAAAGAAAACGGTTGGAATTTGTATAGTTCTTACATCATGGGCTACAATGAAGATGAAAATGTTATAATGTTGAACAACAGAGAATTGAACGTAGGTTATGAATCGTCCAAAATTTGTGTAAGTATTAAAGCGAATAATTCTTACAATATTATTTCCAAATCCGAATGGATTGAAGAAGACATTTATATTTCCCGTTCGCAAATTAAAACTGATTCGTGTTATTTTAATATACATACTAACAATTTACCAAAAGAAAGAATAGGACAAGTCGTTTTTCAAAGTAAAAACGGATTATTGTCTGATACTCTCACCATAACACAGAATCGAGCACCATTAATTTTGGATAAAGGAAGATTTATTAAAATACATGATAGCATAAGTGAAGGTATATATATATTCATTTCGGACATAAAAGCCAATTCAGAGGGAATTGTAAATGGACGTTTACTTTGTCCACTGCCTGAAGGTAAGAATTATGGATATATGCCTTATAAGAATATAATTTTGCAAGGAGATACTATAGAGATGTGTGAAACTGTAAATAGTTCTTTTCTTGAGATTACAAAAACGGGGAAATCTGCAGGTTACACATTAAAAGATTATTTAGGACGATATATAGCAATGAAAGGAGATTTTAATAGTTTTGATGTAGAAAAGAATGAAACGTTAGGGTCTTATTGGGATTTCATATCAAGAGAAGATGGAACATTTTTAATAAGGAATTTATATAATGATAAGGTGGTTATGTACGATATTAAATATACGTCATTTGGATGTTACCCTAGTAAAACGGACTCTAGATTATATTTAGTGGCATACAAGTATTTTGAATAGCTTAAATATATTATGATATGAATTCTGTTTTTTCATTTACCTGTATATCTCAAAACCGAAGAGCATATCAAGAAAACGGAGTCGACTCCGTTTTCTTGATAACTGGGATTATAAACCTCTGCCTTTTCCTTTAACATAAAATGGTGGACTTAGCCTTCGAGGGATTCATTGGCGTTTCGCTTTTGTTTTAGTATACGGGCAAAATCCTCTTCCTCCAGACATCTTGCTACCCCATTATAACCAGGAAACAAGAAAGAAGCGTCACTATGATGTCTTTTTGCATATTCGTATAGCTCAATAGCGGAAGAATATGGTATAGTAAAATGATATATGAATTTTCTTTCATTGACTTGATGCTGTTCAAGATACTTGGTTACTAAAACATCAAGTGGGTTATTATTTATTTGTTTAGATAGATCTGGAATAAATTCATCTCCTTTTCTCTTTAGAGGCTTTCGTATTTTCCAATAGGTAAAAAGTCCCTTTTGGGCCGCTAAATTAGCATTGTTATGGTATCTAGGTTTAATAATCTTTAAGGGCATGGAAAAACAATCAACAGAAAATAATACGGATGTATCTAATGCCCATAATTCTATGTTATCTTCTTTTTCTTCCTTGTATTCGTGGGTTCTGATATAATCACGAACTTTTTCACCCTGTTGTCGTAGTTCTTCTGTCCATTCTAACCTTGTTTGTTTCTGAGGTGTTACCATTTTCTTAATAGCTGACGAGGATGCAAAATATAAGGCAATGTTAATGTCGGAAGTCCAATCAAGCAGCCTTGTTGGTACACCATGGTGTTGTGCAAGACCTGCTAACTCTTGGTATTCTTCTGCTATCCAATATTCGGGTTTAAGGAGGATGGTGTAGTCAAAAGGTAAGTGTGTCGAAATAGAACTATGAAATCGCTGTTCGTTAGGGACATAAAGATGAGTCTTGTCACATTGCTTGTAAAAATTGAAAAGTAAACGTGCTTCAGCTTCAATTTGACCATATTCCGATCGGGCTATTATTCCCTCTAATTTCGGATCTGTTCCATCCGAGCAGATCCTATAGCGTATATACTCTCGCAGTGCTGTTGGCACTAGACGATATTTTTCAGAAGAATGTCCTCTAAAAACAAAGTTCTCATCCAGTATTTTATACAAGTCACCGCCATAGCTAATGGACTTTAAGAACTCTTCTGCTGTCTCAAAATGAATGTCTTCAATATAAGTTCTATTATCAGTAACTAACATAGCTTGTCTTTGCAAATCAATTAAATACTTTCATTAAACAAATCCACAGGTGGAATGTTGAGGTGTTGTGTAAAAAACATTAATATAGTCCAATAATCCTTATTCGTTTCTCTGATTAATCAAGTTCACCACCACCTTTACCATCACATCTTTTTCTTCGGTCTTGCTCTCTGCAATCATTAGAGTGAGCGCCACGAGGGTATTATCAGCAAGGCGCTTGGTGCCGTCAGGGCGGTAGAGGATGCGGTTTCCGTTGAGAAACCAGAGGAAAAGAGTTGCAGCGATGCGTTTGTTGCCATCACTAAACGAGTGGTTTTTGGTAACGAGGTAGAGTAACATAGCTGCTTTCTCTTCTACCGATGGATACAGTTCTTCTCCACCGAATGTCTGGTATATCTGCCCGATGCTGCTCTTGAAAGAGTCGTCCTTCTCGTTGCCAAACCATCGGCTACCGCCAAACTTCTCGCGTAGGCGGTCAATCTCTTTCATGGCACCTTCGTAAGTGGCACGGAAGGGTTCCTCGCTTGTAGTGCGGTCTATGGTAAGGCGCTCGTAGTCGTAGTTGTCGAGTGTGTCGAGGGCATAGGTATAGTCTACCACCACATCGAGCAGATCCTGATTCTCTTGCTTGCTCAACTGCTCTTGACTGCTTATCGTGCGGCCCAATATCTGCACCAACTGGCGCAGTTCGGTATAGTGCTCTTGCACACGACGCTCGTTCACGGCATAGCCCTTTACGAGATATTGCTTCAGTACGCGGTTGGCCCATTGGCGGAATTGTACGCCGCGCTTAGAATTGACTCGATAGCCTACAGAAATTATCATGTCAAGATTGAAGTAGGGAATTGTACGTGTGACACTTCTTTTACCTTCAATTTGAACTTGTGCAATTTTTGCACAGGTTGCTTCTCGTTCTAATTCCTCAGTCTTATAAATATTGTTGATGTGGCGCACAATTGATGTCCTATCAGTATTGAACAACTCGGCCATCTGCGCTTGTGTAAGCCACACCGTTTCATTTTCCATGCGGACATCAATCTGTGTCTGCCCGTCTTCAGTCTGGTAGATGATTATCTCGTTTGTCATACCTCGCACATTAAAGATATGCAAAGATACTAACAAACGAGCGAGAAATATCAAGCTGCTTAGATATTTTTCAAAGCGAGTGCCGTATATCTTCGCTGTTTACTGCAAAGATAATGATATTTCCGTAACTGCAAGTTTGTACCGATTATTAATCTCTGAGTTTGCTCGCTTTTTCCTCATCCTTGCGATATTAATCTGCTTTGCATCTTTTAATTAGGCTACGGCTCGGAAACGAAGTTCGCTGCTTGTAAAGAAAAGCAACCTTTAGGTCGCTGGCCGTAGGGAAAAGCAAGAACTCAAAATAAGTTTTGCTTTTTTCTCTCGCCTGGCACTAATTTTTCCGCCCAATCCCCAAGGCAATCGAAAAGGACGCAGCCATGAGGCATTAGGAAAATGCAAGAAGTAAGCGAAACGTGAGTTTTTAAGTTTATAAGTTATTGAGTTTAGCGAGTCTATACTTCCGATTTCAACACCGCGTAAGCAAACCGCAGGGTTTTCCTATCAATATGCTACGAATTTTTTGTACAGGATTTCCGAGCGTTTCGTTCAAGACTTAGCCAAAAAAGCATCTCAATGCACACAAAATCCACAGAAGGTTTTCGAAGACTAGGCGCAGACGTACTTCGAAAGCCTTCTGTGGAATTATAGCCTTAGAAAACTATGAGAGCGTTACCTACTAATAAATCACCAACCCCACCAAGGCTCCTAAGCCGATTACGGAGAAGGGACCAAGTTTCTTGAGGTACAGCGCGATGAAGGCAACGATGCAGATAACAAAGCTTTTCCAATCGATAAAGTTCTCAGGCGTAGCTAGACCGAGAGCTGCGGTACCGATAAGTCCCAGTACAGCTGGACGCAAGCCTGCCATTACGCCACGAAATATAGGATGATCTTTCCAACGACTATACACCTTAGCTAGCAACAGCACGATGATGAACGAGGGAAGCACCACGGCAAACGTAGCTGTAAACGAACCCAGGATGCTCATAAACTCTGACGCACCGGCCTTGGCCAGCACCTCGTAGCCGATGTAGGTAGCCGAATTGATGCCAATAGGTCCTGGAGTCATCTGCGAGATGGCAACGATGTCGGTAAAGGTGGTTTCGTCAATCCAGCCATGCACTGTGACCACCTGGTTCTGGATGAGCGAAAGCATAGCATAGCCACCGCCGATGGTGAACATGCCTATGAGGAAAAAAGTCAGAAACAATTCTACGTAGATCATAATATTAATTCTGAATTATGAATTATTAATTATGAGTTGTCCGTTGTCCATTGCCTGTTGTCTGTCGTCCATTGTACCAACTGATGAAGGCGGCCACCACAATGACACATATCAATATATATATAGGCGACACACTGAGGACACACACGAGCACCATCGAGGCCATCCATACCAGCCACGACCACCAGCGCATCTTAGTAGCCTTAAGCATATCAATCATAGGCACACCAATAAGCGCCACCACCACGGGACGTATGCCCTTGAAGGCCTTGATGACATAAGGATTATCCTTATAACTGGTGAAGAACATCGCCACCAGCAGGATGATGAGGAAAGGGGGCAAGCAACTGGCAATGGTGGCCACCACACTACCCTTGGTGCCGCGCAGGCGGTGACCGGTAAGGATGGAGATGTTGACCGCAAAGAGTCCGGGCGCAGTCTGTGCCAACGTGATGATATCGACAAAATCCTCATCGTTCAGCCAGCCTCGTTGTACGAGTTCGCTCTTGATGGCTGCTATCATGGGAATGCCTCCACCAATGGTGAAAGCACCAATCTTTCCGAATACAAGAAATATCTGCCAAAGGCTTATCATAAATGTACCTATTATTTTGCGAGTGCAAAGGTACAACAAGCCGAGCGGAGAACAAAAAAAACCTGTTTGTTTTTTATCCCAAGGCGCAGTGTACCTAGGTACAACAACTGACGAATGAGTGAGCGTAGAGCCATGCTTGCATGGGCTATACCGAGCGAAGAGGGAGAAAACGAAGTTAAGCCAAGCGGAGAACAAAAAAAACGAACGATTTATTTTGTTGTCCTATATGCATATTGTATCTTTGTAACTTTAAGTCCTTAAGAGTAAAAAGATTGTATGAACCGACTTCTCATTATTGACCGCGACGGCACTATTCTCGTGGAGCCGCCTGTGGATTATCAGATAGACAGCATAGCCAAAACAGACTTTGTGCCTGGTGCCATCAGTGGTATGAAAGCAATCAGCACTCTTGGCTATCAGCTCGTCATGGCCAGCAACCAGGACGGACTAGGGACCGCTAGTTTTCCCATGGAGGACTTCCTGCCCCCACAAGAGATGATGCTCAAGGTACTCGCCTCCGAAGGAGTACAGTTTGACGACATCCTCATCGACCCCACTATGCCCGAGGAGAATGCTCCCACGCGCAAACCAGGCATAGGCATGTTTAGCCAATACCTCACAGGCGAATACGACCTTGCTGAGAGCTACGTGATTGGCGACCGCCTCACCGATGTGATGTTGGCCAAGAACCTTGGAGCACGCGCCATCCTGCTGCAATCACCCGAGAAGGCGGCCGACGCACTTGCCGAGCAAGGCCTCGCCGAAGTATGTGCCTTGTGCACTACCTCGTGGAGCGAGATAGCCGAATATCTGCGCCGCACACGCCGCGTAGCCTCTACCGAGCGCAACACCCGAGAGACAAAGATAGCTGTCACCGTAGACCTTGACGGGCATCTACCCACAAGCATCGATACGGGACTGAAGTTCTTCGATCATATGCTCGATCAGATAGCTCATCATGGCAGCATCTCACTACAGATACGATGCCAAGGCGACCTTGAGGTTGACGAGCATCACACCATTGAAGATGTAGCCATCGCCCTTGGCAACACTCTACGCGAGGCTTTGGGAGACAAGCGCGGTATTGAGCGCTACGGTTTTGCCCTACCCATGGATGAATGTAAGGCACTCGTACTGCTCGACCTCGGTGGCCGCATCGACTTTGATTGGGATGTCACCTTCACTCGCGAATATGTGGGCGACACTCCCACCGAGATGTTCCGTCACTTCTTCTACTCGCTCTGCGCAGCCCTGCAGTGCAACCTTCACATCAGTGCCCGTGGAGACAACAACCATCACCTCATCGAGGGAGTCTTCAAGGCCTTTGCCCGCAGCCTGCGTGCAGCCCTGCACCGCCAACCATTCAACTACAACCTACCTAGCAGCAAAGGAGTATTATGATAGCTATAGTAAACTACGACACAGGCAACATACGCTCTGTTGCCAATGCGTTGGCCCGCGTAGGTTGCACTGATTGGGTCTACACCGATGACAAGCACCTGCTTACCACTGCCGACAAGGTGATACTTCCTGGTGTGGGCGAAGCCTCCACCGCTATGGCCAAACTTGCAGAGCGCGGCCTCGACACCCTCATTCCTACCCTCACGCAACCCGTACTAGGCATATGCGTAGGCACCCAACTGATGTGTCAAAGCAGCGAGGAGGGCAACGCAGAGTGTATGGGTATCTTCCGTACGAAAGTCAGAAAGTTTCAACCCGAGAAACAGCAGGATGGACAATTGTCAATTGTTAATTGTACATTGTCCATTGAAAAAGTTCCCCACATGGGCTGGAACCAGATTACCAACCTGCGCACACCACTCTTCAATCATATTGACGATGGAGCCTACATCTACTACGTACACTCCTACTATCCCGAGTTGTGCGACGATACCATCGCCACCTCCCACTACATCAACGCCTTCAGTGGTGCTCTCGGCCGTGACAACTTCTTCGGCACACAGTTTCACCCCGAAAAGAGCGGATCCGTAGGAGCACAAATCCTTAAAAACTTCCTTGAGCTATGAACAATATGGTAGACTCGAACGATAAGCAGTCAATTGTCAATTATCAATTGTCAATTAATATAATCCCCGCTATTGACCTGATTGATGGCAAGTGCGTGCGCCTCACCAAGGGCGACTACAGCCAGAAGAAGCAGTACGATGCCTCACCGCTCGATATGGCCATGCGCTACCAAGACATAGGTATACGTCGTCTTCACCTCGTAGACCTCGATGGTGCCAAGAGCAGCTGTCCGCGCAACTTGCATGTGCTGGAGGAGATTGCCACACGCACCTCGCTTGATATCGAATGGGGTGGCGGCATCAAGAGCGACACCGCCCTACGCGACGCCTTCAACGCAGGTGCCCACCACCTTATCATAGGTAGTGTAGCCGTAAGCCAGCCCGAGTTGTTTGCCCGCTGGCTCGAGCAGTATGGTGGCGAGCGCCTCATCCTTGGTGCCGACGTCCACGAAGGTCGCGTAGCCATCAACGGATGGATGGAACAGTCTGAGCAGAGCATCGAATCCCTCATCGACCACTTCCGCCCTTACGGACTGCGCGAGGTCATCTGTACCGACATTGCCAAGGATGGTATGCTACAGGGGCCATCCTTCGACCTCTATGCCCGCTTGCAAGCCACATATCCTGATCTTGATATCATCGTAAGTGGCGGCATCAGCGCCATGAGCGACATACACCGCCTCGACGAGATGCACCTACGCCACGTCATCGTAGGTAAGGCCATTTACGAGGGAAGAATTACACTGGAAGAGATAAAGTCATGTTAGCCAAACGTATCATACCCTGCCTGGATGTCAAGGACGGACGCACCGTCAAGGGCATCAACTTTGAAGGCCTACGCGACGTAGGCGATGCCGTAGCCCTCGGGAGCAGATATGCTCGCGAAGGAGCTGACGAACTCGTCTACCTCGACATCAGCGCCACGCGCGAGGGACGCAGCACCTTCACCCACCTGGTCACTCGCATAGCCGAAGAGATAGATATTCCCTTTACTGTAGGAGGAGGTATCAGCACACTCGACGATGCCGCCCGTCTGCTCGATGCCGGTGCCGACAAGGTGAGTATCAACAGTGCCGCCATACGCACTCCACACCTCATCGACGAGATAGCCTCGAAGTATGGTTCGCAGTTCGTTGTCATCGCCATTGACGCCAAGCTCATTGACGGCCGCTGGCTGGCCACCACACACGGAGGCATCCGCCCCACCGACAAGGAACTCTTCGCCTGGGCACACGAAGCACAAGAGCGCGGAGCAGGTGAGCTGCTGTTCACCTCGATGAACCACGACGGCACTCGCCAGGGATACCCTTGCGACACTTTCGCCCAATTGGCCGAACACCTGCGCATACCCATCATCGCCTCAGGCGGAGCCGGCAGCATCGACGATATAGCCGATGTGCTCACCCATGGGCGTGCCGATGCCGCACTGGCCGCCAGTATCTTCCACTACGGCGAGATACCTATCCCCGTGCTCAAGCAGGCCCTCAGCGAAAGAGGCATAGCGGTGCGGAGATAAAGAAGAGACAACCATTGATTCTTAGGATTTTCCTAGGTTCCTATGGAGTCCTGAGATTCCCTGAAAAACCTATAAAAAGTAAACAACTAAAAGAAACAAGATAATGCAATTCCAAGATTTCAACCTCAGCAAGACAGCCGACGGGCTTCTCCCCGTCATCATCCAGGATGCCGACAGCCTCAAAGTGCTGATGCTCGGCTACATGAACGAGGAAGCTTTTGAGAAGACACAGTCCGAAGGCCGTGTCACCTTCTATAGTCGCACACGCCAAGCCCTTTGGACCAAGGGCGAGACCAGCGGTAACTACCTCCACGTAGTGGATATGTACATCGACTGCGATGGCGACACCCTGCTCATCAAGGCCCGCCCCGACGGCCCCACTTGTCATCGTGGCACTACCTCCTGCTTCGACACACGCGACAACGAAGGCTTCCTCGGCACGCTCGAGGCCTGCATCAAGGACCGTCATGCCCAGATGCCCGAGGGTTCCTACACCACCTATCTCTTCAATAAAGGCGTCAACAAGATTGCCCAGAAGGTAGGCGAAGAGGCAGTAGAAACCGTCATTGAGGCTATCGACGGCAACCGCGAGCGCTACCTCTACGAAGCTGGCGACCTGCTCTACCACCTCCTCGTACTCACCGAGCAGATGGGTTGCTCACTCTCCGACCTCGAAGACGAGCTGGCCAAGCGTCATAAGTAACACACTGGCAACTATCAACATACAACAATAGGCAGGACTCGAGTCCTGCCTATTGTCATATTACACGGTATTGTGTCAGACTTACTTCACAGCCAATGTCACAATACTCATAGCCGGAAGCGTAACCTTGATACCCTCCTTGGTTACCTTGGCACCCTTAAACTCGGCAGTCTTCACTACATCGGGTTTCTCGAAAGAGTTATGGTCGCCCACATTCTTTGATGTCAGTATCTCACCTGTCACCTTCTTACCCTTGAGGTCAGCAAGGTTGATGGTCACCTCCTGCTTCTGCTTGAGGTCTACGTTGGCCAACGAGATGTGGATAACGCCCTCGCTGTTCTTTGAAGCAGTAGCGCTCAGCATGGGAAGTGTACGGGTAGGCTCTTCGTCGCTGCGTCCGGGTTGGTAGCGCTCGTTCTTCACCTGCATCTCGTCACATGTGAGATCCATAGGTATGAATGTAGCGTCTTGGTGAGGCTTATACATCTTGAACACATAATAAGTAGGAGTGAGCACCATCTTGTCGCCCTTGGTGAGAATCATCGACTGCAGCACATTGGCAATCTGCGCAATGTTACACATCTGGATACGATCGGTATACTTGTGGAACACGTTGAACGAGAGCGCTGCTACAAAAGCATCGCGCATGGTGTTCTGTTGGAAGAGGTGACCGCGCACGGTACCAGGCTCCTCATCCCACCATGTGCCCCACTCGTCTACCATGAGGCCTACGCGCTTGCGGCTGTCGTAGCGATCCATAATCTCCATATGCTTCTTCAGCACAGGCTCTATGCCGAGGCACTTGCCGAGACACCAGTAGTAGTCATCCTCATTGAACTTCAAGGCCGAACCCTTGCTACCGCTCCATGTGAGCACGGTGTAGTAGTGGAGCGAGAGACCACGCATGTGACCGGCAGCATTGCGCATGAGCACCTCGGTCCAGTTGTAGTCATAGTCGCTGGCACCGCTGGCAATCTTAAACAGGCGGTTGCCATTATACTCGCGGCAGTAGGTCTGATAGCGGCGATAGAGGTCGGCATAGTACTCGGGGCGCATGTTGCCACCGCATCCCCAGCTCTCGTTACCCACACCGATATATTTCACCTTCCAGGGTTCCTCACGACCATTCTGCTTGCGCAGCTTAGCCATAGGACCATCCTTAGCAGTCATGTACTCTACCCACTTGGCTGTCTCCTCTACCGATCCGCTACCCACGTTCATTGACACGTAAGGTTCGCAGCCAAGGAGTTCGCAAAGGTTGAGGAACTCGTGTGTACCGAAGCTATTGTCCTCTACGGTGCCTCCCCAGTTGTTGTTGACCATGCGGGGACGGTTTTCGCGCGGACCGATACCATCCATCCAGTGATACTCGTCGGCAAAGCAGCCGCCCGGCCAGCGCAGGTTGGGGATGCTGAGTTCTTTGAGCGCACCCAGCACATCGTTACGATAGCCATTGGTATTGGGGATTGATGAGTCCTCACCTACCCACAGACCGCCATAGATACAGGTACCGAGGTGTTCGGCAAACTGGCCGTAGATATGACGGCTGATCACATTCTTCCCCTCCTCCGGATGGAGTGTCAGGGATGCTTCGCGCTGCGCTACGGCAGGCATGGCACACAGCAGTGCCAGAGAGCACAATAACTTTTTCATGTTCTTGAGATTAATGTTGTTTAATAATGATATGTATGTTTTTATTTTCTTTTTGCCTATCGTTTGAAACTATTGGCGAAGATAAACATTTATTGTTAAATATGCTATTTTTGTCTTTCTTTTTCGTATCTTCGCAGCAATATAATATATTTTAAAACAATGAAAAACAGAATTCTCACCCTTTTTATTGGCATTGCCGCAGCATTCGGCATGCAAGCACAAGAGTACACCACCTACCTGTTTGCCTACTTCTCAGGCAACTGGCCCGACGGCGAGCAGGTGCGCTATGCCCTTAGCGACGACGGCTACAACTACCATGCTCTCAACTACGGCCGCCCCGTGGTGGCGTCCGACACCATCGCCCTGAAGCGCAGCGTGCGCGACCCCCACATCCTGCGTGCCGAGGATGGCAAAACCTTCTACATGGTGCTCACCGACATGCGTTCCGATATGGGTTGGCAGAGCAACGATGGCCTCATCCTGATGAAGAGCACCGACCTCTTGCATTGGGAGCACACCGCCATACACTTCCCCACCCGATTCCCCGATCTCGAAGGTTTCGATGAGAAGAACCTCCATGCCGTATGGGCACCGCAGACCATCTGGGACCCTGCCGAGGGCAAGTACATGATCTACTACTCCATCGGCCGCCACGACTGGGAGTACCCCACCGACGACCCACGCTTCAACCAACCCTACTTCCGCATCTACTACTCCTATGCCAACGAGGACTTCACCGACATCACCGAGCCCAAACTCCTTTTCGACTTCGGCACGGCAGCTATCGATGGCGACATCGTTTATGATGCCAAGAACGAGGAGTACGTGCTCTTCTTCAAGGACGAGGGCCGCTCGGTGCTGAACAAGAAAGGCAACTTCCGCACCCGTCAGGGTGTGATGCGTGCCACGAGCAAGACCCTCACCGGCCCCTACGAGGTGGAGTACCGTCACCTGCAGAAGCCCGGCCAATACCCCACCGAGGGCTCCAGCGTGTTCCCCCTCATCGGTAGTGACGAGTACATCCTCATGTACGACTGCTACGCCAACGGCCACTATCAGTTCTGCAAGAGCAACGACCTGAAGCACTTCACCTACGTGCAGGACACCCCCACCCGCGGCACCTTCACACCCCGCCACGGCTCCGTAATCCATATCACCGATGCCGAGCGCCAGCGCCTCGAGGCCTGGTCGGCCCTGGGCGAAGCCGTGCAAGACATGGCTACAATAGCCGTACCCTGCTACACCATCGACGAACTGGCCAAGCGTAAAGAGTTGGAAGCCTACGCCTCTCAAGTAATGGCCACCAAGAACACTCCCAAGGCATTCAAGAAAGCCGAGAAGAAAGTACGCAAATTCATTGCTAAGGTTAAGCAATAATAGACCTACACACAAACAGATCAAGCCACTCCTTCGGGCGAAGGAGTGGCTTGATTAATAATGATTATATACGAGAGTTTATAACAATTCACGGAAATTCATGTCCATAAAGAAATAGGAGGCAACTTTCGGCATGAATTTCGGCACAAAATTCAGCACGATTTACGTACTTAACACCAATGATTATCAGTGAGTAAAGGTATACTTTCGGCAATTAGGCAATGTTGCTCAATTTCTCATGACTTTTAAGACGATGCTTATATATTTTTCTCAGATAATCGGTTTTTTGTTTCACACAAAATTCATGGAAATACAGGATATTTCTGTATGATATATATATTCACATTCTATATAAAATCAATTACTTATCGTAAAAAAAGAACTGCTTGTGCGTAAATTGCCAAGGCTCATATATTATTTCTTTACAATGCGTTTCCCCTGTTCTCACCACAGAATACACGTGTCACTTGCAAGTGTCATGCACATCACTTGCAAGCGTCACATCCGTCACTAGCAAGTGTCACGTACATCACTAGCTAGTGACAGCATTTATGGAAGGTGAGAAAGAAAATTATCGCTAGTGTAAAAAATATTTTTCGCACCTGAAAAAAGATGTATTGCACCTAAGAAAAAGATTTATTGCAAAGGAAAAAAATGAGATTGATGAGGTATACTGAGACGGATATGCATCAGCCATAAGCAATGATCGAGCTACGGCAGAGAAGGATGAACGAAAAAAACTTAGGGTGAGAGTTTAGGATGGAAGATACTTTTTCGCAAAAAAGACAGGCAAGATGCAAACGTGCCGAAGTTGACGCTTTACGCACTGATAATCATCTATCTTAAGCTTACAATTCGTGCCGAAAATCGTGCCGAAGTTTTGCCTATTGCGTGCCGAAAGTGATGCAAAGTTTCGTAAAGTCATCACCAATTTGCCATCGAAAATACAGCGTTGTCAGAAAAAAGTGTTATTTTTGTATCCAAAAGTATTATCGTAAGAGTTATGCAACACGGATTCATCAAAGTGGGTGCGGCCGTGCCCCTAGTAAGCGTGGCCGACACGAAGTATAATACAAATCAGTTGATAGCCTTGGCACAGCGTGCCCATGAGGAGGGTGCCGAGGTGACGGTATTTCCCGAACTGTGCATCACGGGCTACACCTGTGGCGACCTGCTGACACAGCAGACTCTGCTACAAGAGGTAGAGAACAGCGTGGAAGAGTTTTCCGAAGCCACCAAGGAGTATGATAACATATACATCATAGGCGCACCCATCTATGTGTGCGGAGCGCTATACAACTGTGCTCTCGTGATGCAGCAGGGACTCATCCTGGGCATCGTACCCAAATGCTATATCCCCAACTACGGTGAGTTTAGCGAGCGCCGTTGGTTTAGCACAGGCTATAACCTGCGCATGGAGGACGACATACACTATGCCGGACAATGGGTACACATAGGGTCGTACCAGATATTCCACACGGACCGCTATGCCTTCGGCGTGGAGATATGTGAGGATCTGTGGAGTGTGACACCGCCCAGCTCGGCACTGGCGCTGCAGGGTGCAGAGATCATCTTCAACCTCTCGGCATCGGACGAGGTGACGGGCAAGCACGAATACCTGCGCTCGCTCATCGCACAGCAGTCGGCCCGCTGCATGGCAGGTTATGTCTATAGCAGCTGCGGCTACGGAGAATCGACCACCGACCTGGTATTTGCCGGCAATGCCCTCATCGCCGAGAATGGCGCGATGATAGCACAGGGCGAACGCTTCAGCCTCGAAGCCCAGCTGGTGTGCACCGAGATAGACCTCGACAAGCTGCGTATGGAGCGCCGCGGCAACACCACCTTCGCTACCGCACAGGCCGACCTCTACCCCAAGGCCACACACGTGCTTACAGACAACATCACTGATAAGGAGTGTGCACTCACACGCACCTATGCTCCACTGCCCTTCGTGCCACAAGGAGAGCTACTCGATATCCACTGCAACGAGATACTCAACATACAGGTGGCCGGACTGGCCAAGCGCCTGACCCATATACACTGCTCGAAGGCTGTCATCGGCATATCGGGCGGACTGGACTCTACGCTGGCACTATTGGCCACGGTGCGCACCTTTGACCGCCTTGGGCTACCCCGCACAGGCATCATAGGCATCACCATGCCGGGATTCGGCACCACCGACCGCACCTACCAGAATGCGCTGTCGCTGATGCAGCACCTGGGCATCACCCTACGCGAGATCAGCATCAAGGATGCCTGCATACAGCACTTCAAAGATATAGAACACGACATCGCCATACACGACACCACCTATGAGAACAGCCAGGCACGCGAGCGCACCCAGCTACTCATGGACGTGGCCAACCGCGAGAATGCCATCGTCATCGGCACGGGCGACCTCTCGGAACTGGCTCTCGGATGGGCTACTTACAACGGCGACCACATGTCGATGTACGGACTGAACGCCGGCATACCCAAGACCCTCGTCAAGCATCTGGTGGCATGGGAGGCTACCCACACCTACGATGCGGAGATACGCGATATCCTGCTCGATGTGGTGAACACCCCCATCAGTCCTGAGCTGATACCTGCCAAGGAGGATGGCACCATCAAGCAGAAGACCGAAGACCTGGTAGGGCCCTACGAGTTGCACGACTTCTTCATATACCACTTCATGCGCTCAGGCTACCGCCCGGCAAAGATATACTACATCGCATGCCGCACCTTCGAGGGAGTGTACGATAAGGACACCATCAAGAAGTGGCTCACCACCTTCTTCCGCCGCTTCTTCCAGCAACAGTTTAAGCGCTCTTGCTTGCCCGACGGACCTAAGGTGGGCAGCGTATCGCTGAGTCCGCGTGGCGACTGGCGCATGCCGAGCGATGCCAGTGCAGCGCTTTGGCTCGAGGAGTGTGAGAAGTTGTAGAAGGCCTCCCCTAACTCCTCACAGGGATTTCGGAGCCCGATGAACAAGAACCATAAGTAGTAAATAAAAGAAGTCCTTCACCGCAATGACTGAGTCACCCCTCCTTGAGAGGGGAAGGGGAAGGCCCCATATATAGATGATCATCATAGGCATAGCCGGTGGCACAGGATCGGGAAAGACCACCGTAGTGAAACGCATCGTAGAGAGCCTGCCCGAAGGCTCTGTGGCGGTGATACCGCAAGACTCGTACTACAACGACCAGTCAGACATGCCACTCGAGGAGCGCAAGAAGACCAACTTTGACCATCCCGATGCATTCGAGTGGTCGCTGCTGGCACACCAGATCAACGAGCTACGCGAGGGACGCTCCATAGAGCAACCCACCTACTCGTATATCACCTGCACACGACTGGCCGAGACGGTACATGTAGAACCCCGCGAGGTCATCATCGTGGAGGGCATCATGGCACTGTACGACAAGAGCATGCGCGACCTTATGGACATCAAGATATATGTAGATGCCGAGCCCGACGAACGCTTGCTACGCGTCATCACACGCGACATCGCCGAGCGTGGACACCCACTGGAGATGCTCATCGGCAAGTATCGCAATGTGCTGAAGCCCATGCACGACGAGTTCATCGAGCCCACAAAGCAATATGCCGATATCATCATCCCCAACGGCGGACACAACGTGAAGGCTATAAAGATGCTACGACTGTTCATACAGCAATGCTTGGATAAACGATGACGTGGAACGGATCAATTGAGAATTGACAATTAGCAGCGGAGCTGCGGTTAAAAGCTGCGATGCAGCGGTTAATCACTCCCTACGGTCGTTGGTTAATCGGCTTCGCCTGGTTAAAGTTGCTTCGCAACGGTTAAAGGACATGCAAGGGCATGTACGAAGACGATAACGAAAACGAAAACAAATAATAATCTGTGGTCATCCGCAAAATCCGTGTCATCTGTGTGCCATAAAAACGAAGAGGATGACGTCTGTTGTCCGTTGACCTTTAAGAACTAAAACAAATGCGTAAGCGGGAAAAGACATTCTATATCGTGACGATTGCAGCACTCATAGGCACCTTCACTGTGAGTATTGTACCCGACACGCTACCGCCACCCAGCGCCGAGCGCACCGACACGCTGGTGGTGGCAGACACCATTGTCCCCGCATTCCGCATATCGCCCTACGACAGCATATTCCAATGCTATGCCGACACCGTAGGGTGGGACTGGAAGATGCTGGCCGCCGTAGCCTACGTAGAGTCGAAGTTTGACACCGCCGCCACATCGGGTGTGGGAGCACAAGGACTGATGCAGATGATGCCCGAGACGGCACGCGCCATGGGTGTGCCCGAGGGCATGGAGCGCGACCCGAGCGAAAGTGTTCGTGCTGCCGCTGACTACTTCAAGTATCTGTCGCACCTCTTCCGTCGCGTACCCGAAGGCGAACGCCGATACTTTGTACTTGCCTCATACAACGCCGGATTCGGACATATACAGGATGCCATGCGCCTGGCCGAGAAGTACGGCAAAAACAGGTATGTATGGAACGAGAATGTGGAGACCTTCCTCCGCCTGAAAAACGACTCTATATACTACACCGACTCACTATGCCGCAACGGGCGCTTCACAGGGATAGAGACCACCCTCTTCGTACGTAAGGTGCAGCATAAATACAGCGAATACTGCTTGAGGGAGGAGCAATACTGGCAAACCCATCGCGACACTACCCACTATATGCCCAGAGCAGCTATCACCACCATACCCGAAGACGTGGCTCATGAGGACATGCACATAGACCATACCCTAAACCTATAAGCAGCCATGGTAGCAAGTGAGAACATCCGCCTGCAGGTACACCACATCGACCCACCACGCATCTACGGAAATACAACCGACGGAAGTGCGCTGTGTGCCGAGATCACCGATACACGCTACCTGTCAGATGTGGAGGCTTTGCACGAAGGTGACATGGTGATGCTGATCGAGGCCACACCGAAGGAGGGTTCAGACACATCGGCAACCATGGTGGTGGCACGCCGGCTCATCCTTAACCCCGACTACCTCATCGACATCAGTTCGCTCTCGGCCTGCTTCACCGAAAGTGGAGCCCACCCCATGCGCTTCCTCATCGGGATGCTGGCACCCAAAGAGAACACCAGCCATATACTGCTGGGTAATACGGCCAACCAATTTCTCGACGACAGCGTCAACCACACCCCAGACAATCCGGTATCGTACAACGCCTCTATCAAGAAGGCCTTTGCTGCCGACGCCCTGAAATTTGCCGTATGCCCTGACATCAATGCCCACTTCTTCAGCGAGGCACGCAGCCAATACGACAATATACAAAACGCTATCAACTCACTCAACAACCGCATACGAGACCGCCACCATGGGGAATCCATCCTGGAGCCCTCATTCATCTGTCCGGCATTAGGACTGCAAGGACGTCTCGACTACCTGAAGCAGGACTTGCGACTACTGGTAGAGCTCAAGTCGGGCAAAGCCGATGAGTACTACTCCGCTCCACAAGGTCCCAAGACCAGCCATACGGCACAGATGATGCTCTATCGCGAGATGCTGCACATCAATACGGGGATACCCCGTGAAGAGATTACCGGACTGCTCCTCTACTCGCGCTACCCGAGATACTTCACTGGCGAGAAACATCCCCACATAGTAGATGAGGCACTGGTGCTGCGCAATGCCATCGTGCGGCTGATGCACGACTTGGCGGTAGAGCCAGATACCGCCGCATTCTTTGAGCAGCTCACACCCGAGACATTCAACACCCGTCCGCTTACGGGTAAGCTGTGGAGCAACTACCTCAAGCCTCAACTGGCCCGATTCATAGCACCCTTCCATAGCACTAACGAGATAGCCAAAGCATACGTATACCGATACCTGCGCTTCACCGCCAAGGAGCAATACCTGGCGAAGATAGGACGCGACGACCGCAACTATGCACAGAATCAGCTATGGTGCCGAACCGACGAAGAGAAACGTGCCGATGGCGAGATCATCGCCTCACTGCACCTCGAGACATTCGTGCCTGACGATGGCTGCGGATACGACTCGCTCACCTTTAGCCTTCCGCCACTTGAGACGACAGACATACCCAACTTCAGACGTGGCGACATGGTACTGTTCTACATCAAAGAGAAGACCGACGACAACGTATCGACCCGCCAGGTACACAAGGGGACACTACTGCACATCGACGCGCATACCCTAAAGATCGGTCTGCGCCAGCACCAGCACAGCGCCAGCATATTTCCACCCGAAGTGGAGTATGCCGTAGAGCACGATGTGAGCGACAGTGTTTTCGGCGGACTATACCGCAACCTATACACCTTCCTCTGTGCACCCCATAAACGCCAGGAATTGCTGCTGGGAATAACGCCACCCATGACCGACCCCACACAAGAGATCGCAGGGCACTATCCCGGGGAAGATACCGACACCATAGTGCGCACAGTGAAACAGGCTAGCGACTATGCTCTCATAGTGGGAGCACCAGGTGCCGGCAAGACCTCTATAGTACTACGCTCGATCGTAGAGGAGCACTACAGACATACCTCAGGAAATATCCTGCTCATGGCCTATACGAACCGTGCAGTCGACGAGATATGCAGCGCATTGGAAAGCATCGAGGAGCAGCCCCAATATATCCGCATCGGCAACGAGCAAAACTGCGACCCCCGATTTGCACACCGTATGCTGTCGCACCTAACAGCCTCACTGGCCAACCGCGAAGAGGTGCGCTCACTCATCACCGACACCCGCATCGTAGTGGGCACCATAAGCACCATCACCACTCGCCCCGAGCTCTTTGCTGCCAAGCACTTCTCGCTCACCATCGTAGACGAAGCGTCACAAATACTCGAGCCGCAGCTGATAGGTCTGCTAGCAAGAATAGAGGGTAAGTTTACGCTCATCGGCGACCACAAGCAGCTGCCCGCCATCTCTCTGCAGACCGATGCCGAAGGCCTCATCACTGATGAGCAGATGACCGACATCGGATTTGCCAACTGCAAGCAATCGCTATTCGAGCGCCTATACCGCCGCCTTATCCGTACGGGCCAGACGGATTGCATTGCCACACTCTATCGGCAGGGACGCATGCACCCCGAAGTGAGCAGCTTTGCCAACCGCCACTTCTATGAAGGGAAGTTGCAACCCGTACCCCTACCCCACCAGACAGATACGCTCCCATACAGCAAGTACGATACCGCATCGGCCACGCAGACACTCATCGCCACGCACAGAACGGCCTTCATACCCTGCCCTATGCCAGACCATGAAGAGCGATTCAAGACAAACAGTCAGGAAGCAAGCCTATGCGCCATGCTCGTGAAGAACATCATCGAGCTATACCGCACCAACGAAATACCTTATGATGCCAACCAAACCATAGGAATCATATCGCCATTCCGTGGACAAGGCGCACTCATACGGCACGAGCTCTCGCTACTCGGCATGGAAGAATATACACAGCATATCAGTATCGACACCGTAGAGCGCTACCAAGGAAGCCAACGCGACATCATCATCTACTGCACTACAGCGACATCACCGGCACTGCTCGAACTGATCACAGACACAACAGAGACATCTGCACCGGCATCAGACAGGGTTATCGACCGCAAACTGAATGTGGCGCTCACCCGTGCCCGGATGCAACTCTTTGTCATTGGCATACCCGAGATACTCGAAGCCAACGCCCACTATCATGCGTTGCTCAACGAGCTACCACGATAGTCTGCAGAGATACAAGGACACAATCAGGCTAGTTGCAGAGCACCAAAGAACTCTGGACGATGAAAGTCTGGCGAAGGCACCGCAATCGGATTCCACGAAACGAAATGAGGTACAGCCAGTTCGTCACCACACTTATAGAAATTAGCACAAAGCGCATCGCCCTCGTTCAGAGAGAGTGGATGCACATCAAATAGTGCTCTAGGGAGCACCAGAGCGACCTCCCATGACGTCGGCTCACAACGCTCATCGAAAGGTTCGCTGCCAAGCGAAGCCCAGCGCTCCACACCTCGAAGCACATCGGCAGACATACGCTGACGACCATGGCGACCGCTGCCCACACCTACCAGCAACGTACCTATACAATTACATTCTATATTATAATAGGTATCTTCATCGGCATTGCGCAGGAAACACTCTACACACGAGTCAGTCCACACATTACCATTATCCTCAGCATAGCGAGCACGCACACTCTGCTCATTCACCCTATAGTGCAGTACCAGCCCATCACTACACCATGCCATGCGGAATGCCACATCAGGACAGTAGGGATACTCTGCAGGCCAGTTCACAGAGGCTATAGGCTGAAAAGCCACATTCATGGAGTCCAACACAGCAGGCACCTCGGCAGCCGTAGAAGGCAAAGAGGCCAGACGGGTAATGCTAAGTTTGTTCATATTGTCATAATTACGATGATTAACGTTACAAAAGTAGCAATAATCTATCAAATGCTCACTATAAATGACAATAATTCACATAAAACCGCCAATTAGATAACAAAAGTTCACACAAAGCTGAGGTAATATAACAAATTATCGTTTATTCTGCTATTTTTCTTTCTATTTCATTCTTTATATCGCAAAATATATGTATCTTTGCAGCCGAAAAATCGAAAAACAAGGTATTAGTATGAAAGTACAAGAGACATTAGCCGTACTTAGAGAGCACTTCCCCGGTGAGGAACTCTATTTCCAGGCCGTAGCAGAAGTGCTAGCAACTATCGAAGATGAGTATAACAAGCACCCCGAATTTGAAGCCGCCAACTTGGTTGAGCGTCTTTGTGTGCCCGACCGTATCGTAACCTTCCGCGTTACATGGGTCGACGACAAGGGTAAGGTGCAAACCAATATGGGATACCGTGTACAGCACTCCAATGCTATCGGTCCGTACAAGGGTGGTCTCCGTTTCCATCCCTCAGTAAACCTCAGCACACTGAAGTTCCTCGCTTTCGAGCAGACCTTCAAGAATGCGCTCACCACCCTGCCTATGGGCGGTGCCAAGGGAGGCTCAGACTTTGATCCCAAAGGTAAGAGCGACAACGAGGTGATGCACTTCTGCCAAGCCTTCATGACCGAGCTGTGGCACAACATCGGCGCCGAGACCGACGTTCCCGCTGGTGACATCGGCGTAGGTGCTCGCGAGGTAGGCTATCTCTTCGGTATGTATAAGAAGCTCACCCGCAACTTCGAGGGTGTACTTACGGGTAAGGGTCTCGACTTCGGTGGCTCGCTCATCCGTCCCGAGGCTACAGGATATGGCAACATCTACTTCTTGCAAGAGATGCTCAAGACACGCGATATCGACATCAAAGACAAGGTATGTCTCGTGAGCGGTTCGGGTAACGTAGCCCAGTTCACCACACAGAAGTGCATCCAGCTTGGAGCCAAGGTGGTAACCATGAGCGACTCTAACGGTTACATCTACGACCCCGCCGGCATTGACGAGGAGAAGCTCGCCTTCATCATGGAGCTGAAGAACGTACGCCGCGGACGCATCAAGGAGTACGCCGACAAGTATGGTTGCAAGTATGTAGCTGGTGCAGCCCCTTGGTACGAGAAGGGCGATATCGCACTCCCCTGCGCCACACAGAACGAGCTCAACGGCGAGCATGCTCGCGCACTTGTAGCCAACGGCTGCATCGCCGTATCAGAAGGCGCCAACATGCCCTCTACCCCTGAGGCTGTAGAGACCTTCCAAGAAGCTAAGATCCTCTATGCTCCCGGTAAGGCATCAAACGCTGGTGGTGTATCTGTTTCAGGTCTTGAGATGACACAGAACAGCTACAAACTGGGTTGGAGCGCCGAGAAGGTAGACAAGAAACTCAAGAGCATCATGCAGAACATCCACGCATCATGCGTGAAGTATGGCACACGCCCCGATGGCTATATCGACTACGTAAAGGGCGCCAACGTAGCTGGCTTCATCAAGGTAGCCAATGCGATGATGGCTCAAGGTGTGATCTAAGAAATAAAAAACTACACTTATCTAGATTCGAAGGCGTGCAGTCCCTAGGGATTGCACGCCTTCACTTTCCAGACACACCAAGGAAAGTACCTGCCCTGAACGACATTCACCATAGAAGCCACCACACCAGCATACAAGATTTCGGCTGGCAAAGCGGAAAATCACACAACGGCTCACACAACATAAGAGATAGAGAAAAGTTACATAAAGTACGGCAAACAGGTGCATTTCAAGAGCATTTCTAAGTTTTTTTTCATGTTATTATTAAAAAAAAACAAGAAATCATTTGCAGGATTCAAAAAAACTATCTACCTTTGCATCGCTTTTGAGAACGACAGCTCACAATAAGCACTGGAAAGGTGGTAGAGTGGTCGATTACAGCGGTCTTGAAAACCGCCGTGCTGAGAGGCACCGGGGGTTCGAATCCCTCCCTTTCCGCAGAGAAAACGAGTAACGAGAGTTGCTCGTTTTTCTTTTTTATATCCATCTTCACCCCACGCAACAACCTCCACACAACACCCAACCATAAGTGGTAATCCTAATTATTATCCGTAAAAATGGGAGAAATCAAAATAAAACACTAACTTTACACCATGAAATAACGGGAATTTCATCAATATTATAATTAATCATTAAAAAACAAAAGCTTATGAATGTATTTACTTCAATGAAGAAATTGTTTGTAACCTGCATGATGCTCGTAGCTAGCATGAGCATGATGGCTAGTACTGTTGCCGAAGTGGTAGCTGCAGGTGTACAAGACAATGCATCTACATCAGGTACCGTAGTGGGCACCTATTCACGCGGCTTCCTTATCAGTGATGGCACAGCGTACATCTTAGTCTATCTGGGTAGCGACAGTGGCCTTGCTGTAGGCGATGTAGTAACCGTTAGCGGCTCAACCTCAGAGTATGGAGGTTTGCTACAGTTTGGTAGCGGCTCAACTTTTGAGAAGACGGGTACCGCCGAGTTTACTCAACCCGAGCCTGAGGTGCTCGATGGAGCTGCCTTGGATGCTTACTTAGCTGCTCCCGCAATCAAGTATGTACAGTATACCGGCACGTTAAACATCTCAGGTTACTACTACAATGTAACTGTAGATGGCGCTGCTACTGCCGTGGGTAGCATCCAGTATGCCCCCGAAGGCCTTGTAGACGCTGATCTCAACGGAAAGAAGATTGTCGTTACTGGTTACTCTATCGGCTTTAGCGGCGGTAAGTATGTAAACACCATGGGTATAAGCGTTGTTGCTGCTGAGAACGAAGGCGGTGACGACGAAGGCGATGGCGATGACGTAGTGGTTACAGAAGGTAATCTAGTAGAGAACGCCAGCTTTGAAAAGTGGGAGGGAGACAAACCCGCCAACTGGACAGGTGTAGGACATAACGCCACAATTAGTAAGTCTAGCGATGCCAAGAGCGGCAGCTATAGTGTAGAGGTTGCAGGTACATCAAGCAACAAGCGTCTCGCTTCTCAGGCCTACACTTTGAAGGCAGGCACCTATACCTTTACCGTAAATGTAAAGCAGGCGGGTGATGCAGCCGGCATGTTCCGTTTGGGCTATGTACCCATCGTTGGCGGAAGCGCTGGTACTTATGTATATAAGACAGATGCTGCAGCAGTTTCTGCAGAGTGGACCGAGGCTTCATGCGAGTTTACCCTGACTGAGACAACCGAACTGGCACTTATCGTAATGAACTCTAAGAATGGTGGCGGTGCTTCTATTCTCGTTGACGACGTTGCGCTGACCACTACTGACGGCGGCATCGTTGGTGGCAACGATGAAGGCGAAGACGAAGAAGAGCAGAAGCCTGTAACAGGCACCATCGCAGAGATCATTGCTGCTGGTGCTCAAGCAAGTGCTTCTACTTCAGGTACTGTAGTGGCAACTTACGCACGCGGCTTCCTCATTAGTGATGGCACAGGTTACATTCTTACTTATGTAGGTAAGGATAGTGGTCTTGCGGCTGGTGATGTAGTGACCATTTCTGGTCCGACCTCACTTTATGGTGGCTTGCTCCAGTTTGGCAACGCCTCAACCTTCGAGAAAACAGGCACAGCAGAGTTCACATTGCCCGAGCCCGAGGTACTCGATGCAGCTGCCATGGATGCGTTCATTGCTGCCCCCTCTATCAAGTATGTACAGTATACAGGTACATTGGCCATCTCTGGCAACTACTACAACGTCAATGTTGCTGGCACAGAGACTGCTGTTGGTAGCATCCAGTACCCCGTAGAGGGTATGGTTAACGCCGATTGGAACGAGAAGGAGATTACCGTTACAGGTTTCCTTATCGGCGTCAGCAGCGGCAAATACCTCAACACCATGGCTGTCTCAGTTGTTGAGGGTGGCACAGGTATCGAAGCTATAGGTTCTGATATTGCTCCCGTTTATTTCGACATTACCGGTAAGCAGATAACAGCTCCCATGCGCGGCCTTTATATCAAGAAGGTAGGCGACAAGATTACAAAGGAGTTTGTTCGCTAATCAAGACATCAATCATCCTAGAGGCGCTGAAGTTCAGCGCCTCTTTTTTTACAACAAACAGATCACCGCAAGGCACATATCCCTCACCTCCTTGATTGAAACGGAAGATAAGATATGGCTCGCAGAGAATAAACATTGTATATTCGCTCGCTTTTAGTTACCTTTGCACCGCTAATACATACAGTCATTCAAAATACGTAAAAATAGGGAACAAGATAGATGATATATCCGAACAATTTCGAGCAGAAGATCGGTTTCGACCAAGTGCGCCACATCGTCAGCGGCCGCTGCCTTAGCACCTTGGGAAAGGATAAGGTAGAAGAGATGCAGTTCGCGACCGACAGCGATGAGGTGGCCCGCCTACTCGACGAGGTCACTGAGTTTGTGCGCATCATTCAAGAAGAGGATTCGTTCCCCAACCAGCATTTCTTCGATGTGCGTCCTGCACTGCATCGTGCCAGCATCGAAGGCCTCTATATGGACGAGGGTGAACTCTTCGACCTGCGCCGGTCGCTCGACACGATAAGTCAGATCATCGCTTTCTTCCGTAACGATGATGAAAGTGAAGAAAGCCGATATCCCAACTTGGAAGCACTAGCTTCAGGAGCGCAAGCCTTCCCCACCCTCACCCGCCGCATCGATGGCATCGTCAACAAGTTCGGAAAAATCAAAGACAACGCATCGCCAGCCCTTGCAGGCATACGCCGCGAGCTGGCTGCCACCACGGGCAGCATATCGCGTACACTCAACTCCATACTACGCTCGGCCCAGGCCGAAGGTATCGTTGACAAGGATGTAAACCCTACCGTACGCGACGGCCGACTGGTAATCCCCGTGGTACCCGCACTGAAACGCCGCATCAAGGGTATCGTACATGATGAATCGGCCACCGGTAAAACGGTTTTCATAGAACCTGCCGAGGTGGTAGAGGCCAACAACCGCATACGCGAGCTCGAGGCCGAGGAGCGCCGCGAGGTGATACGCATCCTCACCGAGTTTACCGATGAGGTGCGTCCACTGATTCCCGAGATACTGGAATCCTACTCCTTTCTGGCCGAGATCGACTTCATCCGTGCCAAGGCACTCACGGCCATCACGATGGATGCCATACGCCCCGAGCTGTGCGACCATCCACACATCGATTGGGTAGAAGCCGAGCACCCCTTGCTGCGCATCACCCTGGCCAAGCACGGCAAGAAGGTGGTGCCACTAGATATACAGTTGAGCCGCGAACAGCGCATACTCATCATATCGGGTCCAAACGCCGGCGGAAAATCGGTGTGCCTCAAGACTGTAGGTTTATTGCAATACATGCTACAGTGCGGTATGCTCATCCCCGTGAAGCGAGCTAGCCGTGCCGGCATATTCCGAAGCATATTTATTGATATAGGCGACGAGCAGAGCATCGAGGACGACCTCAGCACCTACAGCAGCCACCTGCTGAACATGAAGAATATGATGCGCGAGGCCAATGGCCGCAGCCTCATCCTCATCGACGAGTTTGGTAGCGGCACCGAGCCCCTCATCGGAGGCGCCATTGCCGAGGCGGTGCTACGCCGGTTCAACGACAAGCGGGCCTATGGTGTCATCACTACACACTACTCGAACCTGAAGCAGTTTGCCGACAGCCACAAGGGGGTTGTCAACGGAGCTATGCTCTACGACCGCCACCTGATGCAGGCACTCTACCAATTGCAGATAGGCAACCCCGGCAGTTCGTTTGCCGTGGAGATAGCCCGCAAGATAGGTCTTCCCGAGGAGGTCATCGCCGATGCTTCTGAGATTGTGGGCAGCGAGTATATCCAGTCGGACAAATACCTGCAAGACATCGTACGCGACAAGCGCTACTGGGAAACCAAACGCCAAAATATCCGACAGAAGGAGAAGCAGCTCGAAACCCTCATTGCCCAATACGAAGGTGAGATGGAAGAGCTGAAGAAGAGTCGCAAGAGCGTCATTCGCGAGGCAAAAGAGGAGATGAAGCAACTCTTGCAGGAGTCGAATGCCCGCATCGAGAACACCATACGCACCATCAAGGAGGCACAGGCCGAAAAGGAGCAGACACGTCAGGCACGCCAGGAACTGGCCGAATGGAAAGAGGCAGTCACCGAAACCGGTGCCGACGACTACGAAGCACAGATACAGCGTAAGATGGAGCAGTTGCGTGCACGGCAAGAGCGTAAGAAGTTGAAAATTGAAAATTCAAAATTGAAAGTTGGTTCTGCCACGAGCACCCCACAAGTAAGCGCACCGAATGGTAATAATTCTCCATCTTCAACTTTCAATTTTCAATTTGAGCCGGGCTCATTGGTTCGCATCAAAGGGCAGCAGACCATCGGCACCATCGAGCAGATCAATGGCAAGAACGCCATGGTCACCTTCGGCATGATGCGCACCATGACCAAGCTCAGCAAGTTGGAACCCGCCACGCAGGAGGCAGCACGCCAACAGGAAGCCGAACGACCACGTGCCTATACCTATCTGAGCAAGGAGACGCAGGAGGACATCTCACAACGTCGTCTGCATTTCAAGCAAGACATCGACGTACGTGGTATGCGTGGCGAGGAAGCCCTGCAAGCCGTCACCTACTATATCGACGATGCCGTACTACTCAGCATGTCCCGAGTGCGCATCCTCCATGGCACAGGTAATGGCATACTGCGCACCCTCATACGTCAGTACCTGCAAGCCAACCCCGCCGTAGCGAGCTGCCGCGACGAGCACGTACAGTTTGGCGGAGCAGGTATCACGGTAGTGGAGTTGTATTAGTTTAGAGTTTAGAGTAAAATAGTAAATAGTAAATTATAAAATCGTAAATAAGCATGATGAACATTACCTTCGTTGACATCATTGAATTCATTGGCACTTTCGCCTTTGCCATCAGTGGTATCCGCCTGGCCTCGGCCAAGCAGTTTGACCTCTTTGGAGCGTATGTCGTAGGTCTTGTCACCGCCATTGGCGGTGGTACTATCCGTGACCTACTGATTGGTATCACCCCCTTCTGGATGACCGACCCCATCTATCTCATCATCACCGCCTTCTCATTAGTATGGGTAATGGCATTCAGAAAGTATCTCGTGAAGATGAACAACACGATCTTCCTCTTCGACGCCATCGGTCTCGCCCTCTTCGCTGTAGTAGGTATACAGAAGACGCTCGATGCAGGATTCCCCCTCTGGGTAGCTACGATCATGGGTACGATGACGGGTGCCGCAGGCGGCGTCTTGCGCGACGTATTCATCAACGAGGTTCCTCTCATCTTCCGCAAGGACATCTACGCTATGGCCTGTGTGATGGGTGGCTTCGCCTACTGGGTATGCAGTCTGATAGGATGCGACTCCATCGTGACACAGATTACGTGCGGCATATGCGTATTCCTCACCCGCGTATTGGCAGTAAGATTCCACATCAGTCTACCCATCCTTAAAGGAGAAGAGAACAACTAATACAGACAAAAGAACGAAAGCAATGGGGGTGTGTCAAAAAAAACGACACACCCCCATTGCTACATCATATATCAAGAACTTAGAATCGCAGTCCCAATGTCACCATTCCCTTCAGCAGGTTGCGGTTGAGCGATGTAGCCTCCAG
>JAFOYZ010000159.1 GCA_017424485.1 Bacteroidaceae bacterium
AGGATGAACCTAAGAACCCCAAGCCAAACGTGAGGCACATCCCCCATAAATGTTTATTAGAAACAACTATTAGAAATAGTATCTGAAATGAACGCTAGAAGTGTTGAAGTTAAGCTTGGTCTGGCTAGATTTATATTGGGTCTCGCTGCCAAAAGTATCTTCGATTGCAAAAGAAGCGGTACCATATTGGAAACCACCTACGAGTATACCCAAAGCTGCTTTTTCGGAAACTCGGTATTCCAAGGCGACAAGATTCACGTATACAGCCCATCCGGTTGCTGGAGTTGTATATGCCTCATGCAAGGTCAACTCCTCCTTTATCGAACCGAATTCAAATGATGCACCTATCTCAGGTGTATAGTAGAGCCTATCAGCCAATGGGAAATAGTATGAGACATTAGGGTTGACAACAAATGATACGGTTTTATTCCTAAGCCACTTTATGTTCGTTTCCTCAAGAGGAATACCCTGATATGACATTCCCAAAGCCATTGCTAATCTAAAATTCCTCGCTACGAAATGCCCATACTCTGCTCCTAATGCCAATTTAGTATTCAGCGGAGTTTTTGATGACTCAGAATACTGACCATACTGAAATGTTGTCTTCTGAGTTCCGAAATCGGTACTAAATGTACCAGCAATGTAGTGTTCCCCTTTTGCCTGAGCAAACGAAGCTATACTCATCAGCATAGCCACGACAATGAATGTAACTCTTTTCATACGATACGTGTGTTTATTTGCATTATAGATTTTGTACTCGCAAAGGTAACGAGATATATCCACTTTTGCAACACTATATGATTTTTTTCAAGAAGGATGATTGACGACCATCACAGAAGCACCCTACGCAGGACGCTTTCGTAGGTGTATTTCCCCATATCAAAGCTTCTTAAAGATTTTTAAGCAATGATTTCTTGCAGGGAAAAGATTTTATCCCTACATTTGTGTTGTAATAAGATAAGCAACTTTGGATATGCCTACAATTTTTGAACTTTTCGGTTTGCGATTCTTCTTCTTTTCAGAAGACCACGAACCTATACACGTGCACGTGGTAAAGGGGGACGATGACGCTAAAATATCATTGGAGCCCACCATCGACGTGGTGTACAACCACGGGCTGAAACCTAAAGACCTGAAGAGGGCGTTACAGCTGGCCGAGATGTACAAAGAAGACATCATTGATGTTTGGAACAAGTATCACTCTTAAATCGGAACGATATGGAAACAATCAAGAACGTATGGTTTGAAAACGAGCGCATCTACATGCTTTCGAGCGAGGATAAGGTCTATAGCAGACCCTTGGAGGCCTTCCCCATCCTGAAGGAAGCCACGGAGGCTGAGCGCAATGCGTATAGCATAGAGATGCGTGGCACCGCGCTGCGCTGGAAGCAGCTCGACGAGGATGTACACATCTCCAGTTTCTACACCGTGGCCGAGCCGGAATATGCTAACGAGGTGGCTGCCATCTTCAAGCGATTCCCGCAACTCAACGTGTCCGAAGTGGCCCGATACATAGGTATCAACAAGAGTCTGCTGGCCAAGTATATCTACGGCATCAAGAAGCCCAGTGACATGCGCATAATGCAAATCAAAGAGGCGTTGCACACCATAGGCTCACAGCTCATGGCCGTGTGACGCATACTTGCATGAGAAACGAATTGCTTGTTATTGCTCACGCTCAATCGCGGCATTGCTTTTAGCGAATTTGCTCACGCTCGGCAAAGTTTCGAGCAGATTTATCCAAAGTTTTCGTACATTTGCACCCATTATTTGTTGTACTTATAAAACTTTTACTATCATGAGTTATTTGTATCTACTCTTGGCACTCTCGTTTGCCGTTTCGGCCCTCGGCTGGATTTACTTCATCTACTTCTTTAGCCTTGGCTATGGATTCACCATCTCGGTGCTTTCGATAGCTACGGCCATCATCTTCCGCGATGTCATCACATGGCCAGCGCTGTTGTCGTGTGTGGTGTGGCTTGTCTTTGGTCTTCGCCTGGGCATGTATCTGCTGCTTAGGGAGAGACGCTCCGAGACCTACAAGCACATTCTCTATCAGCCCGAGAATACGGTGAAGAAGCCTGCCTTCGTGATGTGGTCGGTGTGGATAATGTGTGCCCTGCTCTATGTGGGACAGATAAGCCCCGTGACCTTCTACCTCCACAACCTCCGCGAGGGACTTCCCGTAAGTGAGGGATGGATGTGGGCCGGTGCCATCGTGGCTGCCCTGGGCGTAATCATCGAGATGGTGGCCGATGCGCAGAAGAGCAAGTCCAAGAAGGTCAACGCACGCCGCTTTGTAGACACGGGCTTGTACCGTATCGTGCGCTGCCCCAACTATTTCGGTGAGGTGCTCATGTGGACGGGTAGCTTCATCATCTGCTTCGGCTCATGCTGCACCGTAGGTCAGTGGGTCATCGCTGCGCTCGGATACATCGGCATCGTGTATGTAATGTTCAGCGGTGCACGCCGCCTCGAGCTGCGTCAGATGGAGACCTACGGTAACGACCCCGAGTTCCAGGCCTACACCAAGAAGACTCCGCTCATCCTTCCCTTTGTGCCCATCTACAGCGTGGCCAAGTACAAGTGGTTGCAGGCATAAGAGTACGCGCAACGCATACTGACACCTGCGTGGCACGGTAAAAGAAAAGGCGGCTGGAAATCCAGTCGCCTTTTCTGTTTTTTATGGATGCGATGAAATTTTGTCTTATCTGCTCGTCTATATCGCTCAGTCCTACACTCCGACTACAACTTCATATCTCCAGGCTTGACCCAGCCCATGTGGCGCATCAGTCGGTCGATGAGCAGACAGATGAGGGCGGGGGCCACGAAGTAGAGCAAGACAATCTCTGTGATGAGCACTCCATCGGCCACCGTACCACTCATCGTAGCATAGGTAGCTAGGGGGCCAACCAAGCCTGCCGTACCCATGCCGGCACCGAGCGCATTGTTGGTCATGCCGAGCAGAACCGTCGACACGGGGCCGAGGATAGACGAGGTGAGTGTAGGGGCGAGCCATATAATCGGTTTGCGGGCGATGTTGCCAATCTGCAGCATCGAGGTGCCCAAGCCTTGCGAGAGGAGTCCGCCTACGCCATTGTCCGAAAAACTGATGACGGCAAATCCCACCATCTGAGCACAACATCCTGCCGTGGCTGCGCCTGCCGCCAAGCCATCGATGCCAAGCATCACACACAGGGCCACCGAGCTGATGGGGAGCGTCAATGCACAACCTACCAGCACCGCCACCACGATGCCCATGACGAAGGGGCTGAGCTGGGTAGCGTGGTTGATGACCTCGCCGAGGTAGAGCATGAAATCGTTGATGGGCGAGCAGCAGTAGTGAGCAAAGAGGCCGCCCGCTACAATGGTGAGCATGGGCGTGAGGATGATGTCGACTACCGTACGCTTGGAAATGAGCTGTCCTATCTGCGCACCGACAATCACCGCGAGGTAGGCTCCCACAGGACCGCCATACTGATAACCCAAGGCACCCACCACAGCCGATGAAATAGTGACCAACTGGTCCACGCCCAACCCCATAGCAATGGACAAACCGATGCACGCACCTACGAGGGGCGACGAGGCCGAGAGAGCCTCGCTGATGAAGGTGAGGAAGGCGAGGCCCGGTATCTTGGCTATCTGCCCCACGATGAGCCCTATGATGAGCGAACAGAACAAACCCCAAGCCATGTGGCTCAGTGCCTTGACAACGTATTTATCGAACAATCTCTTAATCATAGTTTCTTTAATGTTGAATGATGAATGATGAACGAGAACGGCCAATAGTCTCAACCGAAGGTAGCCGTCTTCATTTATAGTATGACCATGCAAATGTAGAAAGAATTTTTCAAATCCCGTAGGGAAGGGAGCATCATTTTTCAGTTCTCTAAGCTATCAGCAATCACCACGTTGTACTTCGTCACTGCATAACCACACCAGAAACCCAGGCCACCCTCGATATTGGTAGGCATGGAGAGGTCGCTCGAGAAGATGGGATTAGACGAGAGCGACACCATCTCACTATAGGCCTTATGGATGTGGTAGCTGGTCTCATCAATCTTGGCAAACTTGATCTGTACCGAATCGCTCTCATGAAAATAAGGGTGATACTTATGGTTTTCGGTCGTACTCAAGTGGATGCCCGGTTGCACTATCTGCTTGTTGTGTAATGCAAGGCGTGAGTCATCTATCACACCCAAGAAGGAGGGATAAAATCGCTTTTCTCTATTGAATATACGTGTAAGGAACAGGTAGTAATCCTCTGTCTCAGGAGCATCTTCGTAGTAGGCCGTTATCTGATACATGCTATCGACATCCGCACATGGCGTTACCGTCAATGCCTCCAAGGAGTCTGGCACCGGGATAGTAGTCTGAGCAGTCACCACATAATCACCATATTCTACGGTGAGATGATAGGTGCGTCCTGGAACCCCACGCATTTTCGAAGTTGTGTACACATAAGAAGGGAAATAGCGTTCATCGTAATCACCAGTGAGAATCACTGTCTGTGTACCATCAGAGACTGTCACCTTACCCCACGGGAGAACAAACTCAGCATTCTCACCCGTTTTCTCATATGTAGTCACAGGAATACTATTGGTCAGCATCACCATGGGGGTACCTCCCGACTCAATCCATCCCTCAACGACAATTTTCATTGCTACTTCATCATCATCTTCATAGCAAGAAATAAAGAGGAGTGACAAGCATAGGCTATATAGTAATCGTCTGCTCATTGCTAATCCTATTAAAAATGCAAATAATAACTTACTGAAGGAACAGGCGTGGCAAAGAAGTATCTCGGCCGTTTGTATAGCACGCCTGTTCCTGTATACCGGTTGTAACTATATGAAATCGGATTCTTCGCAAACGTGGCATTGTATACCGCCAACTTTACGGAGTGTTCCCAATGTCTAACCTGGGGCAACTGATAGCTCACGGCGAGGTCTAATCGGTGAAGCATCGGATAACGCGCACCATTGTAGTTCGAGAAACAGACTATAGCATTTTCACCTAAGATATAAAAGCGCTTTATATCCGTATAAGGTGTTCCCGTAGCAAGTATATAGGTAGCACTAAGGTGCCACTTGTCATTCAATCTATAGCTACCCACTACATTAAAGTCGTGTTCACGATTGTGTACCGAAGGGTAGAAGATTTGCTCACCATTTCTTATACTCGTACGAGGAGCCTTGGCCCATGCATAGGCTATCCAGCCAGTAAGTCGCCCTGCATTCTTCTGCAACATGAAGTCGACGCCGTAGTTATAACCATCGCCAATCACTAAGTTATCGTGCAGGTCATACTTATCGGTGAGCAACCCTAAGACGTTGCCCTTATACTCCACCTGATGGACCATGCGCGTAAGGTAGGGTTCTACCGACAAACTATAGTCGCCCCCAAACAGTTCTTGCTGTAATCCCAATGAGATCTTGGCCGAGCGTTGGGCAGGTACATTCCTACTCGAGGCAATCCAAAACTCCGATGGCAGTCCATTACTCGAGAAGCCCACCTGATGAAGGTATTGCGTAAAGGTTCCTGCCATGAGTTGCCACGTTGTACGACCCGAAGGCTGGTAGCGCAGCGTCAGACGAGGGTCTACACCCATACGGAAACGTTCATGATGGAACCCCG
>JAFOYZ010000160.1 GCA_017424485.1 Bacteroidaceae bacterium
CGCCTTGCCTGTATAGGTCATCGGGGCAAATGCGCCCACCTTGGCACCGGCGATATCCTTGGCCTGCATGCCGCAAGCCACGTTGCTGATAGTGCCTGTGTAGTTGCCGCTGGCGGTGAAGGTGGTCTTGTCGGCCACAGCAGTCACGCTGCTCCATGTACCAGTCACCTCACCCATGCCATCGATGGTCACCGTAGCCACGGGAGTCTGCGCCTTACCGGTGTAGGTCATCAGGGCAAATGTGCCCACCTTGGCACCGGCGATATCCTTGGCCTTGATGGTATACTCCACACTTGCCGTGGCATCGCCCATTTGTATGCTAGCAGTATATGTTCCTACATTTATAGGAGCATTACCACTACTATATACAATGGTAGGATTATCCATACCTAAGACAGAGCCCTTCAAGGTTACCTCTTTTGCTTTTCCATTATATACAAGGTCAGATGGAAGTACCAATCCTACTGTTCCCAAACTTTCATTGCACTTTCCACAAGTCACAGTGATGTTTGCTCCATCTGATGCATACTTGAATGCACCATGCACATGCGCAAACTTTATATAATAGGTATGACTTGATTGGCCATCAATGTCGTTATCAACATTAGACACTTTTATAGTAAGAATACTGCTTGCATCATCAAAAGAGGTTGTTGCTGTTGCTGTCTGGCCATTAAGAGCATAGTCCAATTTAGATTCATCATATACGACAGAAGACATATCAAGTGTAGTACCAGCTTCAGGCAGCGCCAATGCCTTCCCATCATACGATAGCGACTTCAATGTTGAATAATATACGAATCGTACATCATCGGCATACAGCGTAGTATTCTCTTTCATATTATCACGATTCCAATAGTCGCCACCAGATATAATGGCATTCATCATTGTAGGATTGACACTTGCATCTACAGC
Organism: Bacteroidaceae bacterium; assembly: GCA_017424485.1. Lineage (GTDB taxonomy): Bacteria > Bacteroidota > Bacteroidia > Bacteroidales > Bacteroidaceae > UBA1189. The sequence goes on from JAFOYZ010000160.1 coordinate 916, forward strand.
ATAAGTCAATGGTATGGTAATCGTCTGCCAATCATTATTGGTTGTTGCGGTGAACTCATAATCACACGAAGCCACTAGAGTACCTTTTGCAGAAGCATCAACCATACCCATGATAGCCTTATCTACGTTGTCACGGTTCGTAGAAGGAGAGCCTTTCTTTCCAACCTTTGAGGTAAAAGTCCCATTCCACAGATACACAATAATATGCGATTTCTCACCAGTAGCATCCGTTCTCTTGTAACGCCCTGTGATGGCATCAGGCTTGTGACAGAAGTCGATTCCACCATATACACCACCATCACATTCACTAACTGTTGATGTAGCGTATACCCAAGGAGTACCAAAATTCACGAATCCCGGAGCAACAGAACCGATCTGTTTCCCAAAGATTTTCGCACCAACAAAAGTATTCACCATTTTTACGGTGTTATTGTCGTTGTATACGAGTTCTTGCTCCTTTTCAATCTTAACGATGGCTTTCACTGCTTGATTTACACTAGAGCCGTTCCACTCAGTGGGTTCCACACCTGGACGTTTACGCATTTCATTGTAGTCGCCAAACGATTCCGTACTAGCGCACGCACTCTTCCAGCTATTGAACCCATAGTTGGGCAACTGCTGTGCTTTAGCAGTCACCATCAATCCCCCTAAAAAAAACAAAAATAGTAGTTTTCTCTTCATATTCAACAATATTTCATGATTTGACATTTTTTAAAAACCCTGCAAAATTACAACAAATCTCAAGAAATCTCAAATTTATTAAGGTTTTACAACACTTAGGGATAAGTTAACACGCCATTGGGACGAACGGGACGGATTAGGGATTAACGCAAAACCTTTGGGCATAGATTTGTTATATCTTTGCACCTTGAAATATTATTAGTGTTTAAAGAATAAGACCTAAGCAAAGTATGAAAATCAACAATCGAAACGTGCTTATCACTGGAGGAGCATCGGGTATAGGCAAAATTATGGGTCGCATAGCGTTAGAGAAAGGCGCGAAGTGCGTAATCATTTGGGATATCAACGAGAAGAACATAACTACCACCGTAGAGGAGTTCGCACAAATAGGTAAAGTGAAGGGGTACCGCGTAGACGTAGGCAACAATGAAGCCATCCGCAATGCGTATGCTATTGTAGTAGAAGAGTGCGGCGACATCGACATTCTCATCAACAATGCCGGCATCATCACCGGCAACAAGACCTTCGACCAGGTAGACATCTCGGAGATTGACCGCACTATGCTCATCAATGCCATAGCTCCTATGTATGTTGCCCGCGAGATCCTCCCCGATATGCTGCTCCGTGGCGTAGGGCACATCTGCAACATCACCTCAGCAGGCGGTATGCTGGGCAATCCGCGAATGGCAGTGTATGGTGCCAGCAAGTGGGCAGCCATCGGTTGGTCCGACTCGGTGCGCATCGAACTGCAGGAGCAGAAAAGCCCCGTGCGCGTCACCACCGTAACACCTTATTATATAAATACAGGCATGTTTAATGGTGTGAAGTCGCCCATCATCCCCATCCTCAATCCCGAGAATACGGCCAAGAAGATAATCCGTGCCGTGGAAAAGAACCGCATCTTCCGCGGCATCCCCTTCGGTTTGCATTTCATTCGTTTCTGGCAGTTTATCCTCCCCATACCGGTATTCGACTTTTTCTTCGGCAAAGTATTTGGTATTTACCACACAATGGATAACTTTGTAGGACGAAAGTAATTCTTCATTTACAATTTGATGATTTACGATTTATTTGTCAATTTAATTATTGAATAATTTGTCATACACCCATGATACCATCCATCATAGAATCGCAACGCGCCTACTTTCACAGTGGCGCAACACTTGATCTCAGTTTCCGCCTTGGCATGCTGAAGAAATTGCAGGCAGCTCTTGAGAAATGGGAGAAGCCCCTTGCAGATGCGTTATGGACCGATCTTCACAAGTCGTACGAAGAGGCATATCTCACCGAGCTGAGCATCGTGAAGGGTGAGATAGCCAATCATATCCGCAATATAGTCAAGTGGAGCCGCCGCAAGCGCAAACCCACTCCCATCAAGATGTTTCCCTCGCGAAGTTATATCGTGAGCGAGCCATTGGGCAACACGCTCATCATGGCACCGTGGAACTATCCCGTGCAACTGCTGCTGAATCCGCTCGTAGGTGCAATATCCACAGGATGCACTGCCGTGCTGAAGCCCTCGCCCTACGTTCCTACCGTATCGAAGGTGCTCCAAGAGATGATTGAGGAGACCTTCGACCCGCAGTACATCGCCATCGTGCCGGGCAATCGTGAGGTAAATCAGGCTCTGCTTGCCCACCGCTTCGACCTCATCTTCTTCACTGGCAGTCCCTCGCTGGGCAAGATTGTGATGGAGGCAGCATCGAAATATCTTACTCCCGTAGTGCTCGAACTTGGTGGCAAGAGTCCCTGCATCGTAGACCGCACGGCCGACATCAAGCTCGCAGCCAAGCGCATTGCCTGGGGCAAGACGCTCAACTCAGGGCAGACCTGCATCGCGCCAGACTATCTGCTCATCCACGAATCTGTCAAGGACGAATTCGTCAGAGCATTTGCCAAAGCCGTGAAAGCCCTCCACGGCACCGACATCAAGGAGCACAAGCACTATGTGCGTATGGTCAATGACCGTGCCTTTGAGCGTGTGAAGAGCTACATCGCACAGGGCGATATCCTCTATGGCGGACGTACCGACGAGAAGGAGCACTTCATAGAACCAACCCTACTCGACATGCACATCAGCCTCAGCGAAGCTGATGCCGACGCCAAAGCCAACAGCCACGAAGTGCTCACCGAAGAGATTTTCGGCCCCGTATTCCCAATCCTTACCTTTAAACATATAGATGAGGTGACTGGATACATCACCCGCCGCGAGAAGCCGCTGGCCTTCTACTACTTCGGTCGCGAGACCGAAGGCTGGGACATCATCCACCACACCTCATCGGGTGGAGCCTGTATCAACGATACCATCATGCACATTGCCAATGAGCATGTACCTTTCGGTGGTGTGGGCAACTCGGGCATGGGTGGCTACCACGGCGAAGAGAGCTTCCGCGCTTTCTCGCACCGCCGTACTGTAGTGACCACAGGTACTTGGATAGACCTCCCCTTCCGCTACATGCCTTACAAGATGTTCGGTTTGGTGAAAAAGATTGTGTAGAAAAAGATGTTACAGTGACAATGTCACAATCCAAGAGGGTGTACGCACACCCTCTTATTATTCTTCCAACAACGCCTTAATCTTCTCATCCGTCTTGTAGAGCTTGTCCTTACATAGTTTGACGAGCTTTTGGGCCTCCTTGAGGCGGTCGGCCAACTGGTCTATATCCAGTTCGTTGTTCTCTATCTGCGAGACAATGGTCTCGAGTTGCTGTAGGGCTTCTTCGTATTTCATTGTTTATTATTTATCAAATTCTCTTACTCTTTACCTCACCATCGGCAAATTCCGTTGTGAGCACTGCGCCTTCGGGGAGTAAAGCCACATCGCGAACCACCCTACCCTCACAGCGTGTGATGGTATAGCCGCGCTGCAAGATTTGCTTGGGTGAAGCACCTTCGAGGATTTTCTCTATAAGTTCCAAGCGATGGGTATGCTTTATCAAGGTCTGCTGCAAAGCTGTTTGTATACGTTGTTCGATCTGCTCGATACGATACATCTGTTTGGTATACAACACTGAGAAAAGCGCGGGGATGCGCTGCGCCAATTGCTCTATACGTTTTTCCTCCCGATGCATACGTTCAGTAACACCTGCTGTCAGAGACTCCACCAGATCATCAAGTTTGGCAGCAGTATCTGTCAAAGCAGCAATGAGATATTCAGCAGCAGCCGTAGGTGTCTTCACTCGGGTGTGCGATACCATATCGAGCACAGTATCGTCACGTTCGTGTCCGATACCCGTAATTATCGGCAGCGGGAACTGCGCACAATTGGCCGCCAATGCATAGGTATCAAATCCCGAGAGATCGCTCGTTGCACCACCGCCACGGATAATGACCACCACATCCCACTCATCGCGCTCGGCAGCAATGCGGTCGAGTGCAGCAATGACGGTCTCCTCCACCCTATCACCCTGCATCACAGCAGGGAAAAGCTTGGGATAGAAGACAAATCCATAAGGGTTGCCCACCAACTGGTCACAAAAGTCGCCATAGCCCGCTGCACTGGCAGCCGAGATAACAGCCACACGTTGCGGAAGGACAGGCATCGGCAGTTCCTTATTGAGTGTAAGCACTCCCTCGTCTTCCAGTTGCATCAATATCTCACGACGACGACGAGCCATATCGCCGAGTGTATAGGTCGGGTCTATGTCATGTACCGTAAGCGACATGCCATATTGCTCGTGAAACTCCACTGACACCTGCAGCAACACCTTGATGCCTGCTGTGAAAGCCTGCCCAGTCTCATTCTCGAAGTAGGGTTTCAACATCTTATATATATTGGCCCAGATAGTACCACGTGCTTTGGCCAGGAGCGTATTGCCCCGCTCGGCCTTCTGCACCAGTTCAATGTAGCAATGTCCATTGTAAGCTACACGTACTTCGCTCAGTTCGGCCTGCACCCAATAAGTATCGGGCATACCCTCACGCAAGGTGATGCGGATGAGGCGATTCAGTTCGTATAGCGATAACGTCTCCATATCATATATACATATTTATCCCTCGTTGCGAAGCA
>JAFOYZ010000161.1 GCA_017424485.1 Bacteroidaceae bacterium
AATTTTGAATTATGAATTATGAATTCTGAATTAAGCTACGCAATGTAATCCCTTACAACGATGCCCATAAAATTCAGAATTCAAAATTCAGAATTAAGAATTAAGCCTTTTTTTGTCTCTTCGCCCACACGTATCTGTCGCGCAAGCGGAAGATGCCTGCGGCACTGAGGCCCGCGATGATGTGCCATATGCCCCACCAGGCGGTGACGATGAGCATACCGCCATTCTGCAGTTCGGGCGGGAAGATGGCGGGATTGAACAGAAGGATGAGTCCGAGACCCGAGTTCTGGATACCCATCTCGATGGTGATGGCGCGGCGGTCGGGACGGGGAAGTCCGGAGAGCTCACCTAGCCAGTAGCCCACGAAGAGGATGAGACCGTTGTGGATGGCTACGATAACGACAATCCACTTGAGGTACTTGATGAAGATGTCGAAGTTGTTCCAGAACGAGATGAGCACCATGCCCAGGAACACCACGATAGAAAGGTACTGCAAGGGCTTGTTGAGCGCCTTGGCCACCTTGGGAGCATAGTGTGTGGTGAGCACACCCAATGCCAAGGGAATTCCGAGCAACACGAAAATCGTGATAAAGATATCCCATATGGGGATGGTGAGCACCTGCAGGGCGTCGGCAGCGTGACGGTCGAGGTAGCGCACATAGAGGCTGCCCCAGATGGCAAAGTTGGCCGGCGTGGTGAAGATGGCTGCTGTGGTAGTCACGGCAGACATCGATACTGACAGCTCGCGGTTGCCGCGAGAGATTGAGGTGATGAAGTTCGATACGTTTCCTCCGGGGCAAGAGCCAACCAGAATCATACCCATAGCCACCATCGGGGTGATGTGCTTGTGGAAGATGATGATGAGGAGGAAGGTGAGGGCCGGGATGATAATCCACTGGCCGATGACACCGACAAGAATTGACTTCGGCTTACGGAACACATCGGCAAAGGTGCCGGGCTTGATGCCGAGTGCCACGCCGTACATCACAATCGCCAGAGCGATATTCAGCATATCCATTCCAGATTTGCTGAAGTTGATCTTAACAGGATCAAGGTTTAGTAGTTGTTCGTACATGGTGTTTTAGAATTGTGAATTCTGAATTATGAATTCTGAATGATAGCGTCACGGCAAGAAAAGTCCAGCGGCTCTTTCAGAACTCAAAATTCAGAATTCAGAATTTACTTAAAGCAAATTCATCGTATCGGTAGCAATCATCAGCTCCTCGTCGGTGGGGATGACTACAACCTTAACCTTAGAGGCGGGAGTAGAGATGATAGCCTCCTGACCACGCAGGCCCTTGTTCTTCTCTACGTCGAGCTCTACGCCCATGAACTCGAGGCCGCGGCATACGGCTTCGCGGGTGTTGTCCTGGTTCTCGCCTACACCACCGGTGAAGAGGATCACGTCCACACCGCCCATAGCAGCAGCGTACGAACCGATGTACTTGCGGATGCGGTACTCATACATGTTGAGGGCGAGTGTTGCACGGGGGTGACCAGCGTCGACAGCAGCGCAGATCTCGCGCATGTCTGATGACACACCAGAGATACCGGCTACACCCGACTTCTTGTTCAAGAGGTCAGAAACACCTGCCGGTGTCAACCCCTCCTTCTCCATGATGTAGGTCACGGCGCCACCATCGATGTCGCCACTGCGGGTACCCATCATGAGGCCCTCGAGCGGAGTGAGACCCATGCTGGTGTCAACACACTTGCCGTCTACTACGGCCGAGATAGATGCGCCGTTGCCGATGTGGCAGGTGATGATCTTGGTGCCTTCGGGCTTCACGCCGAGGAACTCGCATACGCGCTGCGATACGTAGCGGTGTGAGGTGCCGTGGAAGCCGTAGCGACGCACACCATACTTCTCGTACAACTCGTAGGGAACGGCATACATGTAGGCGTAGTCGGGCATGGTCTGATGGAAAGCAGTGTCGAACACACCCACCTGAGGGATCTCGGGGAGCAAGGCGCTGATGGCGTTCACACCCTTGAGGTTGGCGGGGTTGTGTAGGGGAGCAAGGTCGTTGCAAGCCTCGAATGCGGCCAGCACCTCGTCGTTGAGCAGTACAGACTGGCTGAACTTCTCACCGCCGTGTACCATACGGTGACCTACAGCGTCGAGCTCGTCGAGCGACTTGATGGCACCATACTCCTCGCCGGTCAAGGTCTGAAGGATAAACTCTACACCAGCAGTGTGCTCTTGGATGTCTTTCTCGAGTACTACCTTCTCGCCATTGGGGAGAGTCAACTTAAGGAATGAGCCGGGAAGGCCAATCTTTTCGATACCGCCCTGTGCAAGTACCGATTGGGTGTCCATCTCAAAGAGTTTGTACTTGATGGATGAGCTACCGCAGTTTAATACAAGGATTTTCATAATGCTTAAATGAAGACCCACCTCTAACTCGAGACCCACCCCAACCCCTCCCTCTATGGAGGGGCTTGCGGGCATCGCGGATTCTAGATAGGGTCGTGTTTCTTGTTATACTATTGTTTTGTTTTGTCGTTTTATGGTTCTCCCCATAGAGGGGGAGATGCCCAAAGGGCAGAGGGGGTCTTTTACTTTGCCTGAGCCTGGCAAGCGGTGATAGCCACCATGTTGTACACGTCGTCGATAGAGCAGCCGCGTGAGAGGTCGTTCACGGGACGAGCGATACCCTGGAGGATGGGACCGATAGCCTCGGCACCGCCCAAGCGCTGTACGAGCTTGTAGGCGATGTTACCTACCTCGAGGGTGGGGAATACGAGTACGTTGGCCTTACCTGCAATTTCTGAGCCGGGAGCCTTGCTGCTGCCTACTGAGGGTACGAGGGCTGCGTCGGCCTGCAGCTCACCGTCGATCTTTAGCTCGGGAGCAAGCTCCTTGGCGAGGCGGAGAGCCTCAGTTACCTTGTCTACGCACTCGTGCTTAGCCGAGCCCTTGGTCGAGAAGCTGAGCATAGCCACGCGAGGATCCTCGATGCCAGCCACGGCGCGAGCGGTCTCAGCGCAGCATACGGCAATCTGTGAGAGCTGTGCAGCATCGGGCACGGGAGTCACAGCGCAGTCACCCATGATGAGCACACCATTCTCGCCATACTGCGGAGTCTGGGTAATCATAACGAAAGCACCTGATACGCAGCTGATGCCAGGAGCGGTCTTGATAATCTGCAATGCGGGACGCAGCACGTTACCTGTGGTGTTCTCGGCACCAGCCAGCTGACCGTCAGCATCGCCAGCCTTGATGATGAGGCATCCGAGGTAGAGGGGGTTCACTACGAGCTTCTGAGCCTCTTCGTAGGTCATGCCCTTCTTCTTGCGGAGCTCCACGAGCAGGTTGGTATACTCCTCCTTCTTGGGGTGGTTCTCGGGGTCGATGATGGTTGCCTTACCGATGTTGGCGAGGCCCCACTCGGCAGCGAGACCGTTGATTTTCTCGGGGTTACCGATAAGAATAATGTCGGCTACCTCATCGGCAAGGAGGCGGTCGGCTGCTCTCAATGTACGTTCCTCAGTAGATTCGGGGAGTACGATGCGCTGCTTGTTACTCTTGGCACGCGCAATAATCTGGCTTAACAAATCCATAGTACTTTTATATTAAATAGGTGTATTATATCTCAATTGTACCGCAAAGATACAAATAAACGAGCAAGAAATATCAAGTTTACTTGAATATTTATTACAGCGAGTGCGAAGTATCTTCATGTTCCATCATAAAGATACAAATAAACGAGCAAGAAATATCAAGTAAACATGAATATTTTATCTCCATCAGTGCGTAGGTGTCAAAAAAATACTATCTTTGCGACTATCGTACTAAAAGAAATTCAAGATGAAAAGATTATTTTTGCTTTGCATGTCTTTCTGCATGCTTGCAGTGGGTAGTAAGGCTCAGACTGCAGTGTTGAGTGTAGATGCCTCACAAGAGGGTGTCACTATCAGTCCTACTTTGTATGGTCTCTTTTATGAGGAAATCAATCACGCTGGTGAGGGAGGTCTCTATGCAGAACTTATTCAGAACCGCTCGTTTGAGGATGAGGCTCGTCCGATACGTAACCGCCGCTTTGGTGCCAATGGCGAGGGTGAGCGCTTTGGCAGTCGTCCGCAGCCCGGGATGATACCGGCATGGATACTTGCCAATAGTGAAGGCGCAACCTCTAAAATGGAGATTACGAGCACAAACCTTCTCAACGATGTGCAGCGGAAGGCACTGAAGTGGACTGTCACCGAGGCTTCGGATGATGCACCGGCAGCTATCGCCAATACCGGATTCTGGGGTATTAAGTCGGTCAAGGGTGATACCTATACACTTTCCTTCTGGGCTCGTGCCGACAAGGGATATAAGGGAACACTTCGCGTTGGCCTACAGAGCAAAGATAGTACGGTATGGTATGCCGAGGCAATGGTCAAGGGTAAGATAGGCAAGACGTGGAAGAAGTATGCTGTAACCTTTACGCCCGAGGCAAATGCCGACTATGCGCGTTTCGTGATGGCGGCCGATGCACCAGGTATACTATATCTAGATATGGTGTCGCTCTTTCCTCCTACTTTTAAGAATCGTGCAAATGGCTGCCGTAAAGACTTGGCTGGGATGCTCGAGGCCCTGCATCCGAAATTTGTACGCTTCCCTGGTGGATGCTTCGTGGAGGGTATGTCGAAGGAGAGTGCCTATGAATGGAAACGCACGGTAGGACCGCTTGAGGAGCGCCCCGGCCACTACAACGCCAACTGGCACTATCCCGTGACCGATGGTATGGGCTATCACGAGTATCTGCAATTGTCTGAAGACCTTGGTGCCGAACCCCTCTACGTGGTGAATGTTGGTATCTGGCATGGTGGATTTGAACCTTATGACCAGATAGACGAGTATATACAGAATGCACTCGACGCCATCGAATATGCCAATGGCGACAAGAGTACCAAGTATGGCCGTATGCGTATCGCCAACGGACATCCCGAGCCCTTTAATATGAAATATATAGAGATTGGCAATGAGAACTACCAGGTCAATCCGCGCGAGCAGAGCGACCACTATGCTGAACGCTACATCCAATTCTACAATGCCATCAAGGCCCGTTACCCCGAGATGCAGGTTATCGGTAATGTGGAATCTTGGGGAACCGACTATCCTACATGGCGCAACGAACACCCTGTGGATATGCTCGACGAGCACTACTACCGCTCACCCTCATGGTTTGCCGGCAAGTATCACCACTACGATAACTATGACCGCAAGGGACCGAAGATATACGTAGGTGAGTATGCGGTGACGTCGAACTGTGGGGAGGGAAACCTCAAGGCCGCCTTAGGCGAAGCCATCTATATGATGGGTATGGAGAACAATAGCGATATTGTAGCTATGTGTAGCTATGCCCCCGTATTTGTTAATATACACGACAAGACCTGGATGCCCGATATGATACGCTTCGATGCAGCTCACAGTTGGGGCTCACCCTCATACTATGTGCAGCGCCTCTTTGCTGAGAACGTGGGAACCACAATGGTTGCTTCGGAGGTGAAGCAGACACGCCGCCAACGTCCCTCAAAGTTTAGTATAGGTTTCGGCTCATGGAATACGGAGGTGGAGTATAAGGAGGTGAAATTGACCATAGATCAATCACCATTGACAATTGCACCGGACCTGAATGTCAAGAAGGGTAAGTGGACGGTTGATGATGGCATCATCAGCCAAACGACACAGACGACCGAGTGCGTGGCTATCTGTCCCGAGGTGTTCAATGCTACCTCGTATGATCTCACTCTCAAGGCCCGCAAGCAAGCCGGCGACGAAGGCTTCCTCATCATTTTCGACTACTTTGATGAAGACAACTATAAGTGGCTCAATCTCGGTGGATGGGGCAATACACAGCATGGTATCGAGACCACTGTTGCTGCATCGAAGAGTACGGCTATCGCTGCTTCGGGTACTATAGAGAAGGATCGCTGGTATGATATCCGTATCGAGGTGCGCGACGAGCAGATACGAGCCTATGTCGATGGTCAGCTTGTGCACGATATAGCGATGGCTACCCCCGATATGCTATACGCCAATGCGATGGTCGATAAGCAGACGGGAGAGTTGGTGGTAAAGGTTGTCAACTTCGACGATGTCATGATACCACTACAGATGAATATCAAGGGAGCTGATATTGTTTCCAGCACCATCACTCTGCTTACCTCAGAGAACGGCAAGGATGAGAATACTTTTGCCGAGCCGGAAAAGGTTGTTCCTACTAGTACAGAGTGTAATCTGACATTCAAGGAGAGTCTCTATCTGACGCCGGCCAATTCACTTACAGTGTGGCGAATGAAGCTGAAAAAATAGTTCAAGACGCCTGAAATAGTATAATATTAGGGGGGACAAACTGACAAAAGCTGTTTGTCCCCCATTGTATTGCCTGATTTTCTCATCCGTAAGGTCGGTGGGCGTGTTACTTTTGTGGCATATTATTTGAAACCACTCAAAGTATACAGGGTATGATGAATCTTCTTTTTCAGCAAGCGTTAGTAGAAACCAAGTCTGTGCTGGTGATACATGCCACACGTATGACCTTACCTATATTGCCACCAGCCAAAGGGTATGACACACCCTATCTCCGCCGCCGCATGCAGCGCCATAAGCGTGGACTTCTAGGATGAATGATGTGCTAATACTGAGTGCAATCAGTACTAACATATTAGCCTTTTGTGTGGAGGCTTAATCGGTTTGTACGATACATCTTTATTTGTGTCGTAAAAATCTGCGATTTGCTTTCGATTTATTTTGTTTATATGCGATTTGTTTATATTTTTGCAGCCGAATAATATAAACAAGTACAAAATGTATAGTCTCATTTCTCTACACCTATTGGATAGCCTGCTACTACAATTGAGTGGCAAGGATGAGAAATGCGTTTATATATAAATAGGTATATAGGACAATGGATAAACCTTTCTCATCATGATGAGGAAGGTCTTTTTAATTTATTAATGGAAGGTTGGCAATGGATTGTTGATGATGGATTCTTTTACGGATTAGCTGATTCTCAAATTCCAATTCTCAATTTTCAATTTGAAAAAGACAATGGACAATAACAGATTGTTTATCTTCGACACTACCCTGCGTGATGGTGAGCAGGTACCTGGTTGTCAGCTCAACACGGTAGAGAAGATTCAGGTTGCCAAGCAACTTGAAGCGTTGGGTGTGGATGTCATCGAGGCTGGTTTCCCCGTATCGAGCCCAGGCGATTTTAATTCAGTTATCGAGATTTCCAAGGCTGTGACGTGGCCCACGATATGTGCGCTCACCCGTGCCGTACAGAAGGATATTGATGTGGCTGCCGAAGCGCTTAAATATGCCAAGCACAAACGCATACATACAGGTATCGGTACCAGTCCCTCGCACATCAAGTATAAGTTTAACAGCACACCAGAGGAGATTATCGAGCGTGCCGTGGCAGCGGTGAAGTATGCCAAGCGCTACGTAGAGGATGTGGAGTTCTACGCCGAGGATGCTGGTCGCACCGATAATGAGTACCTCGCTCGTGTTATCGATGCAGTATGTAAGGCCGGTGCTACAGTATGTAACATCCCCGATACTACAGGCTTCCGCACCCCTTATGAGTATGGCGAGAAGATCAAGTACCTCTACGAGCATGTCGATGCCTTTGCGGCCGGACGTGCTATCCTCTCTACCCACTGCCACAACGACCTCGGTATGGCTACAGCTAACACCGTGGCGGGTGTGCTCAACGGTGCACGCCAAGTAGAGGTGACCATCAATGGTATCGGTGAACGTGCCGGTAATACCTCATTGGAGGAGGTGGCGATGATATTCAAGACGCATCCCGACCTGGGCATCCATACCAATATCAATACGCAGAAGATATACCCCACCAGCCGCATGGTGAGTTCATTGATGAATATGCCCGTGCAACCCAACAAGGCGATTGTGGGTCGCAACGCTTTTGCTCACTCGAGCGGAATCCATCAGGATGGTGTGTTGAAGAACGTATCGACATACGAAATCATGGACCCCAAGGAGGTCGGTATCGACGACAATGCTATCGTGCTCACAGCACGCAGTGGCCGTGCTGCCTTGAAGCATCGCCTCTCGGTGCTCGGTGTGGAGTTGGAGCAGGAAAAGCTCGATAAGATATACGAGGAGTTCCTCAAACTTGCCGATAAGAAGAAGGAGATCAACGATGACGATGTGCTCATGCTCGCCGGTGCCGACCGTAGCGACAACCACCACATCAAGCTCGACTACTTGCAGGTGACCAGTGGTGTGGGCGTACGCTCAGTAGCAAGCCTCGGCTTGAATATTGCTGGCGAGTTGTTCGAGGCTGCTGCTACCGGTAATGGTCCTGTAGATGCTGCCATCAGTGCACTGAAGCAGATTATCAAGCGCAACATGACCCTCAAGGAGTTTACCATCCAGGCCATCAGCAAGGGCTCTGATGATGTGGGCAAGGTGCACATGCAGGTAGAGTACAACAACCAACTCTACTACGGCTTCGGTGCCAACACTGACATCATCGCTGCCAGCGTGGAGGCGTATATTGACTGTATAAATAAGTTTAAGACCCCCTCTGCCCTGTAAGGGCATCTCCCCCTCTATGGGGAGACCTCCGGGCGTCTTTTTTAGAGTATGCTACGCGATTTTCAAACGGCAAGTCCTGATAGATACGAGTTGCTCAAGGCATTTGCTCGTGAGAACAGGAATAATCAGACTGATGCGGAGAAGTGTCTGTGGCAACAGTTGCGTAGTAGTGAGCTTGGAGTAAAATTTAAGCGTCAGCATATCATCTACGACTTTATTGCAGATTTTGTATGCTTGGAGAAGATGCTGATAATCGAAGTTGATGGAGCCTATCATTTTACAGACAGTCAGACGGAGTATGATATATATAGGACTGAAGAGCTTGAACGCTTTGGCTTCCGTGTGCTGCGATTTACGAACGAAGAGGTTATCTATAAAACTCAAGAAGTGATACGAAAAATAAAAGAATCAATATAAAACAACTATGAATATGAATACAAATAATCCGGATGGTTCTCCCCATAGAGGGGGAGATGCCCAAAGGGCAGAGGGGGTCTGTCTCTTTGACAAGATCTGGAACGCCCACATCGTGCAGTGCGTTCCTGATGGTCCCACACAGCTTTACATCGACCGCCTATACTGTCACGAGGTGACTACACCGCAGGCGTTCGATACATTGAGAGACAAGAACATCCGCGTGTTCCGCCCCGACCATGTGGTGGCCATGCCCGACCATAACACACCGAGCGACCAGCAGGAGCGTATCGACGACCCCATAGGACGCAAGCAGGTGGAGACACTCGCACAGAACTGTGCCGAGTTTGGCATCCGCCACTTTGCCATGGGCACCAAGGACAACGGTATCATCCACGTGGTAGGTCCCGAGAAGGCACT
>JAFOYZ010000162.1 GCA_017424485.1 Bacteroidaceae bacterium
CTCTGTTTGGGGCAATCCCTGGTTTACCGACGAGTCGTCAAACTACGAGCCCTACCAGAAGGCATGGGGCGACACCTGCGAGTTCTACTTCCGCACCGATGCACTGCCCCCCTACCTCACCGATGATGACATCGCCATTGCGCCGGGACATGCCGGTCTCGGAGATGACATGGCCTATGAAAGCGAACTCCTCTATCCCGAGATAGCCTTGAAGCGCTCGCGTGCCGACCTTTTCACAGAAGGCACCGAGATGAAGATGCAGATTGGTTTCTGGCGCGGCAGCCACTATGAATATACAACTATGGAGCCCGTAATAGAGGATATTGAAAAAGGTACGGGATACGAGACTGTCACATGGAAGCCGGGAAAAGACATGAGCGAGGTATGGAATCCTGGAGATGGCAACAACAACCTCTTCTATGCAACTTTGGTTGACAACAAAAAGAAGGGAGACGAAATGCATCACGCTAACCACTACAGGGTGCGTATCGTGCGTGTCAATACCGACAAGTATAAAGAGTACTTAAAAGATGCTACCGAAAAGATGGTAAAGGAATCGGTACAGTATAGCAAGGCACAGTACCGAGACCGCACCACGAAGACGATTGCAAATGGTAATACTACCGGTACAGGAACTACAGGTATTTATACTGGAAAGAGAACAACAGGTACTGCTACCGGCACAACACCTATAGGTTCTACCGGCACATCCGGCACCCTCCTCTCTGGCGTGACACACAATATGGACCTCTCGTCATCGGATGAGGAGACCGTAGACCTGGGCGCTATCTTCGAAGGCTTCGAGGGCGAGATGGCCACCGAGCGCGAGGCCGACGAGATAGAGAAGAAGGTGAGGGAGTTTGAGCAGAGCGTCGATATGACGGCCTTCACAGAACTGATGTATGAATATGATATCCTTGTCAGACCCCACCTGACTCTTGCCGACCACATTGCAAACCTCGAGACAAACGAAAAGTTGTTTACAACCCGAGAGATTACAAGCTATGGAAAACTGATCGGTATCAACGTATATATGACCGATATGAATGGAGAGGGTGCCAAGAACGGCAACGACCAGGAGTTTATCGACGCTCCATACCAGGACCCCTACTCGGTATTCACCTACCTCGGTGACTATGCTTTCATTGCCGGTCAAGAAATCAAGAAGTATGACTACAACAAGTATGCCGATGTACTCTCAAGCCAGAGTACACTCTATGAGGTTAAGACAGATGGATGGTACTCCTCACTCTACAGCGTACCCACTGTGGCGGGCAACTGGCTGTATCAGCTGCCTCCTTATGAAGAATTGAATTATGCATGTACGAGGGATTTTTATGAAAATAATGATATTAACAAATATAATATCACATGGAGTACTATAACTAATAAGGTTTATTATAAACCTAAGCCAGAGCTTAGCAGTCGCTACGAATTTAGAGAACGCAGAAAGAGATACCTCCCCTACATGCTTCCCGCAAATACCACGGAGTATCATCTCCCCAGCAACAAGTATCGCTGGCCGGTACTGTATGACGACATGCGCCTTTATATAGAGGCACAAGCCGTGCTGGCTCAGAACCTGTCTGCAAATGTCTATAATCATCATTTCAATTTCAACGAACAAGCTGTAGATAGGAATGACCTTACCAAGGTGGATGGTGGGAAAGCAAGAGATTGGGCAGCAATATACCACAAAAGCTTTAGACAGATAAAGATGAATGGTGATCCTCACAATATGTCAGTTAAATGGAGCCTCTATCAGATACCTCTGCTCTATGGTAATCTCAATGAGAAGACTCGCGAGAAAGGACTTTCCCATGCCTACTTACACAAGAGTATTTATGACCCGGAGAAAGTGATAAATAGAATAAAAAGTGATTATTTCCATGCCGAGCCATATCTGAAGGATGTCGAATATATGGAATTCCTCTTTGTACGCCCCAACAGGTATAACATCAAAGGCAGTGACGGTACGCGCAATGCAGGGATGATGGTAGATAAGGATAGCAAGGATAGGAACACCTATAAACTGAAGATGGAAAATCCCTTCTCCAAGAGCAACTATACATTTAAAATTGCTAACATGGGTCAAGGAACGTGGATGAATCTTTAAACGAACAAGGAATGAAGACTATGAATATGATGAAGAGAATAGGCAGCCTATGCCTGGCGCTGGCGATAGGTAGCGCAGCATGGGCACAGACAACCCAGAGTGACCCTACCGAGGCCGAGCGCCAGCGCCTCGTGGAGGAGATGATGAGTCGTGTGGAGAGCACCGATACGACGCAAGCTGACAGGCACCACTACAACGTGTATGTGACCACCCGCTCGTATAAGGATCATATCTATGTGCGCTGGGCCCCCGACGAGTATGTGCCCTGGCGTATGCTCAACTACTGGGGCTACGAGGTAGTGCGCCTGCACCACACCAAGAAGAGTATCGAGGCCGATACCATCGCACGGGTGAAGCCGCTGACACTGGATGAGTTCAAGACACAGTTTGAGATGCACGACACGCTGGCTGCCGCCGCTGCACAGATCATCTACGGCAAGCGCACCGAGTTTGGCAACACCGAGGCACACCCCGAGTCGATGGGCTCCATCGTGGAGCTGATGGAGGAGCAGCAGATGGTATATAGCTATGCCATGCTCATCGCCGAGCGCCGACGCGACATCGCCGTAGCCATGGGTCTGGCCATCGAGGACCGCACAGCCAAGCCCAAGGAGAAATACGAGTACATCGTAGTGCCCCTGGTGCCCGACAGCATCATCCCCGTAAACCAGTACATCAGCGATAGCGAGCAGCTGGGCAAGTGGAAACCGGCCAAGTACAACACCGAGATCATCGACTCCGTCAAGGCACCCGCCGACGTGACGCTGTATTGGAAGCGTAGCATGGTATACACCGCCTTCGACATCGAGCGCCGCTGCGTGAGCAGGGGCGGCGACTGGGTGAAGCTCAACGACAAGCCCTACATCATGATGCTGCAGCCCGGCACCTACGAGACGGGATACAACATCTACGTGGACGAGCGCGTGCAGCCCGGCATATACGAATACCGCATCAAGGGCTACGATATGTTTGGCGACCTCACCGAGCACACCCAACCGCACCGCGTGGAGATGCCCGACCTGATACCGCCCACGGCACCGCTGCTCGAGTTTATCGAGATCGTGCGCGACGAGAACAGCGACCATATCGATGCATACATACACATCGTGAAAGACTCTATCGAGGACGACCTCGTGGGCTATATCCCCTTCTACCAGAACCCCAACTACAAGGACCGCATCAACATTGACATCCCCGACAGCGTGGCCCAGCAGCTCAATGCCGAGCAGCGCCGCCTGCTCAACGAGGGCATGATGATCCCCCTCGTGAAGGATCCCGTGGCTCCCGGAGATACCATCATCAAGGTCGACGTCACCGGATTGGAGAGCGGTACGCTGGTGATTGCCGCTACCGACACGGCACTCAACATGAGCATCTCCATGCCGCTGCCCATACACATCCACGACCTCATGCCGCCTGCACCGCCCACGCGCCTGCGTGCAGCTATGGACATGAGCGGACTGCTGATGGTCAACTGGAGTCCCTCGACCTCGGTCGATATCGAGGGATACGAGGTATACTGGGCCAACGACCTGACACACCCCTTTGCCCAGCACCCGGGATTCTACAGCGCCGACACGCTGTTCATCGACACCCTGTCGATGAAGACCGCCGAGCCCTTCCGCTACTACTACGTCATTGCACGCGACTACGCGGGTAATGGTTCACTCCCCTCCGACACGCTGCAGGTAGAGCGCCTCACCAGCGTACCGCCGCAGGCCTGCCGTGTAGACACGCTGTGGATGACCACCAAGACGGTCAACATGAAGTGGTACCCGGCCAGCGAACCTGATATCCTGCGATACCAGGTGTTCAGACGACTCGAAGGAGAAGAGGACTGGGAGCTCATACGCATAGTCACCCCCAGCGAACTGGTCGACAACCGTCTCTACATCATCGACGAGCCCAAGCCCAACATGACCAAACGCTACTTCTATGCCATAGAGACCATCAACCGCAGCGGACTGTCGTCGGGACTGTCCATACAGACCTCGTTCCTCTTCAAGGGCGAGATCGTATTGCCCGTAGACATCAAGCTCTTCGGTAACTTCAACGAGGAGACCAAGAAGGCGCAGCTGGCCTGGGAGATAAAGGGCCTCACCGAGGAGGTAGCCAAGGATGCCTATCTGGTCATCTTCCGCAAGCGCCCCGAGGATGAGTTCTTCCGCCACCTCAAGTCGGTATCGGTGCACGACACCCACACCATCGACAACGGCTTGCGCCCCGGCGAAGAGGCACAGTACGAGATGCGCCTGCGCACCAACGAAGGCCGCTTCAGCCCCTATAGCAACCGCGTGCAGATAAAGAACACGATTGTCAATTCTGAATTATGAATTATGAATTATGAGTTAAACGAGGAACGATTAACGATTAACGATTAACGATTAACTATAAATACTATAGATACTATAGATACTATAGAGCCTATAGAGTCTATAGCTACTATAGCCCCTATAAATACTATAGCTACTATAAATAAAATCACATGAAGAAACTAAAATACCTGCTCCTGAGCACCATGATGCTGACAATGACATCGTGTGCCGAGCTTTTTGAGACGTTTATCAGTGGTGAGCTGCAGCTGGCTGCTCTCAACGATGTGCAGTTATCGCACCATAAGATAGACCTCCTGGTGGGCGATACCATCATGTTTAAGTTGGCCCTCGACCCCGATACCTTCAACGTGCAGCAGCCTACCTGCCGCTGGACCCTCTCTGACCCCGAGACAGAGGCGGTGAGCATGATAGGTAAGCGACTCATCGCACGCAACCCCGGTGAGGTGGAGGTGTTCCTCGAAGCGGTGCCGCCCGGCCTCTCCATCGATGACGTACCCGTCGACAGCGTGATGCGCGACAGCTGCGAGGTCACCGTGGCCCGACGCGTGAAGACCAACTACCTCGACTTCCCCCACGAGATGATCATCATCGCCCGTCTCGAGAGAGATGGCGTGACCGTGACCGACTCGGCCACCGTGAGCAAGCTGCAAGCCGTCATCGACGATGAGGTGCGCGGCCACGGCATCCTACGCAAAGCCTTCGGCATACCCTACGTGGAGTTGGTAATCTATGGCGACGAACTGGGCAAGCAGGGCCTCATCGAGTACCTCGACCACGACAACCTGCAGCGCTACCCCTTCACCGAATTTGAGTTCGACGGCAACACCCACGGCACCCTCTCCGACCCCATCGTCTTCCGCATCAACGAGCCGGAAGATATCGCAGAGTTTGCCATTGAGCGTTGATGGACGAGGGTCTATGGTGGTTGAGGGTTGATGGTTGAGGGCCTATAGCATCTATAGTGTCTATAGCATAGATAGTATTTATAGTGCCTATGGTATCTATAGTGCTGTAGGCATCGTTGTCATCAGTTTCGGGGCTTGCAGCTTGCTTTTTTTCCTACCGTTTCGTATCTTTGCGGAGGATATGGGCTATATAGACGCTATAGATGCCATAGATACTATAGACGCTATAGGCAATATAGGCAATATAGGCACCATAGGCAATATAGGCAATATAAGCGCTATAGATACTATATCTACTATCCATACTATAACTATCACCACTATACACATCACCGCCATGAACAAGCCAGAGAACCACAAGTCGCAAGAGATCCAGGAGATTCCGCAGGAGTTGCAGAGCATCTTCCGCCGTGTACCCAAGTGGCAGGAACTGTGGTTTTACCAGAAGTCAGAGGTGCTGTATCAGATGACCTATGTCTTTTGTGAGCGTTTCTTGCCTCATTATGGCGATCGCACGGTAGACCAGATGAGGCAGGCTGC
>JAFOYZ010000163.1 GCA_017424485.1 Bacteroidaceae bacterium
AACTTCCACTTCCACCTCGCGCTCGACCGTCCCGATCCCAAGGCAGATGCAGCAGGTATCAAGTATACCGCTGGCTTCGTAGCACCTGTGATGGGCGACACCTATCTCAAGCAGCACGAGAACCCCGAAGATTGCGAGTATTACCTCTGTGGTCCTCCCATGATGGCCAAGACCGTGCTCGACCTACTCGACAGCCTCGGCGTAGAGAAGGATATGATTCACTTCGACGACTTCGGAGGATAAATTGTTAAATAGTAACTCCCCTGAGCTAGCTCAGGGGAGTTTTGTATTCGGGAACGTATATCAATGCCTCTTTGTAGCCTTTGTCAAAAGGGAGCTTAGTATGCTGGTTCTTTGGGTGATATTATAATCATAAGCTTTTCCTAAAGGAAAAGGTTCGGTTTTTTATATAGCATATAGCTCTTGTTGAAAGACTTTAATCTTTCTATATTATAGCTTCCCCTTATCGTATAAATAATAGTTCTCGGTATTTGGGCAGAGGCCATAAACTATCGTCAACTACCTCTTCGAGATTGTCTATGCATGTGCGTAGTTCTTCAAGTTTGGGGGCTACAGTATCGTGATAGGCTACAGCCTTCTCGTACTGGCTAGAAATACGGTTGGCAACTTTTCTGCATTCGATCATTTCTGCAACGCCGCTTTCGATGACATGCACGAGGCTTGCTATGCGACGGATGAGGTTGATGTTCGAGGCTGATAAGGCCTCTCCTTCAGCGCCAAGGATTTCTTTCATCTTGTATACGTTATCAACAAGTTGCCCTTGATATTTTGTGGCTACGGGGATGATGTGGTTGATGGCCATGTCACCGAAAATGCGGGCTTCGATTTGTATTTTTTTTGTGTATATTTCCCACTTGATTTCGTTGCGTGCCTCTAGCTCGGCGCGGGTCATAATACTGAGGTTCTCAAACATCTTTACGCTAGTGTCGTTGGCATAGGCCTTGAAAATATCTGGTGCTGATGTTTCGCAGTCGAGTCCGCGTCGGGAAGCCTCGGCTTTCCACTCCTCGCTATAACCATTACCATCAAAACGTATAGGTTTACAGTAGGTGATGAGTTTCTGTATCTCCTTAATGAGAGCCTCACGTTTGTCCATGCCGTTGGCGATAAGCATGTCTACGTGTTGCTTGAACTCCATAAGTTGTTCGGCCACTGCTCCGTTGAGTGCTATCATAGCACAAGCACAATTGGCTTCAGAGCCAACGGCACGAAACTCGAAACGATTTCCAGTGAAGGCAAAAGGCGATGTGCGATTGCGGTCCGTATTGTCGATTAGTAGCTCGGGAATCTGAGGCATTTCGAGGATTCGCTTACCCGTTTTTCCTGCAATCTTGAAAAGTTCCTCGCTAGAGGAATTCTCCAATGCATCGAACAATTCAGTGAGCTGCTTACCTAGAAAGGATGAAATGATGGCTGGAGGTGCTTCATGCCCACCGAGGCGGTGGGTGTTATTGGCACTCATTATTGATGCTTTTAGTAATCCGTTGTGTCGGTATACGGCTGCTAGTGTGTTTACCACGAAGGTGATGAACATGAGGTTATCTTCTGTGGTTTTTCCTGGCGACATTAGCCGATGTCCACGATCTGAACCAAGGCTCCAGTTGTTGTGCTTGCCTGATCCGTTGATGCCTGCAAAGGGCTTCTCGTGCAGAAGGCATTGAAATCCATGCTTTCGTGCAATCTTTTTCATTAGGATCATCACTAGCATGTTGTGGTCGCAAGCTATGTTCGTTTCTTCGTATATGGGGGCTAGCTCAAACTGGTTTGGCGCAGCCTCGTTGTGGCGTGTTTTGGCAGGAATACCTAGTTTTAGTGACTCTATCTCCAATTCTTTCATAAAGGCGGCTACACGTTCGGGTATGGCGCCGAAATAGTGGTCTTCGAGCTGTTGATCCTTAGCGGATCCGTGTCCCATCAGTGTACGGCCTGACATTAAAAGGTCGGGACGTGCAGCATAGAGTCCTTCGTCGACGAGGAAGTACTCTTGTTCCCAACCTAAGTATGATGTTACGCGTTTTACTTCAGGGTCAAAGTAGTGGCATACGTCGGTAGCGGCTTTGTCTACAGCATGTAAGGCTTTGAGCAATGGCGCCTTGTAGTCGAGCGCTTCGCCTGTATAGGAGAGGAACACGGTAGGCACGCATAATGTGTCGTCCATAACGAAAGCTGGCGATGTAGGGTCCCAAGCAGAATAACCGCGTGCCTCGAAGGTAGCGCGTATACCGCCATTGGGGAATGATGATGCATCACCCTCTTGTTGTACTAAAAGTTTTCCATCAAACAATTCGATGAGTCCGCCTTGTCCGTCATGTTCTACAAATGCATCGTGCTTTTCTGCCGTAGTGTCTGTGAGCGGGTGAAACCAGTGGGTGTAGTGTGTTGCCCCTAATTCCATAGCCCAACGTTTCATGCCGTCAGCCACCTGATTGGCAATGCTGCGGTCCATTGGTGCACCATGCTCGATGACATCAATCATCTTGGTATATACTTCTGGAGAGAGATAGCGTGCCATCTTCTCTTTGTTGAATACGTTAATCGCAAAGTATTCTGATGGACGCTCGGCAGGGATTTTGACCTCTAATGGACGTTTTTTGAACGCCTCGCCTATGACTTCGAATCGTAATGTTGCCATGTTTATTACCTTCTCTAATCTAATAACGTGCAAATTTAATACATTTTTCTTCACTTTGATTTGTCGATTGAAAAAAACTTCGTAGCTTTGTTTATCAAATTATAATCTTAGTAATAGGAAAATGCTATGAACGAACTTATTGACCAACTGATTGCATTGTCGTTTGCTGAAGATATTGGCGATGGCGATCATACTACTCTCTCTTGTATTCCTGATACAGCTACGGGTAAGAGCCGCTTGATAATCAAGGAGGAGGGTATACTTGCTGGTGTTGAAATGGCTCGCGAGATATTCCATCGTTTTGATCCCGAGATGAAGATGGAGGTGTATATCAATGATGGCGCCCATGTTAAGCCTGGTGACATCGCTTTTGTTGTAGAGGGTAAGGTACAGAGTTTGTTACAGACAGAGCGCTTAATGCTCAATGTGATGCAGCGCATGAGCGGTATAGCTACCATTACAGGTGAGTATGTAAAACTGCTCGAAGGAACCAAATGTCGTGTGCTTGATACTCGTAAGACGACTCCAGGTATGCGTCTGATAGAGAAAGATGCTGTACGTATTGGTGGCGGATGTAATCATCGTATAGGGTTGTTTGACATGATATTGCTCAAAGATAACCATATTGATTTTGCCGGAGGTATACCTCAAGCTGTGAGTCGAGCGCAGGAGTATTGTAAGGCTAAAGGTAAGATTCTCAAGATTGAGGTCGAGGTGCGCAATTTTGACGAATTGAATCAGGTGCTTGCGCTCGAAGGGGTAGACCGCGTAATGCTCGACAACTTTTCCGTGGAGAATACACGTAAAGCTGTAGAGATAGTGAATGGCAGACTTGAAGTGGAGTCGTCGGGAGGTATTACCTTTGATACTATACGTTCGTATGCTGAATGTGGTGTTGATTTCGTGTCTGTGGGCGCGCTCACACATTCGGTAAAAAGTCTTGATATGAGTTTTAAGGCAGTGAACGACTGAGATAATTCATGACTTTGGAGTCAGCAATTGTGGACTATATGCATTTGTTGTATTCACCTTAATATAAAGATTAAAAAGCGTAGGTCTTATGGGCTTACGCTTTTTTTGTTTTCTTAATATCCATAAAAAACACTGCGGTTTGTAAACTTTTATGTATTTTTGTAGTCTTATTGTAAAGATTGAAAATCAAATACAGGATAAAATATGAACAAGACACTAAAATGGACGCTTATGGGCGTTGTAGCAGTAGGGTTGGCCGTAGTGCTGGGCTTACGCGCATTCAAACCTCATGTGAATGAGGAACTGAAGGATGAAGTGGTGAAACAACAACCCAAATCACCTAAGCAAGGTCGCGAACTCAATGTAAAGGCGGTGGTGCTCAGTCGTGTGCTCATCGCAGATGAATTGTTTGTGAGTGGTAATATCATGCCTGACGAGGAGGTGAGCTTGGCATTCGAGACTTCGGGAAAGGTTACAGAGATTCTTTTCCAAGAGGGTGCCTATGTGCATAAAGGCGACCTGCTGGCCAAGATCAACGATGAGCCACAACAGGCCGAACTTCGTAAACAAGAGGCTCAGTTGAAGCTTTTTCAAGATCGTATGTACCGTCAGAATGCATTGCTCGAGAAGGAAGCCGTTAGTGAAGAGGCATTCCAAGAGGCACAAGCAAATCTGGCAGCTTTACATGCAGAGATTGATCGTGTCAAGGCCAATATAGCCCAACGTGAGCTACGTGCTCCATTTGATGGTGTGTTAGGCTTGCGTGAGGTGAGTCTTGGAGCTTATGTGTCATCTACTACACCTATCGTAAAGTTAACCAAGATGAATCCTCTGAAGGTGGAGTTCTCAGTGCCCGAGCGCTACTCAGGTGTGCTTAAGGCTGGTAGTCGACTCAACTTTACCGTAGAGGGTGACCTTGAGGAGCGTGCAGCTAAGGTATATGCAACAGATTCACGTGTTGATATGGATACGCGTACTTTTACTGTACGAGCTCTGTATGACAACTCCGATGGTGCACTCTTTCCTGGCCGTTATGTAAATGTTAATCTGCTCACACGCGAATACCCGGATGCTATAGCCATACCAAGTGAGGCTATCGTATCAGAAATGGGACACGATAAGGTGTTCCTTTACAAGGGCGGTAAGGCCGAGTCTGTTGTCATTACAAAGGGTATTCGCAACGAGTCGCTCGTGCAAGTTGTCCAAGGTCTAGAACCTGGTGACACCGTGATTACTACTGGTACGATGCAGTTGCGTGAGGGGCAGAAGGTAGTGCTTGACGAGGTGAAGCAAATTGGAAATTGAGGATTGGAGATGGAGAGTTTGCTTTAGGGTAATTAATTATTATTTGATATAGACCATAGGCATAGCTTTCGCTTTTCATTCTTATTTTCGATTTCTAGATTAATTATCATTTTTCAATTATCCTTTTCAATTTGTAATCGTGAATATATCAGAATTAAGTATACGTCGCCCGGTGCTTGCCACTGTATTTACACTGATTATCGTACTATTTGGCGCGATAGGATACATGGCTTTGGGTGTACGTGAATATCCTTCGGTGGATAATCCTATCATTTCTGTTTCATGCTCATATCCTGGTGCCAATGCCGATGTTATAGAAAACCAGATTACTGAGCCACTCGAACAGAATATCAATGGTATCCCAGGTATACGCTCCCTCACTAGTGTGAGTCAGCAAGGTTCATGTTATATCACCGTAGAGTTTGAGCTATCGGTTGATTTAGAGACGGCTGCCAACGATGTTCGTGACAAGGTGTCGCGTGCTCAGCGCTTCTTGCCTCGCGACTGCGATCCCCCTACGGTATCAAAAGCCGATGCCGATGCTTCGCCAATCCTTATGGTAGCCATTCAGAGTGATAAGCGTTCATTGCTTGAACTGAGTGAGATTGCCGATCTAACCGTTAAGGAGCAGTTGCAGACGATTCCCGAGGTGAGTGCCGTTAATATCTGGGGTGAAAAGAAATACTGTATGCGTCTATGGCTCGATCCTGTGAAGATGTCGGGTTATGGCATTACTCCGATGGACGTTAAGAGTGCGCTTGATGTAGAGAATGTAGAGTTGCCATCAGGAAGTATTGAGGGTAACACTGTCGAGCTCTCTATTCGTACGCTTGGCTTGATGCACACGACTGAGGAGTTCAATAATATTGTCATCAAGGAGCGTGACGGCCGTATCGTGCGATTTAGCGATATAGGTCGTGCTGAACTGAGTGCACGCGATATCAAGAGCTACATGAAGATGAATGGTGTGCCCATGGTAGGAGTCGTAGTGGTACCTCAGCCTGGTGCTAACCATATCAACATTGCTGAAGCGGTGTATGAGCGCATGGAGATTATGAAAAAAGACCTTCCCGAGGACGTCAACTACCAATATAGTTTTGATAATACAAGATTTATTCGTGCGTCTATCTCTGAGGTGAAAGATACGGTAGTCGAGGCATTCGTGCTGGTAATCATCATCATCTTCCTTTTCTTGCGCGATTGGCGTGTGACGCTCGTTCCTTGTATTGTGATTCCGGTATCGCTTATCGGTGCCTTCTTTATTATGTACTTGCTTGGGTTCTCTATCAACGTACTTACGATGCTGGCTATTGTGCTTTCCGTAGGTCTGGTGGTCGATGATGCCATCGTGATGACGGAGAATATATATATACGTATTGAGAAGGGTATGCGCCCCCGTGCTGCGGGTATTGAGGGGGCTAAGGAGATATTCTTTGCCGTCATCTCTACCACTATCACGTTGCTAGCCGTATTCTTCCCTATCGTGTTTATGGAGGGTACCACGGGACGTTTGTTCCGTGAGTTTGCCTTAGTTATTGCTGGTGCGGTAGTGATTTCTTCGTTTGCTGCTCTCACCGTGACTCCTATGTTGGCTACTAAAATCCTCAAGCGCCGAAAAGAGCAGGGCTGGTTTTATCGTAAGACTGAACCTTTCTTTGCTGGCTTAAACAGCTTCTATGAGCGTTCACTTAACTATATGCTTCGCCATCGTATGGTGCCCCTGATAATCATGGTCATTTCGTTTGTTGGCTGTGTATGGATGTGGGGTATGGTACCTGCCGAGATGGCTCCACTCGAGGACCGCTCGCAGATTACCGTGCGCACTATGGGACCCGAGGGCGTTACCTATGAGTATATGCGCGATTATACAGAAGATATCAGTCATTTGGCCGATTCCATTATGCCTGATGCTAAGTTTATTACGGCCCGTGTGTCGAGCGGTTCTGGAAATGTGCAGATTACTCTTCCTGATATCAAGGATCGTGACTATACTCAGATGGAGGTGGCAGAGAAGCTTTCCAAGGCTGTGCAGAAGAAGACAGGAGCTCGCTCTTTCGTTCAGCAGCAGTCAACCTTTGGTGGACGTCGTGGTGGCATGCCTGTGCAGTATGTGTTGCAAGCTACTAATATCGAGAAGCTAGCAGAGGTGTTGCCAGTATTTATGAACAAGGTGTATGAGAATCCTACTTTCCAGATGGCCGATGTGAACCTTAAGTTTAGCAAACCCGAAGTGCGTATTGAGATTAATCGTGAGAAAGCCAACCTGATGGGTGTGCATACTCGTGATATTGCGCAGACGCTACAATATGGCCTTAGCGGACAGCGTATGGGATACCTTTATCTCAATGGCAAGCAGTATGAGATTGTGGGTGAGATCAACCGTCAGCAGCGCAATGCACCAGCCAACCTCAAGTCAATCTATATGCGTAGTGCAACAGGTGATATGATTCAGATGGATAATCTCGTAGAGCTTGTCGAGGGCATAGCACCTCCCAAACTTTATCGTTACAACCGTTTTGTGGCTGCTACCATATCTGCGGGCTTAGCTGAGGGCAAAACCATTGGTGATGGACTTGACGAGATGGATAAGATTGCATCCGAAGTTCTTGACGACACTTTCCGCACAGCACTCTCGGGTGAGTCTAAGGAGTTCCGTGAGAGTTCGTCTAGTCTATTCTTTGCCTTCGGTTTGGCACTTCTTCTCATCTACCTTATCCTTGCTGCGCAGTTTGAAAGTTTCAAAGATCCACTCATCATCATGATTACCATTCCCTTGGCTATCTTCGGTGCGCTTATCTTCATGCTTGTAGGTGAGCAGACGATGAATATCTACTCAGAGATTGGTATGATCATGCTTGTGGGCCTTGTAGCCAAGAATGGTATCCTCATTGTAGAGTTTGCTAACCAACGTCAGAAGAATGGTGAAGACAAGATGACTGCCATTCGAGAGGCTTCAGTGCAGCGTCTTCGTCCCATCTTGATGACCAGCACCTCTACTATGTTAGGCTTGCTGCCCTTGATGTTTGCTACAGGTGAGGGAGCCAACGGACGTATTGCTATGGGTACTGCTGTAGTAGGTGGTATGCTAATCTCCACTATAATGACTATGTATGTGGTGCCTGCGATTTATAGTTATATCTCAACCGACCAATCCAAAGAGGAGGACAAACAATGAAACACCTATATACCTATGTGACAGCGGCACTGCTAGCTGTTGGAGTAACAGGAGTAAGGGGCGCTGGAGTACAGAATCCTATTTCTCTTGACTCTCAATCCTTGTCCCTAAACACCGACTCTACTTCTATCCTCTCTACCCTGCATAGTGAGACGCTGCAGGCCGATGAGAATACCATGCCTGCCACGTTGCAAGAGTGCTTGGAAAAGGGATTGAACAAGAACTATTCGCTCCGTATTGTGCGCAACGAAGAACAGATGGCAGCCAATAATGCCACTATGGAGAATGCAGGTTTGCTCCCCTCGGTAAGCCTTTCGGCAGGCTATAGTGGTTCTATCTATGGCAACGACGTGATTCCTCGCGAGGGCGATGTTGCCCATAATCGAGGCATCTATGATGATGGTATTGATGCAGGTGTAGATGTGTCGTGGACGCTGTTTGATGGTTTTAAGCTTTATGCCAACTATGATCGTCTGCGCGAGTTGAAACTGATGTCGTCAACACAGACGCGTCTTGCTGTAGAGGACTATATGGCTGAGCTTACAGCTGAGTACTATAATTTTGTGCAGCAGCGTCAACGCTTGCGCAACTATGTATCGGCGGTAGAGCTGTCGCGCGAACGCCTCCGTATCGTCTATGAACGTTGGATGATTGGCTCGCTCTCTCGTCTCGACCTCTTGCAGGCACGTGTCGACTTCAATGCCGATAGTGCCCAATGTCTCAAGCAGCGCGAATTGTTGGCTTCGTCACGTATCCGACTTCACGAACTGATGGCAGAAGATAGCCTCAATGTCAATTTCAGTTCGTCTGAAGATGGTATAACTCTTCTCGTCTTGCCTGATTTTGATAGTTTGTGGGTACAGACGCGTGATAATAATGCCTCTATGCTCATTGCCGCCCATAATCGAACGCTTGCTGACATAGATCTCCGTAGTGTAAGGTCACGTAACTATCCTTACGTAAAGCTCAATGCAGGCTATGGCTATCGCACCAATCATTATGGCAGTGGTGGTACATTGCGTCGCAACCAATGGAGTGGCGATATGGGCGTATCTGTAGGTTTCAATCTTTACGATGGGAAGCGTCGTAGTGAGCAACGTAACGCCCGCCTATCGGTCAAGAATGCCGAGCTCCATGAGTATGACCTTACCCTTTCGCTCTATACAGACCTTGCCGATTTGTGGCAAGCCTATGAGAACAACCGTATGTTGCTTGCGTTGGAGAAGGAGAATGTAGTGGCTGCTCGTGAAAACT
Organism: Bacteroidaceae bacterium; assembly: GCA_017424485.1. Taxonomy (GTDB): domain Bacteria; phylum Bacteroidota; class Bacteroidia; order Bacteroidales; family Bacteroidaceae; genus UBA1189. The sequence goes on from JAFOYZ010000163.1 coordinate 9,360, forward strand.
ATGATATTGCTCATGAACGCTATCTTCTTGGCGACCTCTCGGGTATCGAGATGCGTGAAGCCCAGAAGAGTCTCCTCGATGCTGAGGAACGAATTCTTGTGGCAGAGTATAATACCAAGGTCTGCGAGATATCACTGCTGCAGCTTAGTGGGGGTATTACTATCTATTTGGAATAACGTCAAATATATAGATATAAAGAGATGCGGGTCCTATACCATGGCCCGCATCTCTTTTTATGCTTTTTATTATGCTCTTTCCTAAGCCGTGTTTTCTATTTAGCTCCGTTCTATGTAGGCTACGGCATCTCCCTTCATTACGGTGCGTCCTTGAGGTGTGACTTCTACCAAGCGTCCGGCAAGTCCTGCATAGACGGGCGTCATCTGTCCCCATCGTGTGGCGATGTGGCACATCAGTTCGCCCTCCTTATAGGTGCGTCCTATGTTAGGTGCTGCCGATGGACCTTCTACGGATATTTCCCATATCACCTGCCCGTTCTCGGGTGCACATACAGCATCGGCCTTGGCATGCTTGAGGGCCTGTAGTTGCTCGGGGGTGACTCCTGTGCCACCTAGTGCCGCATCCTTGGCCTTCTGCAGTTCGGTCTCGAAGCGCTGTTTGGCCACGCCTGAGCGATAGTCGCGGTATTGGCGGTCGTGCATGGCAAACTCGAAGAGCTCCTCGTCGTCCTTACCGGTGTCCCATCCCAACTCCTTCATTTCGTTGCGGTAGTTGTCTAGCGCATCGGGGTAGTAGCTCTGCGGGTCGGCATCGGTAAACTCGCGTCCCTGGCTCTTTGCCAGTTCTATGATTTCGGGTGCCAACGGCCCAGGTAGGCGGCCACATTTGCCGAGTATCATATCCCATGCGTTGTTGTCAATCATTGAGAATCGTTCCTCGCCCTTGAACATCTGCATGAGGTTCATTAAAGCAATGTTCTTCACGTATTGGCTGTACGGAGTCACTAGTGGGGGATATCCTAGTTTGGGCCATACGTACTCTACTTCATCGAAGAGCATGATGACGAGATCATCGATACTGAGTGGTGCCTTGCCCTGGCTCTTGAGTATGAGGTTGATGCCTGCATGCACACCCTTGAGGTCGGCCATCATCGAACCCATCATGCCGCCGGGGAGTCCGCACTTGAGCAGCAGTGATGACATATGCTTGTTTGTGGGGTCCATGAAGTATCCGAGGAAGTCGTCCATAAACTCCTGAGTGAGGCTTCGTGCCTTCATGTATGCGTTCATGTTGATCTCGGGTACCTGGAACCCTGCATCCTTGAGCATGGCCTGCACGGAGATGATATCCGGGTGAACCTTACCCCATGACAGGGGCTCGATGGCGGTGTCGATGATGTCGGCACCATTCTCGCACACCTCGAGGATAGAGGCCATGGAGAGACCGGGGCCCGAGTGCCCATGATACTGTACTATCACTTCGGGGTGGCGTGTCTTGATATTCTTGACCAGCTGTCCCAGCATCTTGGGTCGTCCTATACCGGCCATATCTTTGAGTGCTATCTCGGTGGCTCCGGCAGCGATGAGCTGTTCGGCCAAGTCGGTATAGTACTCGACGGTGTGGATAGGTGAGTGGGTGATGCACAGTGCTGCCTGTGGTATCATGCCAGCTTCAAGTGCATACTTGATAGAGGGGATGATGTTGCGCGGGTCGTTGAGGCCGCAAAAGATGCGTGTGATGTCTGTCCCCTGTGCCTTCTTTACCTTATACATGAGACGGCGCACATCAGCTGGTACGGGAAACATGCGCAGGCCGTTGAGAGCTCGGTCGAGCATGTGGGTTTGTATGCCAGCTTCGTGAAATGTTTTAGTGAAGGTGCGTACCGCCGTGTTGGGGTTCTCGCCATAGAGCAGGTTTACCTGTTCGAAAGCGCCTCCGTTGGTCTCTACTCGTGCAAAGCATCCCATCTCTACGATGACTGGTGCTATGCGTGCGAGTTGGTCGGCACGGGGCTGATACTTGCCTGATGACTGGAACATGTCGCGGTACAAAAGGCTGAATTTAATCTCCTTTTTCATGATTTTGTGTGTTTCTTTTTCGATACTAGATAATGTCAGACTATTGTCTGCTGCAAATGTAGGAAACTTTTTTGAGTTATGAGTCATGAGCCACGAGTTATTTTCAAAAGTTTTTTTGAGGCAGCCTCCTAACTCAAAGCTCATGGCTCGTAGCTCATAACCTAAAACTCAAAGCTCATGGCTCGTAGCTCAAAGCTCACAACTTACAGCTTCTGTTGCACCCAAATCAGTTTTGATGTGTCGTAGCCGCGTTTCTGAAGATTCTTTACAATCTTTTGTTCTACTTCAGGTTTCAGTTGTGGTGTGCGGCTAAGTATCCACAGGTACTTTGGGCTGTTGCTTCCCACTACCGAGTATGAGTAGTCGGGGGCCAGCTCCAGTATGTTGTAATCGCTGTAGAAGGGACCGAAGAAGCTCACGCGCAGCTGCCCCGGTTTGCCATTCTTGTTGAGGATAGCCTTTCCTGTGCTCTCTTTGTATGGGCCACTTAGGGTTTTCAGGTGTCCGCTGTTGAGCACCTTGATTTTTCCGTCGTCGCGTAGTGTATATTCAGCTTCGCAGCCCACCAGGTCGCGCTCGAAGGAGTGGTCGTAGCGTGCTATTTCATACCATTTGCCAAGATATCTGTCGAGGTCAAATGTCGTGATTCCGCTTTTGTCAATTTGCTGCCCGCAGGCTGCTGAACATAATCCTACGAGTAGGGTAGTGATGATACTTGTTTTCATGATGATGATATTAAAATAGTTCTGTAGCTGTAAACACCTGTAAACATGAAATGTTTTTCGGCTAAAAGAGTGTAAGTATCAGATTTTTCATTAACTTTGCCCAAATTGTCTTAATATATGTGCATCAATGATGTGTGTGTCTTTAGGCAATATCATTTTTTAACGATTCTTGTATATGAAAGAAGATAATCTTCAGCATGCCGCTGCGTCCTCAGAGCCTATGCCCGAGCAGGCTCCCCGCCGTAAGAAGTTTCATGGTTTCTCTATGGGATTTCTTCTTATCCTACTTGCCGTCTTGGTGGCTGTATACATTGTGTGTACAATAATTGCGGGATAATGTTTTATTAATTGATGATTAAATCTCTTTTCTGTCCCATGTTTATGAACAGCATTTTTTCTCCTCTTCGTCGCATGCTTGCTGTAGCCTCTATAGCCTGCAGTGTGGCGGGAGCATATGCTCAGACAGATGGCTACGACCTCTACGTGTCGTATACCGACAGTGTGGAGGTGAGCCTCGACCTGGCCCATTTGCGTAGCCTTACGTTCTCATATCGCGATCGCTCCATGACTGCCCACTACCGTGATGGCAGCAATAGTATACTTGACTACTCCCGCATCGGGAAGCTCTACTTCGATGCCGCTACCAATGGTGTGGCGCCTACCGAAGTCGAGGCAAGGGGAGCGTTCTTTACGCTCTCAGGCGATATGCTTACGCTCCATGCTGAGCCCGTCAGTGCAGCTCTTTATAGCCCCAATGGTGCCTTGGTGACCTCCTTGGCCGGTAGGGTAGTGTCTCTTGCCGGATTACCTGCTGGGATATATATATTGCGTGTTGATAACCAGATAGCCAAGATATGTTTGCCATGAGACGACGACTGCTGACAGCTGCGCTATGTGGCGCCATGGGATGCTTGGCTATAGCGCAGGATATCCCCGAGAAGATTTACGTAAACCGCTATGGCTCTGAGAAAAGGGTCGAGGTGGTCAATGGTAGATATGTTGATAGTGTAACCCTGAAGACCGGCTCTGTTGCGCTGATGGACTCGCTGCGCTTCCATATCACCGATGGCACGGTGCGCGGCTATAGGGTTCGCAGTGTCGATAGCGTGACTATAGACGAGCCCCGCGAGCTACTGCTCAAGGAACTGGCCTATTATAATAAGGTGAGCAACAAGCGTATCCCCACCTATGCCGACAGCTACACGAATATTGCAGGCTGGCACCAACGCACTCAGTGGAACCTGGCCAATGTGCACGACCCCACGGTGATGAAGGCCGCCGACGGCTATTATTATATGTATCAGACCGATGCTTCGTATGGCAATGCACATGAGGGTCATGGTCACTTCCACGGGCGCCGCTCGCTCGACCTCGTCAACTGGGAGTATCTGGGTGGCACTCTCATGGTCGACCAGCCCCAGTGGGCGCTCGATTCGGTGAACGCCTATTTCACCCGCATGGGGCGTCCTACCGTAGACAAGCTGACTAGCATGGGCTATTGGGCTCCTGTGGTGCGCAAGATAAACGACGACCTGTATCGTATGTACTACTGCCTTGTGCCCGACCAATGGGCTTTCATCGGCATGATGGAGACTACCGATCCCGCCTCTAACAAGTGGGTCGACAAGGGCTACGTCATCAGCAGCAGTTCAGATAAGGCAGCCTCGGCCTATGGCACGGGCAGTCAGTGGGGCGGATGGTTCTGCTTCAATGCCATTGACCCCACATACGAGGTTACCCCCGACGGGCAACACTGGCTCATCTACGGCTCATGGCACACAGGCATAGCCGCCATTGAGATTGACCCTGCCACGGGCAAGCTGAAGGAGCACCCTGGCAATCCCTGGAAGATAGGCTCTACGGGTGCTGGTGCCACCACCCGCTACGGCAAGCGCATCTATACCCGCAAGGCAGGCGATCGCTGGCAAGCGTCAGAGGGCCCCGAGGTCATATATAACCCCGATACCCGCTACTACTATATGTTCCTTGCCTACGATGAACTCTCAGTGGCATATAACACCCGTGTATGCCGTGCGCGCAACATCACGGGCCCCTATATGGGCATGGATGGGGTCAACGTTACCAATGGTGGCGACTGCTTCCCCGTGGTGACCCATCCCTATAAGTTTGCGCCTCAGGTAGCTGCCGACAGCATCAGTGGTTGGGTAGGTATAGCCCATTGTGGCGTGTTCAGCGATGGTGAGGGCAATTGGTACTACACCTCACAGGGCCGCTTGCCCGAAGGCGCTCGTGGTAATGCCTACTCCAACGCCATCATGCATGGTCATGTGCGCCGTATCCTCTGGACAGACAATGGCTGGCCCTTAGTGCTTCCCGAGCGCTATGCCGCTGTGCCCCAGGCATCGCTCACGGCCGATGAGTTTGTGGGCGAGTGGGAGCATATCACCCTCACCTACAACTACCAGAAGCAGCGCACCTCGAGCGCTCTCACCCTCCATGCCGATGGCACCATGACGGGAGCGATGAATGGTAAGTGGAGTTTCGACCCCGCCACCAATATCCTCCGCCTTGGCTCCTTCAAGATGTGTGTGGCTCGCGAGCTCGATTGGGAGGCTTCGCCGCGCAAGGCCACGATCGTATATGCCGGATATAGCAGCAATGGCCGCCAGACCTTCTGGGGAAAGAGAGTTGATGACTGATGATTGATGATTAACGTTGAACGATTAACGTTGAACGATTAACGTTGAACGATTAACGTTGAACGATTAACGTTGAACGAAAACTATACATTATAACTCAATAACTTTAAATAAAACGACTATGCTAAAAAACATTCGCCGTACCCTAGCGGTGCTTTTTGCCGGTTTGCTCACGCTGATGCTGCTCGACTTCACGGGCACGCTTCATACATGGCTGGGCTGGATGGCCAAGGTGCAGTTTTTGCCTGCCGTGTTGGCACTCAATGTAGGTGTCATCGTTTTTCTCGTGTTGCTCACCCTTATCTTCGGCCGCGTATAC
>JAFOYZ010000164.1 GCA_017424485.1 Bacteroidaceae bacterium
CAAAGTACGGAGGTGGAACTCACCCTGACCATGTACGATGGTCTGGCGCAACTCCTTACTCTGCTCCACTACCCATGTGGGGTCTTCCTCACGCATACGGTTGAGGATAGCCATCATTTTCTCCATATCGGCCTCGTTCTCGGGGCGGATAGCGCGAGAGTACTTCGCATTGGGATATTTGATGAAGTCAAACTGCCAATCGCAATCCTTGCCATTAAGGGTGTTGCCAGTCTTCACGTCTTTGAGCTTCACGGTACAACCTATATCACCAGCTACGAGCTCATCTACCGGGAAGCGGTTAGCACCAGCGCAGCAGAAGAGCTGAGCCATACGCTCCTTTGAACCACGGTCAGCATTCGTAAGATCGTCGCCTTCGCGCACCTTACCACTGAGCACCTTGAAATATTGTACACCACCGATGTGGGGTTCTACGGCAGTCTTGAAGAAATAGAGTGATGTAGGACCATTGGGGTCGGGTGTAATCTCTTCACCCTTGGTATTAACCACTGCAGGCATTTCGTTTACGAAAGGAACGACATTGCCGAGGAACTCCATCAAACGACGTACACCCATGTCCTTACCTGCACATACGCAGAATACAGGGAATATACCACGGCTTACCATACCCTTGCGGATACCTTCACGCATCTCATCTTCTGTGAGCGACTCAGTCTCGAAGAACTTCTCCATCAAGCCCTCGTCGTGCTCGGCAGCAGCCTCTACGAGTGCCTTGTGCCACTCCTTAGCCTTCTCCATCTCTGATGCAGGGATATCCTCAATGATAGGAGCACCGCCTTCGGGTTTCCAAGAATATTTCTTCATCAAGAGAACGTCGATGAGTTCATGGAAATCGGGACCTGTCTGCACGGGATACTGTACAGGCACTACCTTCGGGCCATAGATGCTCTTGAGCTGCTCTACGATGTTGTCGTAGTCACACTTTTCATTGTCAAGTTGGTTTACGAGGAAGATGACGGGTTTGCCCAACTTCTCGGTGTAGCGGAAATGAGTCTGTGTGCCCACCTCTGAACCATACTGGCCATTGAGCAACAGGATGGTAGTGTCAGTCACCGTAATAGCCGATGTAGCAGCACCTACAAAGTCGTCACTACCCGGGCAATCGATGATATTCAATTTCTTATTGTTCCACTCACAGCTGAATACAGTAGAGAATACAGAGTAACCATACTCCTGCTCTACGGGGAAGTAGTCGCTGACGGTGTTCTTTTGAGTGATTCTACCGCGACGTTTTATAACTCCACTCTCATAGAGTAGAGCCTCTGTGAGGGTGGTTTTACCTGATCCGTCATTGCCGAGAAGGGCAATGTTTTTGATTTCGTTACTTTGATAAACCTTCATAGTATCGTATTTTTTTAGTTAAAACTACATAGTTTCTTGCACTCTGTTACGAGAAACGCTGCGAAAGTAGCAATTATTCACCGTACATGCAAAAAATAGAGCAATTCGTTTTTATGTTTTACAACATACTTTTATACCAAACACCCAAAATTAGAAGATACGACTTCAGTCAATCAATAGAAAAAACAACGCATTACGCGCACGTACATTATTAATTAGCCGATAATTACCTACCTCCCCTATTTCTGTGGAGCTATGCCCACAATGGCACTCTGCACATAGTTATATGCAGCATCAGCAGCAGTCACCACATCGAAATCGAAGTAGCCGTCGCAGCTGCCGCCCCACCCCCAGTTCACGTAGTATAGTCCCTGCTCGTCCATGCCACATACCACGAAGGCATGTCCATCGTATTTCGCGGAGCGGCTACTATAATATATAGGACGTCCGGCAGCCAGTTCATCGGCTATCATACGGTTCCACTGCTCATCAGTGTGCTGCCAGCGGTGCACCATCTTCATCTCGGGCGAATAGTCGAAATGCTCCGTCAGCGCCTTCAGCACATAGGCAGAGTTGGTGCCACTGAGCACCGGCGAATACTTCATGTTCACCGCATGCCCCACATCGCGCATCAGCCGGGCCACATCACTTGTGCGCACCTTGGCCGAGTAGCTGTAGCTGTCCTTCATCTTTTTCCAGTCATACACATCGCCCAGTGTCACCGTGGTGTAGGTCGTGTCCAGGTTGTGCACCTCGGCCGTGCATTCTCCATGCCCGCTTTGAGGCCAGGCATGATACTTCATTATCTGTGCCACGGCTGTAGTCACACATCCCGTTATCAGTTTCTCATCGTTCAGCACCGGGCAATAATAGTTGTACGGCGCATGCTGTCCCCACTGCGTCGTCAGCAGCGGAGCCACCGCCATCGTCTTCCTCTGCGGCTTGGCCTCTGCCCTCCCCTTACGCAACGCATCTATATACTCGGCATAGCAGTTCAGATACCCCTGCAAACTGCTCGACAGCCTGTGGCTGATGCGTGCCTCTGTCGAATACCCTACGATGAGCCGCCCTGCACGGTCCTCGCCCGACACGATGACAAATCCCTTTCCATTCTCAGGGGCAAACACAAAGTACTCGGGCTGCGTGTAGCGTACCTCTCCCCCATGCTGCGGACTATACACGAGGTCGAGCGCCTTCAGCGCCTTCACCTTCTTGATGGCGTCGCCCATCGTCTTCATATAATAAAACCTCGTAGCCACCGCACACGCCTTCTCCTCAGAGATAGGCCGTGCCACGGCATGCACAGTCCCCAGAAGCAACATCAGGCACAGCACCATGCCAGTTCGTATTGTTCTTATATTAGGCATAGCTATATAGATTACAAGTTCAAATATCGTGTAAATTTACGACCTCATTTGACAGGTGAAGTGTTTAGCGAATTACTGGATAAAACAAAATTCATCCAATATGCATTGACTCCTGTAACCGTCGAATGGGCCAATGGTGCAGACCTTGCATCCAAGTTCTTGTACAAGATAGGCGCCGAAGCATAAAAGGACAGGTTTCAAATTTGAAGTCTTTAGATATAGGCCAACTATATGTGTTCCCGCGACGACACATGCCTTTAAGTCTCGCTCTCCTAGACAAACGTCCTTTCAATGAGGTTTTCCTGATTTATCGAAACTCCACCTCCGTGGTTAATGAGCGCAGGCCACCATTGTTCAGTTCAGGAGTATTGATGCGTATGTCACAATCGATAACAAAAATATTTCCACTTTCCGAGCAGATGACATTCTCGTCGTGCATATCGCTCAGATAGATTTCCGATGTTGCATAGGTCCAGTTGCGAGGGTTGCGCAGTTCGAACCCCATGCGTTGCATATATGTGGATATCTCCTCGTCAGTCATTCGGTGTCCTTTGATGAAGGGCTGTTCCACGATAATCTTGAAGTCCCCCTCTTCATTGCGACCAAATCCCAATACAATGAGCGCCGTTTCGGGAAAATACGCATTGTGCAGCGATATGCGGTCGAGGGCAAACACGGGTTCCACAAAATAGTCTAGCCCGATAGACTTTATCAGCGTAGCCCCATGGTCATACACCATTGCTTCGCCTCCCTCAGCAATGTGCTCGCCCAACACGTGAGTGAGCGAATCATCG
>JAFOYZ010000165.1 GCA_017424485.1 Bacteroidaceae bacterium
CAGCCTACTAAAGGCTCATGTGAAGGGACTGGCCACCCTACAGCATCACGACGGATTCTGGCACCAGCTACTCGACCGCAACGACACCTATCTGGAAACCTCAGCCACAGCTATCTATACATACTGTATGGCTCATGCCATCAATCGGGGATGGATAGACGCTAAGGCCTATGGTCCTATCGTACTGGCAGGATGGCATGCCGTAGAGTCGGCTGTCAATGAGCAAGGACAGGTAGAAGGTGTATGCGTAGGTACAGGCATGGGATTCGATGCCGCATTCTACGCCTATCGACCCGTACATGTGATGGCCGCTCATGGCTATGGCCCAGTCATTTGGGCTGGAGCCGAAGTCATCAAACTACTGAAAGAGCAACACCCTAAATCAAACGACAGCGCCGTGCAGTTCTACGACGAAGAGGTGAAGACCGATAAGCCTATATTCAACTACGACGGTAGCATCAGATTCTAACACACTAATGCCCTTTAGTTCTATGAAACAGACAATGCGCACCTTCTTATGGCTGACGATAATGGTACTGACAGCCATGCCCACAGCAGCACAGTTAGGACGACGCTTCCCCTCGGAAAGAAAAGTCATCAATGACCCGAAGACTGGAGTGGAGCTCATCTTTCTCACCAGCCAAAGCGGAACAGAAGATAGCAAGATATACCAGACGCACAACCAATGGACCTCGGACGGAAAGTGGGTGGTGTTCCGCTCAGACCGAGTCCCCGGTGAGGCGATGGCTGTAAATGAAGAGACTGGCGATATCGTGCAGGTTACAGAAGGTGGATTTTCGGGTATGCTCTGCGTGGCACGCCAATCGATGCACCTCTACTATATGCGGTCCGTAAAAAAGAAAAAGGAAGAGAGCAGTGAGAGATCACGTGAAAGAGACATGGAGGTGGTGGAGATAGATCTCGAACGCCTATTCGCTGACTCTGAGGCAAACCGTCTGAAGAAAAAGAACCATTACGAACGCATCTGTGGCATCATACCCGCAGCTATGGGTGCCATGGGCGACATGGCGCTTGACGGAAGCGAGACCTTTGCCTATTTCCGTCTAGGCAAACAATATGCCGGACAATTCCCTATCAAGGAGGAGATATCGGGCACGTTTGGCCCACGCAATATGGGTGCAGGCCCCTCAGGCATTGGAAAGATAGACCTTACCACAGGAGAAACGAGCCATGTGGTGAGCGTGCATTTCCAAGTAGGCCACATACAAGGCAACCCTTGGCACCCTGGCGAAGTGATATTCTGTTGGGAGACAGGAGGAAAGGCACCGCAACGCACATGGATGGTAAATGCTGACGGTACAGAACTGCGTCCCATCTACCACGAGACCGAATATGATTGGGTGACTCACGAGGCCGTCATCAGCGCCGATGAGTTAGCCTTCGCCATCGTAGGACACCGCAAGATAGGAATAGACGAACAGCCTGCCGACTACACCAAGGACTGGGGTCCTGCAGGTACCAAAGCCTATGCCACTGGACTAGCCGTCGTGAATATGCGCACACGTGAGTTTACCCTCGAAGGACAAGTAGATGGCGACAACATATGGCATGTGGCAGGTTCACAAGACGGACATTGGGTGGCAGGCGACACCTTTGCACGCGAACTATGGCTTATCGATCGCCATACCAAGGAACGCATACTGCTCAGCGCCGGACACAAGACCACGGCACGCGACCATGTGCACCCCACATTCAAGCCCGATGGTACGGCTATAGAAATACAGTCGGCTATGCTATCCGAAGATGGTCGTTCAATGAACATCTGCGTAGTGCGTCTGCCCCAACACCTAATAGAACGATATAGAGACAAATAAGACATATACCTTCACCCTACTAACAATAGACAACACAGGCATATCCCCTATGATTCAAGAACTTCAACTCCGAATTCTGCCCGAACAGGCAGCAAGCGAACAGAGCATAAAATTATATGTAGCGCGCGAAAAAGGACTTGACGCACGTACGATAAAAGCTGTTCGCACACTAAAAAGAAGTATCGACGCACGCCAACGCACCATCTACGTGAACCTCACCATAAGGATATACATCAATGAGCTACCCACTGACGATGAATATACTGAGACCTACTACCCCATGGTAGATGAGGGGCCTGAAGTGATAGTTGTAGGTGCAGGCCCTGGAGGTCTCTTCGCCGCTTTGCGCCTCATCGAACTGGGTTGCCGTCCTATCGTTGTAGAACGAGGCAAGGATGTGCATACCCGCAAACGTGATATAGCACGCATTTCGCGTGAACATATCGTAGACCCCGAGAGCAACTATAGTTTCGGAGAAGGTGGTGCAGGTGCCTATTCTGATGGTAAGCTGTATACACGCAGTAAAAAACGCGGTAGCGTGGAGAAGATACTCAACGTATTCTGTCAGCATGGGGCTTCAACAACCATATTGAGCGATGCTCATCCGCATATTGGAACCGACAAACTGCCACGCGTAATCGAGAATATGCGCGAGACCATCAAACGCTGCGGTGGCGAGGTGCACTTCGAGACACGTATGGATCGCCTCGTCATAGAACGCAACAAAATAGTAGGAATTGAGACCAATACTGGACGCACCTTCCGCGGTCCCGTAATATTGGCCACCGGCCACTCGGCTCGAGACGTTTATCAGCACCTCTATGCATCGGGTATCGACATAGAAGCCAAAGGCATAGCTGTAGGTGTACGACTGGAACATCCAGCCGAACTCATCGACCAAATACAATATCACAACAAGCATGGACGAGGGAAGTACCTACCAGCTGCCGAGTATAGTTTTGTCAGTCAGGTCGACGGACGCGGTGTATATAGTTTTTGCATGTGTCCTGGAGGAGCAGTGGTGCCTGCAGCAAGTGGACCTGAACAAATTGTAGTGAACGGAATGTCGGCATCGCATCGTAACTCACGCTGGAGCAACGCAGGTATGGTAGTAGAGATAAGACCTGAGGATATCTCCTTGATAGATAACTCTCCATTAGCCGTTGACAACACCACCACTCAATCCTCTAGCATCCATCCTCTCGCAATGCTTCACCTGCAAGAGGAGCTGGAGCGACAGTGTTGGATGCAAGGCAATCGCAGACAGACAGCTCCAGCACAACGAATGGTCGATTTCACACGTCGTAAGTTGTCGTACGACCTGCCTCCATCATCATACACTCCAGGACTCATTTCCTCTCCACTGCATTTCTGGATGCCTGAGTTTATCAGCAGTCGCTTACAAAAAGGATTCGAGCATTTTGGACGCACTTCACGAGGATTCCTCACCAACGAAGCCACTGTGATAGGTCTAGAGACACGCACTTCGGCTCCTGTGCGCATCATCCGCGACAGAGAGACCCTACAACACATCTCCGTGGGCGGACTCTTCCCGTGTGGCGAAGGCGCAGGATATGCTGGCGGAATAGTCTCGGCTGGAATAGATGGAGAGCGCTGTGCAGAAGCCGCTGCAGCATACATTAGAGCCATTGAGAATTAGTTCTCAATGGCTCTAACATAATCAAATATAAAATGTAGTCTTAAGCTTTCAGTTCGTCGCGCACAACAGCCATAACGCCATCCATTTGAGCAAGTCCCATCATGCGTCCATGGAACGAGTAACCAGCATTATAACCCTTGTCCTCATCACCCAACATGGTACGACCATGATCAACACGCATGGGTACACCTGGGTTCTCACGCTCGAAAATACGCACTACCTCAATAAGATTAGCACGCCCCTTGAGATGGTCGGCCTCGATAAAGTCGCCATTGGGCAATACATCTGTACTACGTAGGTGCACAAAGTGAGTACGGGCAGCATACTTGCGTGCTAATGCAGGCACATCATTTTGTATACCAGCAGAGAGCGATCCGCAGCAGAAGGTGAGTCCGTTGTGTGGATTATCAACAGCATTCAAGAACCATTCAATATCTTCATCGCACGTCACTATTCGTGGTAATCCTAGCAACTGGCAAGGAGGATCATCTGGGTGTACACACATATTCACGCCAAACTCTTCACACACGGGCATCACAGCCGAGAGGAAGTACCTCATATTCTCACGCAGGGTATCACGATCGATACCATCGTATAAAGCCAACAATTCACGGAAGCGGTTCACGGGGTCGGCATCACGCTCGCTAATGTTACCATTGACGAAACCCTGAGTCTTTACAATGATGGTATCTACCAATGCACGACGTTCCTCATCGGTAATGGTCTTGTGCATCTCGGCAGCTGCTGTAAGTTCTTCAGCCGTATAGTCGGCCTCAGCACCAGGGCGGCACAAGATATAGCAATCAAAGTAAACAAACTTCACACGATTGAAGTAGAGCGAGGTGGAGCCATCGGCCCAGGGGTGGTCAAGCTCGGTACGTGCCCAATCGAGTACTGGCATAAAATTGTAGCACACCGTCTTCACACCAGCTTTACCAAGATTGGCGAGGCTCACCTTATAGTTCTCGATAAGGGTATCGCGCTCGGGACCACCATACTTGATGGCTTCGCACACAGGCAAGCTCTCCACAACCGACCAACGCAAACCATAGCTCTCAATGTATGCTTTGAGTTCATTGATGGCCTCCAAAGTCCAAATTTCGCCATTGGGTACGTCGTGCAATGCAGTTACAATACCCTCAACGCCTATCTGCCGCAGCATCGTCAGCGTAATCTTATCGTTCTTACCGAACCATCTCCAAGTTTTTTCCATAATGCTATTTATTTATGATTCTTCATTATCATTACACATGCACCACCACCAGGAGCCAAAGTCACCTGAATGGCATCATTGGCAGCCACCTTCTTGGTGCTACTCTTGAGAGTCTCTCGATGAGTGAGATAATGGGCGCCCTCGCCATCCTCCACGATAGCCGCTTCATAGGTACCATCACCAAGGAAAGAGAGAGGAACATCTATCGTGCGGTTCTCCTCGTTGGTAGCTACACCTATGAGGTAAGCCTCATCAGTCTCACGCATCATCACGATATATTCCCCTATCTCGCCAGCCAGTGTACGACTCTCGCGCCATGGCATCTTCTGTGCAGAGAGGAAAGCGAGCAGTTCGGGATACTTGAGGTAATACTCTGGGATATCGGGGATAATGGTAACACCTGAGTAGGTGATGAGGGTGCGAGCAGCCTCGGCAACAAGGGTCGAAGGCACAGGCTGACTCTCATCAACACGGGTAGTACGTCCCTGACGCAAGTCAAACATACCATTGTTCATATCCATAGGACCCGCTACCATATTCACAAACACAGAGGTAACAAAAGTTTTGGGTTGGAACACTCGGTGGGCATCGAGCTGAGCCTGACAATACTCGCGAGTGACAGCATTGGGCCAAGTACGCGATTGTCCGAAGGGATGGATGGG
>JAFOYZ010000166.1 GCA_017424485.1 Bacteroidaceae bacterium
GATAATGGGCGAAGGCGAGTGAGTGGGCGGGGATGTCAATCTCGGGGATGATGTTCACACCCATCTTAGCGGCATCTTTCTGGAACTGGCGGAACTCGTCCTTGCCGTAGCTGCCGTCCTTGGCGGTGAGCTCGGGGAAGAGCTCGCTCTCGAGACGGAAGGCCGAGTAGGTCTTGTTCCAGTCGTTGCCGAAGTATTGCTTGAAACCATTGTCGTTGAGGTGTACCTGGATGGTGTTCATCTTGTAGTAGGCCATGGCCTTGGTGAAGGTCTTGAGATAATCCATGGGGATGAACTTGCGTGCACAGTCGAGGAGCAGACCGCGCAGTGCGTAGTCGGGCCAGTCGCGAATGGTGCCCTTAGGAAGGTGGGTACCTTTGTACTGCTCAAGGATTTGTAGTAGAGTACGTGTAGCCCAATAGGCACCGGTGGGTGTATTGGCCTGGATGACTATGCAGTCGCCAATCTCAATGCTGTATCCCTCGTCGCCCAGCTCTTTGTCGTTGGTGAGGGCCATGATGATAGTGCCCTTGGGGGCCTTGCTGGCGTTCTTGGTCTTCATGCTCTTGCCAAACAATAGGCCATAGTCCTCGGCCATGGCTTCGGCAGCATAGGAGAGCTCGGCATTGACATATATCACCTTGGTGCTGGGGCTGATGGCTACCATGCCATCGGCACCTTGCCACTGGCGCAGTTCGGGGATAACAAAGGGTTTGTCATTCTCAGCTTTCAGTATACCCACTGCCGCTATGCACAGCGTGAGCAATGTAGTAAGGAATCTGTTTCTCATAGTTTATATTAATGATATTTATAAAATACGCAATTACGATGCGAAGATAAGCATAACTATCCATTTATGCAATAGTTTTTGGGGAGTTGAGGGTTTGTGGATAATGGATAATTGATAATGGTTGATGGACTCTCTAAACTCTAAACACTAAACTCTAACTCCTAAACTCTGAACCCTTAACCCAACTATCAATGAGCATGCGTGCCATGCTCATTTTTCCTGGGATAGGTGGCAGATTGTCTCGGTCAAAGAAGTTGGCATCCTTGAGTTCGCCGTCGATGAGAGCTATATCTCCTGATACATAGTCGGCATGAAAGCCTATCATCAATCCCATGGGATAGGGCCATGGCTGGCTGCCAAAATAGTGTATGTTGTCGATCGCAAGGCCGGTCTCTTCATACACTTCGCGGCGTACACATTCTTCAAGTGACTCGCCTGTTTCGACAAATCCTGCGACTAAACCGTAATAGTCGCGCTTGAAATTCCTTGCCTTGACCAAAAGAGCCTTTTCGCCTTTGTGGACGAGCACGATGATGGCCGTGTTGAGCTGTGGCCATATCTCATCACCACACTGAGTGCAGCGCTTGCTGATGGCGGTGTGCCACTCCATGGGAGCTCCGCAGATGCCGCAATAGTGATGATGTGTGTCGAAGTAGAGTATCTCACTAGCTTTGCCGGCCTCGATATAAATAGGGTGTGGTAGCAGATTGAAGGTTTCGCGTAGTCCTATCCATTCATATCCTTCGGGCAGACTTTCTGAATCTGTACAACTCTCGCTGACATAGAGCTGTATGTTGTCGTGCTCACCGAAAAGATGTGGGTTGCTTGTGGATGACAGGGGCTTTTCGGGTATGTCATGGGTGCCGCCATTGTTGTTCAACAAGAGCCGGCCATTATTGAATATATAGTGTCGTTCCTTTTTCATAGTGGACAAATAATCAGGGCAAAGGTACGAATATTTCTGTTATAGTAATAAAATAGAGTTCGTATTAGGTGCAGTTTAATAAAAAATAGGTAATTTTGTAGCGGTAATCAGATTGTATATAATGAAAAGAAAAGAATTACGTGGTATGGGAGTCGCTTTGATTACTCCCTTTAATATAGATGGATCTGTTGATTATGCAGCACTGGATAGGCTGGTTGACTATCAGATAGAGAATAATACTGATTTCCTATGTGTACTTGGTACTACTGCTGAAACTCCGACTTTGAGTGCTGACGAACAGTTCAAGGTGCGCCAGGCTGTGATCAAACGCAATGCAGGTCGATTGCCTATCCTATTGGGCTGTGGTGGCAATTGTACGCAAAACATCATTGAAAAACTGAAAAATGACTCCATGGTGGGAGTGGATGCGATATTATCTGTAGTGCCTTATTATAATAAACCTTCGCAGCAGGGATTGTATGCCCATTTTAAGGCAATCGCTGATGCTACAGATATGCCTGTGGTATTGTACAATGTACCAGGACGTACTGGTGTGAATATGTTACCTGAAACGACTCTGCGACTGGCTGAAGATTGTAGTAATATAATAGGTATAAAGGAGGCTTCGGGCAATATTGAACAGATTAACGAGATAATATCTCGTAGGCCAAGTGGCTTTAAAGTCTTCTCTGGGGATGATGCTATCACACTACCATTGATAAAGTCGGGAGCAGAGGGTGTAATCTCCGTGATAGGAAACGGATTCCCTAAAGAGTTCTCGCAATTGGTGCATCATGCTATAGCTGGAGAGTTTGATAAGGCTCGTGAGATAGATGACCAATTGTCTCCTTTATATGGCCTGCTGTTTGCTGATGGAAATCCCGCTGGAATCAAGGCTCTGATGAATCTTCAGGGTAGGGTAGAGAATGTGTTAAGACTGCCGCTTGTGCCCGCTTCGGATGCTACTGTTGAGAAAATGGGCTTGGCTTTGGGACTGTAATATAATATAGGTTTTCTTTCTTGAACTTTAAGTCTCTTACCGCCTTTGTAACTGGTGATGTAGCTGCTCTATAGATAGAAAAAGGAGGACCAATTTGGTCCTCCTTTTTGTGTTACTTGAACTCATTCCAATCGGGGGGATTGACACCGAGCAGGTGGCGTACGAAGAAGTCGTAGCGCTTGTGCTCTCCGTATGCCTCGCCCATGGTGTGGCGCTGGCCAGGGAGGAATACGAACTCAAACTCCTTATCGGCTTTGATGAGTGCATTCACTACTTGCATGGTAGAGGCGGGGTCTACATTATCGTCCATCTCTCCTACGACAAGCATGAGCGGACGTGTGAGCAGGTGGGCGTTCTCTACATTACTGCCTTCCTTGTATTGGTCACCAACGGGGTAGCCTAGCCATTGCTCGTTCCACCAGATCTTGTCCATGCGGTTGTCGTGGCATCCGCAGGCTGAGTAGGCTGCTTTATAGAACTCGGGATGGAAGAGTACGGCAGTCATGGCTTCTTGGCCACCTGCTGAGCAACCATAGATACCTACACGATCGATGTCCATATAGGGATATTTCTCGGCAGCAGCACGTATCCAGCTGATGTGGTCGGGCAGACCTGCATCCTTAAGGTTCTTGTAGCATACGTTCTCAAACTCGCGTGAGCGGAACGAAGTGCCCATGCCATCAACAAAGACTACGATGAATCCAAGTTCGGCGATCGAACTCATATAGTAGTGGTGTGCAGTAAATGCTTTGGGTACGTAGTGGTCGCCAGGGCCTTGGTAGATGTACTCAAGGATAGGATATTTCTTGTTGGGATCGAAGTTTGACGGACGGATGATGAGTCCCCACATATCGGTCTTGCCGTCGCGACCCTTGGCTGCAAATACTTCGGGTGCTTTCCAACCTTCTGCTTCGAGGCGGCTGATATCGGCTGTTTCAAGAGCCATTACGGCGCTGCCATCTTTGGCACTGCGGAGAACGGCTACTGGTGCATCGTTGGCTGTAGAATATACATCTACAAGATATTGCATGTCGCGTGAGAACCAAGCCTTGTGAGTGCCACGTTCGGGAGTGAGGTCGGTGAGTCCGTTGCCATCAAAGCCTATACGATAGTAGCGGATGTGGTAGGGGTCTTCGTCGGTCTGTACACCATTGGCAGAGAAGTATATGAACTCGTTCTCCTCATCGATGCGGATGATGTCTCGCACATACCATTCACCTTTGGTAATCTGATGAGTGGGCTTGCCTGTAGCGCGGTCGTACATGTAGAGGTGGTTCCAATTGTCGCGCTCGCTTGACCATATGATGCGCTTGCCGTCTCTGAGGTGATGACGGTAGATGCGTGAATAGTTGACGTACTTGTCGCTACTCTCTTCAATGATGGGGCGTACGGTACCGTCTTCGGCTGAAATCTCCAGGATACGGTAGTTCTGATGGCCACGTTCGTTATACTCGAATGTCAGTGTACGGCTATCCTTGTCCCAAGATGGGCGGCTGATGTGGTACTGATGGTTAAACAATTCGGTAGATGGGATGATGGCGCGGCCTGTCTCTACTTCGTATATGCAGGGTACCTTGAAGGGAAGCTCATCTCCGGGCTTGGCATACTCCTGCTTGTGGAGCTTGGGCTGTAGTTGGTCGGCTGGTGATGACTCTACATAGTATACATAACGTTTCTCCGTGGGGCGTATCTTGCACGATGCTACCTTACGACTATCGGGGCTCCATTGTATGTAGGCAGAGTAGTAGTTGGCCAATGTGCCATCAATGCTAAGCTGGCGCTCACGACCCGTGGCGCGCTCGCGTACATATATATTATGGTTCTTGATGTAGGCGATATACTTGCCATCGGGAGAGCTCACGGGAGCTGCTTCCAGCTCGTCATCGCGCTCCATCCAATGACGTTGGCGACCTTGACGTTGTTGGGGGATAGCGCCTTCGTCAGTGAGTTGGTTCTTGCGGATGTCATATGACCAACGATGTCCGTTGGCTTGGAAGTGTAGGGCGCTCAACTTCTCATCTACCATAAGGCGGTCGAGATAAAGACCATTGGCGCGATAGTCGCGCTTAGTGGCATCTTTGAGCGCTTTGGCTAATTTGTCGTGGTTAAAGAGCTCGGAACGCTTTTGCTTGTCGCTGTTGACAAGGAGATAGTTGCGTCCGTCAGGAGTGTTTTGTATGTACCAGAAACTGTGAGTGTTGCCAATCCATGTAGGCTGTACGTTGTCGTAGTACACTTTGCCCGAATATTTGGCGCGTTGTGCAAAAGCACGTTTGTAGTCATCCACGGTGCCTTGTGCCATTAATGTGCTGCTAAGGCAAGCGAGGAGCATGAGTGATAGTAGCTTTTTCATTGCGGTTGTTATTAATGATTGTTTGTTATATTATTGGCTGTTTTTGTCGGTAGATTTCTTGCGTTGTTGGAGACGATTTGCCCTTTCGTCTTTCATCATTGCCTTCGTAACCCTCAGACACTGATTTCGCCTGCTATCGAACGTTTCATCTCGGCGCGTATGTTTTCGGGATTAAGTCCTTTCCCCATGAGATACATGAGTTTGGTTATAGCTGCTTCTACGGTAGAATCGTGTCCGCTGATGATGCCAGCCTCAAGAAGTTGGCGCCCGGTCTCATACAAATGCATCTTTACGCTTCCTGTACTGCATTGGGTGATATTGACTATAACCTTGCCGGCTTGTGTGGCCTCGGTGAGAGATTCTGTGAGCCATGGAAATTGTGGTGCATTGCCACTGCCGAAAGTGCGGAAAATGATACCTTTGAGGTCTGGACTCTTGAGTATCTTCTTGACAATGGTGGGCTGTATGCCGGGGAATAGCGAGAAGATGATGATATCAGCATTCATCTTATAGTGTGGCTTAAGTGTTGCCGATGGGTCGAATGGACGTATGAAGTGTCTGTAATATTGTATCTCGATACCAGAATGTGCTAATATGGGGTAGTTGTTTGATTCGAATGCATCGAAGTTTTCGGCACTGATTTTGGTAGTCCGATTACCTCGCATGAGCTTCTCGTGGAAGAATATGCATACCTCTGGTACTATGGGACTGCCGTCGCTATTCTTGGCTGCTGCTATCTCTATGGCTGTCAGTAGGTTTTCCTTGCCGTCGGTACGCAATGCGCCTATGGGGAGTTGGCTTCCTGTTAGAATGACTGGTTTCATTAGCCCCTCAAGCATAAAACTGAGTGCTGAGGCCGTGAAGGCCATAGTGTCGGTGCCGTGAAGGATGACGAAACCATCGTATCTTTCATAATTGCTATAGATGATGCGTACTAGTTCGGCCCAAAAGTCGGGATTCATGTCTGACGAATCAATAGGAGGTTCGAAAGCATAAGCAAAAATGTCGAGATTAAAACGCTTGATTTCGGGTACTTGTAACAACAGCTGATCGAAATTGAAATTTCCTAAAGCTCCCGTCTCGGGGTTTTGTATCATGCCGATGGTACCTCCAGTATAAATCAACAATATGGATGTCTGTGACGATGCGATCATAGCATAAGATGGGTGTTTTCTGTTTTCGAATGCGAAGATAGTGAAAAGATGCTTTCTGAACAAACAATTGAGGCTAATGTGTGTTTGTTTTGTAACATTTGTTAAAATTATTAGATGTTATTTGGTGAGTTGTATTTAATAAACTAATTTCGTGTGTAATATATGGAATTTTAAATATCGGGAGTTATGAATGTACAAATTATTCGTAGTGTCAGTGTGCTGCTCATAGGAGTGCTTTTTATTGTTTTAGGTGATAGTGCATTAAATATTCTCATTATTGCTGTTGGTGCTTTGCTCATGATTCCAGGTTTCTATTCACTTTTGTCTTATCTACGTCATCTTGAGCAACGTCCCATGTTTCCTTTGGCTGCATTGGGTAGTTTCTTGCTCGGTTTGTGGTTAGTGGTATCGCCTAGTTTCTTTGTAGGTATCTTTATGTATGTAATAGGAGGTGTGCTCGTTGCTTTAGGTATTTATCAGCTGGCTACATTGGCTGTGTCGAGTCGTGCGTTACCTGTGGCATGGCCTCTTTATGCTTTTCCTGTTCTAGTGTTACTGCTAGGTCTGTTTGTCTTGCTCAATCCGTTTGAGGCAGCTGCGCTACCTTTTATTCTGATAGGTATTGGATGTGTGGTAAGTGCAATCAACGATATGGTTGCTGCGTGGCGTACTGCCAAACAGAGAAAGAACGTGTGTAGGCCCATTGAGATAACTGATGCAGAGGTGGTAGAATAACCCTTATCGCATACTTTTTATTGTCTTTGGAAATCGTAATGGCAATCACTGTTTGGGTGGTTGCCATTAATCGTTAGCACTAGTTGTTGGGCTATAAAAGATACTTGGGGTAATGGAATATAATAAGTCAACTTGACTTTTCTCTCGGTTTGCACTAATTTTGCTTGCTTTTGCCGGCTGAAATTAGGCTGCACCTCGGAAAAATGCAAGTAAACTTGCTTTTTCTCTTGGTTTGCACTAATTTTAACTTGCTTTTGCCGGTTGAAATTAGGCTGCACCTCGGAAAAATGCAAGTAAACTTGCTTTTTCTCTCGGTTTGCACTAATTTTGACGGCCGAATTATTATTATAGGAAGAAAAAATGCACGGAATAGGAACTGTCTTATTGCTTATCGTATCGAATGTGTTCATGACATTCGCCTGGTACGGGCATCTGAAATTACAACAGATGAAACTTGTTACTGATAATACGCCGCTTTATATCGTAATTCTTATCAGTTGGTTCTTGGCGCTGTTTGAGTATGCATGCCAAGTGCCTGCAAACCGGATGGGGTTTGTAGGCAATGGAGGCGCATTTACGCTGATGCAGCTAAAAGTTATACAGGAGGTTATCTCAATCACAATTTTTACGCTGTTTACTATCGTTTTCTTTAAGGGAGAGGCGTTGCAATGGAATCATTTTGTGGCCTTTGGTTGTCTTATAGCAGCGGTGTTCTTTGTGTTTCTGAAATAGATGAAGGTATGGTATTATATAGATGCCGCCCAGATGATATCACTATCAGGGCGGCAATAATTTTATAAATAAATCGATTGGCTAAAACTGGGGGATACCTTGAAATACACTGGACTGGCTATAGGGGACCAGATAGCCATCAAGCGTCATTGAACGTCCCGAAAAATTAGGGTTGATAGTGGCGCTCGCTTGGTTTGTTCCTCCAGTAAGTGTTAAATATACAGTGGCCGAGATTGCACTGCCTTGTATGTTGAAACTATAGTATACGTTACCATCTTTGTCTGTTGACATGCGATCTCCTGAGATGTCTCCTTGGACGGTCACACCGCCCAGTCCGTTGGGACTATAAGTGAAGTTGTTAAATGCGGTCTGTACCGTTCCTTCGCCATCTTTACAACTGATATAGTTAGTGTTGGAAGACACGAATCGGGTAATACCATTGAAAAAGTTTACATTATTGGCTTCCAATACCCAATCCCCTTCTTTCAGCGCTATAATGGCTTCGTTGTAAGCTATAGAGTCTTGACGTTGCTCTATGGCGCGCTCTTGGTTGCGGAGGCGCTCGCGCTGAGCACGCCATTCCTTTTCTTTCTCGCTACGTGACTGTGCAAATGACAACGTGCTAAAGAAAAAGCATATAGCACTTGTCAGATAAATGATCTTTTTCATAAGGCTTTGGGTTTTGATTCGACTGATAAAACAACGGAAACTTAAAAAAGTTTGGTGCATTTACTTGTGTTTATCTACTGCTAATACTGTCGAAGATTACATTTATCTGCATTATGGGTGTGTATGTCGGATAAAATTCGTAATTTTGTAGTTTGAAATAAAAGAACGAATGCTCGAGGTAAATAATATATCCATCCGCTTTGGCGATGAACAAGTGGTTCGGAACTTCTCTTGTAGGGTAGAGAAGGGAGGACTGGCATGTCTTGTTGGTCGTTCTGGATGTGGTAAAACTTCACTTTTGAGATCCTTGATAGGACTTACACCTTATTGTGGTGGTGGCATTAAGATTGCAGGTGCTAGCTTGAATGAAAGTACGTGCGCTTATGTTCGTAAAATAACTGCGTATCTGCCTCAAGAACTTGTGTTTCCGAATGATGATGTTATGGATATCGTATATCAGACGTTTCGTATTGGTGGTGTAAAGAATATACGATTATCCATACCTTTATTACATCAAAATCTTTCGCGCTTAGGATTGGAGCCTGAACTACTCGATAAACGTATGGCTGAAATCTCTGGAGGCCAACGCCAACGTCTAATGATAGCGGTTCTGGGTATGCTTGACAAGCAGATTTGGCTGCTTGATGAACCTACTGCTGCTCTTGACGAAAAATCGCGTGATCTTGTAATAAAGTTCCTTCTTGATGCTCGATGTGAGGGGAAGACTATTGTTGCGGTTTCGCATGATCCAGTATTCGCATCTCGATGCTCTACCATAATTCAACTTGACTAATCATGGGAACAATTGATATATCATACATCAGTTTGCTGATAGGTATGCTCTTGCTCTTGATACCTATTTTTTATATATGGCGTTACGAGACCAAATTGCTAAAAGGTATATGCATAGGTGCTGTACGTATGGTGGTTCAGATGCTTTTTATCGGTGTGTACCTTCGCTATCTTTTTGAGTGGGACAATCCTGTAATCAATTCCGTATGGGTGTTTATTATGGTTTATATAGCTTCAGAGACTGCGCTTACTCGTACTGGGGTGAAACGTGGTGTGTTGATGATGCCACTTATTGTAGGTTTTGTTGTTGCTGGTATACTGATAGGCTTGTATTTCTTGGGTATAGTCCTCAAACTTGATAATGTTTTCAGTGCGCAATATTTTATTCCTATTATGGGTATATTGTTGGGTAATATGCTTACGGTAAATGTAATAGCTGTCGGTACGTTTTATTCGACTTTGCAGCGCGAACAGAATCTCTATTATTTCTTACTAGGCAATGGTGCCTCTCGTAGTGAAGCATTAAAACCTTTTGTTCGTCAGGCAATAGTGAAATCATTCAGTCCTACGATTGCTAATATGGCGGTTATGGGACTTGTTTCGTTACCCGGTACGATGATTGGTCAAATTCTAGGTGGAAGTAGCCCCCATGTTGCTATCAAGTATCAGATAATGATAGTGGTGATAACGATGTCGGCATCTATGTTGTCGCTGATGATTGCCATACAATTCTCTTCTAAGCGTGCCTTTGATGGATTTGGCCGTATGAAGCAGGTAATGAAAGGGTAGGGTCTGGTGAAGTTGATGTAAATAATTCAATAATCATTATTCATAATTCAGAATAATTTCCTACCTTTGCAGAGATTATTGAAATAATGAAGGCTAAACAAATATTGGACGCCCTTGAACAGTATGCGCCCCTGCCTTTGCAAGACAGCTTCGATAATGCGGGCTTGCAAATAGGATTGACAGAGGAGCAGGAAGTTACAGGGGCTTTATTGTGTCTAGACGTGACGGAAGATGTAATAGATGAAGCCGTACGTAAGGGGTGTAACTTGATCGTTGCACACCATCCTTTGTTGTTTCATGGGTTGAAGTCTATTACTGGCAAAACCTATGTGGAGCGTTGTGTCGTCAAAGCCATCAAGAATGGTGTAGGTATATACGCCGCTCATACAAATCTGGATAATGCCCAAGGCGGTGTAAATTACCGTATCGCTGAGAAGATAGGACTTGATAATATCGCTTTCCTTGAGACAAAACAGTCTTTGATGCCCTCTGGTGCTGGTGTGATAGGGGTCTTGCCAGAAGCAGAGGATGAAGAACCTTTCTTGAATAGGTTAAAAACTTTGTTTGACATTAAGTGCCTACGTCATAATGCGCTTTGTGGGCGTAAGATACGTAAAGTGGCTTTATGCGGTGGCGCTGGAGGATTCCTATTGGATAATGCTATAAAGCAGGGTGCTGACGCCTTTCTTACAGGTGAAATGCGTTATCATGATTACTTTGGTCATGATGGCGATTTACTTATAGCCGAGATGGGACATTATGAAAGCGAACAGTATACGATGGATATATTTGAAGATATGCTTCGTCGGCACTTTCCGGAATTAAAGATAGAAAAGACATCATTGAATACAAACCCTATATATTATTTGTAATTTATGGCAAAAGAAACCAAGAAAGATCTACAAGATTACACTGTAGAAGAAAAACTGAAGTCATTGTATCAGTTGCAGCTCATTTTCTCTGAGATTGACCGCATCAAGACATTGCGTGGTGAACTTCCTCTCGAGGTTGAGGACTTGGAGGATGAGGTGGCAGGTTTGCGCACACGTATTGCAAACTTTGCTGCTGATATCGAGAATGTAAGACTTGAGGAAAACAAGCGTAAGGCTAAGATTGAAGAGGCCAAAGCCATGATAGAGAAATATACAGAGGATCAGAATAACGTGCGTAATAATCGCGAGTATGATCTTTTGGCCAAAGAAATCGAATTCCAGAGTCTTGAGGTAGAGTTCTGTGAGAAGAAGCTTCGTCAGTATGCTGCTGAGCAGAAGAATAAGCAGGAGGATATCGCTCGTACAGAGGAGTTGCTCGAAGAACGTCTGAAAGATTTGGAGGAGAAGAAAGCAGAACTTGAGGAAATTGTTTCTGAAACCAAAGAGGAGGAAGAAAAGTTGCGTGAACGTGCTAAAGTGTTGGAAGCTACTATTGAAGCGCGTTTGTTGCAGTCATTCAAGCGTATTCGTAAGAATACACGTAATGGTCTTGGTGTAGTATATGTTCAGCGTGATGCTTGTGGAGGTTGCTTCAATAAGATTCCGCCTCAGCGTCAGCTCGATGTTAAAATGCGTAAGAAAATTATCGTATGTGAGTATTGCGGACGTATCTTGATTGACCCTGAATTGGCAGGTGTAAAGGAAACAAATGTACAGGCTCCTGAGAAGAAGACTCGTAAGCGTGCCATCCGCAAGGGTACAGATAAGAAGGAGGAGTCTGCAGAGTAATAGTTAGGCTGTCCTTTAT
Source organism: Bacteroidaceae bacterium (assembly GCA_017424485.1). Taxonomy (GTDB): domain Bacteria; phylum Bacteroidota; class Bacteroidia; order Bacteroidales; family Bacteroidaceae; genus UBA1189. The sequence goes on from JAFOYZ010000166.1 coordinate 11,680, forward strand.
TAGGTAATGTGGCGGGGTATGCATAGGCATGCCCCGCTTTTGTATCTTTACTGATAGGTGTGTATCGCTTACTTATTTATATGGTATAATTTGCCGGGTGTCAAAGTGAACATTGAATTTTCTTGTTAGAAATAAAAAAGACAACCTGCATCAGCAAATTGTCTTTATTTGTCGGGATGACACGACTCGAACGTGCGACCCCTTGGTCCCAAACCAAGTATACTACCAACTGTACTACATCCCGAAAGCTTCTCTTCTTGAAAAGCGTTGCAAAGTTAATGAAAATCGGGGGAACTACCAAATTTATTGGGGAAATTCTGATGCGTCGGCTGGATTCTATGTATAAATAGATTATAATTACTGCAGAAATCCATTTTTTATTTGATGTTGTCTACTTTCTATGACATCGCTGCAAAATTTAGTGCCTGTTTTAGGGTGGAATGTTATTTTTTAGCTGTATATTTGCAGTTTGTTAACAGCATATTCAAATTATAAATAATATACTATGTACAGAACGAATACTTGTGGAGAACTTCGTATCTCCAATGTAGGACAGAAGGTAACATTGGCCGGTTGGGTACAGCGTACCCGTAAGATGGGTGGTATGACATTTGTTGACCTTCGTGACCGCTATGGTCTCACCCAGTTGGTGTTTGACGAGAATCACGACGCTGCGCTTACCGAGCAGGCTAATAAGTTGGGCCGCGAGTATGTGATCCAGATTACAGGTACCGTGAGCGAGCGCTCAAGCAAGAACAATAAGATTGAGACGGGTGACATTGAGATCATTGTTGACGCGATGACTGTGCTCAATGCTTCACAGACTCCTCCCTTCACCATTGAGGATAACACTGATGGTGGTGATGACATTCGCATGAAGTACCGTTATCTTGACTTGCGTCGTAACGCTGTGCGCCGCAACCTTGAACTGCGTCACAAAATGGCTTTCGAGGTACGCCGCTACCTCGACGAACGTGGCTTCCTAGAGGTGGAGACTCCTATCCTCATTGGTTCGACTCCTGAGGGTGCACGCGACTTCGTGGTGCCTTCACGTATGA
>JAFOYZ010000024.1 GCA_017424485.1 Bacteroidaceae bacterium
AGTAGCCTCTGTAACGGGCTTGTTGTCGTTCTTGTACTCATCAGAGGTCCACCATACAGTATCCTTGCTTACTTCGTCCATTACAAAGAACTTGTCTTTGGGTGAACGGCCGGTGTAAACACCTGTCATCACGTTAACGGCGCCGAGCTCGGTCTCCTGACCCTTCTCGAAACCTTCAAGACCTGCTTTTGTCTCCTCTTGGAACAAAACTTCATAAGACGGATTGTGCAAAACTTCTACTGCACCAGTGATTCCGTACTTGCTCAAATCAATGTTTGCCATTTGCTTATTAAATTAAAAAGTTATGGTTAATATTCTTACTTTATCATTTTAAGGATTACATAGAAGCAAAATGCCCCTTTCAAACCGTGTACAAATTTAACAAGGATTTTCCACAACAAGAAGCTCTACATTAAAACTTTCATGTTAAAGAACACAAAAAATGTTATACAACATATCCTCTACACATACAGCGCAAATGAAGTGCCACGCAGAGTTTACATTTCGCGAACACGACTTCGAGTTCAATACCCGCCTGACAATAGTTAACAAATCACCTCATACACCAAACACACTTATACAAAATGGCAACACACCAGCAACACAGATAGACAAAAAAGAAGCAGGCCCCCCGCTGCTTTGGGGCCTGCTTCGACGTAAGATGTGAGTTGTAAGATTACGCAGCGGTATTTCCTTGAAATTAAAAATTAATAGTTGAGAATTAAAACATGCACAGAACTGCAATAACCTATAGCTCCAACGCTTTCAGTCCGCCTGTCTTAACTTTTAATTTTTAACTTTTAATTATTTTACCTCCCAAGTGTCATTGGTAAGGAGTAGCTCCTCGAAAGTGTGATAGGGTTTCTTGGCCTTCACTTCTTCGATCTGCGCCTCCACGGCTTCATCGTAAGTGGGAGCCTCAACATCACGAATAACACCGAGAGCGATGGGGTAATCGGGACCCTCCATCAGAGCGAGCTTAAGCTGCAGTGTATTATCCTCACAGTGGGCGTCGTGCACGAGAATATCGTCGATAGTCACACCATTTTCACCAAGTTTTACGACCTTAAGGCCAAATCCTTCTTGCACAAGGCCATACTCGTTGTTCTCACCAAACACCATAGGCTGTCCGTGGCGCAAGTAGATGGCATTCTTGGCACGCCCCTCCTTGTTATAGATACTATCGTGAGTACCATCGTTAAAGATGACACAGTTTTGCATAATCTCGCACACCGAAGCGCCTTTATGAGCATGAGCTGCTTTGAGTATCTCCACAGTACCTGGCGCATCAGTTGCTACTGCACGGGCAAAGAAGCGGCCACGAGCACCGAAGCAGAGCTCGGCTGGTCGGAAGGGGTCCTCAACTGTACCATAGGGACTTGACTTGCTGACAAAGCCTCTCGGACTAGTAGGTGAGTATTGTCCCTTGGTGAGACCATAAATACGATTGTTGAGCAATATCATGTTGAGGTTGATGTTGCGGCGGTTGGCATGAATGAAGTGGTTACCACCGATGGCGAGTCCGTCGCCATCGCCACTCACCTGCCACACCGAGAGCTCGGGGTTAGCCACCTTACATCCTGTAGCGATAGCAGCAGCACGTCCGTGGATGGTGTTCATACCATAGGTATTCATGTAGTGGGGCAAACGGCTCGAGCAACCGATACCAGAGATTACTGCCACATTGTGCGGAGCGACGCCAATCTCGGCCATTGCCTTGTGCAATGAGGCGAGGAAGAAGTGGTCGCCACAGCCGGGGCACCAGCGAGGCTGACCTTTCTTATAGTCTTGTGCGGTATATTTCGTTTCCATAGTTTTATTCCTCCATCATTTTTGTGAATACTGCGATAAGCTGGTTTGTGGAGAAAGGCTGTCCCTTCACTTCGTTGTACTGCATAGGTGCGAAGCCGTCAACCTTCATACGTAGCCATGCAGCAAGCTGTCCGCCGTTCTGTTCGGCCACAACTACCTTGCGATACTTGCGCAATACCTCGGCTGTATTTGCAGGCAGCGGGTTGATATACTTGAAGTGAGCGAGCGCCACCTTCTTGCCGGCAGCGCGCATCTCATCCATCGCAGCATGCAAGTGACCGTATGTACCACCGAAGCCCACGATGAGCACGTCGGCATCCTCCTTGTCGCCCTCCACCTCGAGGTCGGGCACGGGGATGGCATCGATCTTCTGCTGGCGCAGGCGTGTCATCAGGTCGTGGTTCTCGGGGTCGGTAGAGATGGCGCCAGTCTTATTGTCCTTCTCCAATCCACCGAGGATATGCTGGAAGCCCTCACGACCCGGCACTGCCCAGTAGCGCACGCCATTCTCCTCTTGGCGCTGGTAGGGAGTCCAACTTCCCTTGAGTTCTTCGGGTACATAGGGAGGATTGATAGCAGCATATTCAGCCAGGTTGGGCAAGCGGAAAGCCCCCGAGCCATTGGCGATGAAAGCATCGGTGAGCAGCACCACGGGGGTCATGTGCTCAAGGGCTATTTTACATGCCATGTAGGCGGCATCGAAACAGTCGGTGGGCGATGTAGCGGCAATCACCGGCATGGGCGACTCACCATTACGGCCGAAGAGCACCTGCAAGAGGTCGGTCTGCTCTGACTTGGTGGGCAAGCCCGTTGCAGGACCACCACGCTGCACATCGAGTACTACGAGCGGAAGTTCCATGATAACAGCGAGGTTCATAGCCTCAGACTTGAGGCAGATACCGGGGCCTGATGTAGATGTCACCGCCAAAGCACCTGCAAACGACGCACCTACGGCAGAGGCACATCCGGCAATCTCGTCCTCACACTGCACGGTAGTCACACCTAGTGACTTGTGTTTTGAGAGCTCGTGCAACACATCCGTTGCGGGAGTGATGGGATATGAACCTAAATAAAGTTTCAACCCTGCCTTCTCGGCTGCAGCGATGAAACCATAGGCTGTAGCCTTATTACCTGTGATATCCATATAGCGACCAGGCACCTTGTGCTTGGTTTCTACACGGTATACGTTCATTGCCGAGCTATGCGTGTTGTGACCATAGTCGTAACCAGCTTGGATGACACTGATGTTAGCCTCAGCCACAGCAGGCTTCTTGGCAAACTTCTCGCGCAGGTAGTTGAACGCCACGTTCAGGTCGCGATCGAAAAGCCAGCACACGAGACCCAAGGCAAACATATTGCGGCACTTGAGCACCGCCTTCGGCTCCATACCACTGCCTGCGAGGCAGTCCTTCACCATCTGGGTGATGGGGCAAGCGATGACGCGGTCGGCATCAATACCCATCTCCGCCAATGGATCTTCAGTAGCGAAAGCCGCCTTCTTCAGGTCGGCTGCGCCAAAAGAATCTGTATCTATGATAATGGTGGCATCCGGCTTGGCATAGCGATACTGTGTCTTCAGTGCAGCGGCATTCATAGCAACCAGCACGTCGCACAAGTCGCCCGGTGTATACACCTTACCTGAACCTATATGCACTTGGAATCCCGACACGCCCGTAAGGCTTCCTTGCGGAGCACGTATATCGGCAGGATAGTCGGGGAAGGTACATATATCATTACCTACGGTAGCCGACACGGTAGAGAAAATATTTCCTGCCAGCTGCATACCGTCGCCCGAGTCGCCCGAGAAGCGCACGATAACCTCGTCACGCTCTTTTACGATGATTTGTTCACTCATTGTTCTATAGCGATATTAATTGTATCTGTAGTAATTATATTATCGGCTGCAAATTTCGGTATTTTTAGTGAATAACAAAACATTTTTTGTAATATTTCGCTGCATGATAGCCGAACTCACATTCAAAAAATTCTCCAGCCATGCGACTATCGATATATTAAGGTAGTCAGATTATTGGGTATGAATAGTTCATTAGCGATATCCCAAAGTTCAGAAGATGTAAGTGCTTCTATTCTGCGGAATAGAGCCTCAGCACCTTCATACGTACCATAATGCAGATAGGTTTTGGCCATACCGATAGCAGCATTCTCAAAATTATCAGAGGCCACTCCTACTTGACCCATAAGTTGCTTCTTTGCCGCATGAAGATTATAAGTACTAAGAGGATGCTCACACAAACGATGCAGTTCACCAAGAGTAAGTTCTAGGCAACGCTCTACATCATGGGCATCAACCCCAAAATAAATTTTAAATACACCCGTATCAGTATAGTTAGTAATGTTGCTCTCTACATTATACACCAAACCCGAATGTTCGCGCAGAGCCAAATTAAGGCGGCTATTCATTCCAGGGCCTCCTAATATATTGTTCAACAGATAGAGTCCTATACGACGCCGGTCCGATGCCGAATATCCGGCACAGCCTACCATCACATGATTCTGGTGCGTATTGCGCTTCATTTCCACACGGCCTCCGACACAAGGACTGGGTACTTGACGTCCATTATTAGCCTCACCACGAGGGACATCAGCAGTAAAGCGTTCGGCCCACCTGACAATACGATCGAAGTTGATGTTACCATACACAAACAGCACCGCATTGACAGGATGGTAATAGCGCCCTGCGATACGTTTCGCAAGGGCAGAATCAAAGCATTTGACATATCGAGGAGAGCCCAAGATATTGTGCCCTAACGCATGATGGCGAAAAAGGATATCCTCAAAGTCGTCAAAGATGAGTTCGGCAGGGTTGTCCTCGTAGCATTCTATCTCCTCCAAGATGACTCCACGTTCTTTTTCGATCTCATGCTGGGGGAATGTACTACGAAACACGATATCGGTAAGTAGCTCTAAGGCACGCACAAAGTCTTTTTTCAAGAATGCCGAATACACTATCGTCTCTTCCTTGTCAGTAAAAGCATTGAGATCGCCTCCTACATTCTCCATCCGATTAAGGATATGCCACGAACGGCGCTTTTCAGTTCCCTTAAAAAGCATGTGTTCCACAAAATGAGCAAAACCATGTTCACCAGGCCGTTCATCTCGTGTGCCTACATCGAATGCATAGCCACAATAGACGACAGACGTAGGTGATGGTGTATGTATTATGCGTAATCCGTTAGGTAAAACGGCAGTATTATAGGATGTCATGATAATTTTCTATTTAGCAATACAGCGTAGCTCCACTATTCGAACCACAAAGATAAGAATAAACGAACGAGAAAAACGAAGACGCTTCGAGATTTTTCGCAGAGAGTGAAAGTATTTTCGCGGTTTACCGCAAAGATAAGAATAAACGAGCGAAATAGGGAACAAGGCTGTAGGAAGAAAAACTTTTTATTTCTTGCTACAGACTTTTATTCACATCGCCAGCCAAAACCCATCATGCATGTTTTGCTTTTCCACTTGTTTGTATTACCTTTGCCCTACAAATATTGGATACTATTAATGGAAGAAAACTTTGACATACGCCGCCAGCAACTAGGAGGCAAAGACAAGGACTTCGAGGTTGCTTTACGTCCACTCCGCTTCGAGGACTTCTCGGGACAGGACAAAGTAGTAGACAATCTGCGAATCTTTGTCAAAGCTGCCCGCTTACGTGCCGAGGCGCTAGACCATGTATTACTGCATGGTCCTCCTGGACTAGGAAAGACTACGCTGAGCAACATTATTGCCAACGAACTGGGTGTAGGCTTTAAAATAACCTCAGGTCCTGTACTCGATAAGCCTGGCGACTTGGCTGGTCTGCTCACCTCACTCGAGCCCAACGACGTACTCTTCATTGACGAGATACATCGTTTGTCCCCAGTAGTTGAGGAGTATCTCTATTCTGCCATGGAGGATTACCGTATCGATATCATGATTGACAAGGGTCCATCAGCACGCAGTATACAGATTGACCTCAACCCCTTCACGCTCGTCGGTGCCACTACACGTAGTGGTATGCTCACGGCTCCACTCCGCGCCCGCTTTGGCATCAACATGCATCTAGAGTACTATGACAACGATGTGCTCACCCGTATCATTGCACGCTCGGCCGAGATTCTTGGCGTTCCGTGCGATTATGAAGCGGCCAACGAAATTGCTCGTCGAAGCCGCGGCACACCACGTATTGCCAATGCTCTGCTACGCCGCGTACGCGATTTTGCACAAGTGAAGGGAAGCGGAGCCATTGATCTCGACATAGCGCGCTATGCACTAGAAGCGCTCAACATCGACCGCTACGGACTCGACGAAATTGACAACAAGATACTCTGCACCATCATCGACAAGTTTGGTGGCGGCCCAGTAGGTCTTGGCACCATTGCCACAGCCATAGGTGAGGATTCCGGCACATTAGAAGAGGTATATGAACCCTTCCTCATCAAGGAGGGATTCCTTAAACGTACACCTCGAGGTCGAGAGGTCACCGAGCTTGCATATAAGCACCTAGGCAAGAGCGTGTACCAGAACATACGCGGACTGTTTGACTGAGAGGAGACAGTGCAGAGTCCAGAGAAAATTGCGAAATAGTTAGATAGTACATAAATAGTAAATCGTAAATAGTAAATTACATTCATGAACAAGGTCTCGGAAAACCCTTCAAAAAACCGAACAAACAGGCAAATAAACAATCACACAGCTCTTATGATTGTAACAGCCTTGTTTGTCACATCTTACTTAGTTTCTAACGTCATGGCCGTTAAGGTCATAAGCCTATTCGGACTATTTTACTTTGACGCAGGCACCATCGTATTCCCCTTTGCCTACATGTTGGGCGATGTGCTCACCGAGATTTGGGGATTCCGTACCGCACGTAAGATCATATGGCTCACCTTTGCGTGTAACATTATCATGGTATTATGCACACAGATAGGAGTGTGGCTTCCCTCTCCCGATTACCTTGATGCGACCGCTAATGCCTATAACCACATTTTCTCTTATGTACCGCGCATTGTGATAGCCTCACTCACAGGTTTCCTTTTGGGTGAGATTTCCAATGCTTGGCTCATGGAAAAAATCAAGGAAAGGACCAAGGGCAAACGCCTATGGGTACGCACCATAGGCAGTTCGGCCGTAGCCTACCTCTTCGACAGCCTTCCCTTCGTACTTATCGCCTTTCTAGGCGTGGTATCAACACACGATCTGCTGCTGATGATAGTCTTCCAATATGGAGCCAAGTTACTCATTGAGGCCATATTTGGCACTCCGTTGGCCTATGCTGTCGTACATTTTATTCGTCGGTTCGTAAGACATTGATATGGACAGATACTCTCTCATCCACACCAAACTCCCTCGTGAGTTTGTTCTACTCCAAGGCACAGGCTGTCGTTGGAAGAAATGTACGTTTTGCGACTACCATAACGATGTCAGCGAATCTCCATTTGAGATAAACGAACCCATTCTACACCAGGTGACAGGACAATACGGAGTACTCGATATCATCAACTCAGGTTCGGCCATGGAATTGGATCCGCAAACGATTGGACTAATCCAAGAAGTCGTACGTGAAAAGAAGATACATACCCTTTGGTTCGAAGCACACTACATGTATCGCAATCGTCTGGTACAGTTTGCCCAACAGTTCGCACCTACCTCAGTAAAGTTTCGCTGTGGAGTAGAGAGTTTCAACCCTATCCTACGCAACCAATGGAACAAAGGAGTGCCTGACAACGTAACGGCAGAAGAGATTGCACGATATTTCCAAGGAGTATGCCTACTATGTTGTACTGAGGGTGAGAACCGCGAGCATATACTGACAGACATAGCTTTGGCGCGGCAGCATTTCGAGTATTTCAGCGTCAACGTCTTTTGCGACAACTCTACCCCTGTGCGACAGGATTCCAAACTTGTATCGTGGTTTACCACCGAAGTTTATCCTCTCATCAAAGACGACCCTAAGATTGAGGTGCTGATGGAGAATACCGACTTAGGTGTGGGATAATGCAGACTACATACAACATTACATCCTGACGTAAGTGCTTTATAAGAAAATTGTAAGTCCTATTCTTTGGCTTTATTGAGGAAAAACTCTCTCTTTAGTATCCGCTTCGGCGAATACAGAAATTAGGCTGCGGCACGGAAAATCGCAACTGACGACAAACTGAGTGTATAGATAAGTACCTTAATCTAGACCGAAGTGCGAAGGAAGAAAACTTTAGTTGAAGTAACCTTGCGTTTTCGCTCGCCTTGCACTATTTTTGCACTAAAAACGCAATCGTTGACACTATGAAGAAGCTACTGACCATCGCCCTACTACTCTGCGCCACGCTGCTGAGTGCTCAGACAAAATCTGTCACCGACTGGCAAGAGATTGACACACTTATCGTTCAGGGGCACTACGCCTCGGCTTTTGAGAAAAGCGAAGAGCTGCTTCGAAATGCTAAGCGCAAGGGCGACAGTCATGCCATGCTCAAGGCTGTATATAAAGGGCGCATAGCGGCCGCTGGGTATCAGGAGGAGCATATCGAAGCATCTGTCAAGGCTTATCAAGACATCATCCCCACGTTACGAGGCGTCGACAAGAGTATCGCATATACCCTGCTGAGCGTGGCACTGGATGACTATAAGAACAGGTATCAGTGGCGAAACGA